>JAPSJS010000015.1 GCA_031178065.1 Altererythrobacter sp.
AGGTCGCTGCAGGATCGCCTGGCGCATCGCATCGCGGAAGAAACGGGTGCGGAGCCGGTGCCGCCGCCGGTGCCGCAATGGCAGGAGCCGGAGTGGAAACAGGTCGCGCCGGGCATCGCGTGCAAGCTGCTCGCGGCCGATACCGAACAGCACCGGATCAGCATGCTGGTGCGCCTGGAGCCCGGCGCAAGTTATCCGCCGCACACCCATGCCGGCGTGGAAGAGCTGCATCTCCTCGACGGCGAGCTGTGGATCGACGAACGCAAGCTGATGCCCGGCGACTACAACTACGGCCTGCCCGGAGCGAGCGACGAGCTCGTCTGGAGCGAGACTGGCTGCACCTGCGTCCTCCTCACCAGCACCAGGGATACCTTGCGGTGGGGATGCGGGACCGCGCGCCCTTACGATCGCCCGGCGCGACGATCCTCTGTCTCACGCCGAGAGAAGCAGAAGTCCGCAGCGGCCATGGCGCCAGCACGCGTTCACTTGGAGGAAAACATGGCCACCCTTGATTCGACCCGCCTGTCCGACGTCGCACGGTCGATGGCCGAGGAACTCGACGATAATCTCGTGCTGGAGAGCCTTCCCGTTGGCGTATATGTTTGCAGCGCGGACGGATTGATCGTTCGATACAATCGTGCGGCCGCAGCTCTGTGGGGACGCGAGCCCCGGCTTGGCGAGCCGGGTGAGCGATTTTGCGGTTCCTATCGTCTGCTCGACCTGGGTGGCACGCATGTGCCGTCCGCAGAGTGCCCCATGGCCATCGCGCTCGCGACCGGTCAGAGCTATCGGGATCAGCGGATCCAGATCGAGCGCCCCGGTGGCAGCCGAATCCTGGCGCTGGTGAACATCGAAGTGCTGAAGAATGACCGCGGTCAGGTGACAGGCGCGGTAAACGTCTTTCGCGACAGCGCATCGCTGAGCCGGGGAAATGGGCGGGTCGACCGGACGGAGGAGCTGGATGCGGTCCTGCAGGCTCTCCCCGCCGCGATCTACACGACCGACCTCGAGGGCCGGATCACCTTCTACAACGAAGCCGCGGCCGAGTTATGGGGCGTTCGGCCCGAGCTCCACCGCAGCGAATTCTGCGGCTCGTGGAAGCTCTACTGGCCCGACGGAACTCACCTGCCCCACGACCAGTGCCCGATGGCGATGGCTCTAAAGGAAGGAAGGGCCATCAGGGGGAAGGAAGCCGTCGCCGAGAGGCCTGACGGGACGCGCGTTCCGTTTCTCGCTCACCCTACACCGCTCTTCGACGAAGCGGGCATGTTGACCGGCGCGGTCAATATGCTGGTGGACATCAGCGGCCGCCAGGAAGCCGAACTTGCGGCCCAGAGGCTGGCCGCCATTGTGGAGTTCTCGGACGACGCGATCCTGTCGAAGGACCTCGACGGGGTCATCACCAGCTGGAATCGCGGCGCCGAACGGCTCTACGGCTATGCCGGCCACGAAGTCCTAGGAAAGCCGGTGACCATTCTCATTCCGGAGGATCGGCAGGACGAGGAGCCCAGGATTCTCGCGCGCATCCGCCGGGGAGAACGCATCGATCATTACGAGACGATGCGGAGGCGGAAGGACGGCAGTCTTGTCGACATCTCGCTGTCCGTCTCTCCCATCGTCGATTCGACGGGGAGAATCGTCGGCGCTTCGAAGATCGCCCGCGACATCACCGACCGAAGGCGCGCGGAAGAGCAGAAGGATCTCCTGCTCCAGGAAATGGACCACCGAGTCAAAAACCTGTTTGCCCTGGCCAACGGGATAGTCACCTTGAGCGGCCGCGAGGCGACTTCCGTAGCTGTCCTGGTATCGGACCTTCAGGGCCGCTTCGGCGCGCTCTCGCGGGCTCATTCGCTGACGATGCCGAGAGGGCGGGACCGGGAAACGGAGCCGGTCGCGACGCTTCACGCCCTGATCTACAAGGTTACCGAGCCTTACTTGAACGATCAGGCAGAAGGCCGCGTCGTCGTGACCGGTCCGGACCTTGCGATCGGCCCCGCCGCGGTTACGAACTTTGCACTGCTCATCCACGAGCTCGCCACGAACGCGCTGAAGTACGGGGCATTGGCCGTTGCGAACGGAAAGGTGCGGATAGAGTGCGTCGATGAGGGCGAGGGTATCTGCATCACCTGGCGCGAGCGCGGTACACCTGGAAATAGCAGCGAACCGCTGGAGGAAGGATTCGGCAGCCGCCTTGCGCGCGCAACGATCCAAGGGTCTCTCGGAGGAAGCATTTCTCGCGAGTTCAAGAGCGATGGCGTGGAAATTCGGCTAAGATTGCCACGTCATCGCATGAGCGAGTGAAGCCTCGCCGTCATTGATCGTGCTTGCAGCGTGACCAATGGATCGGTCACGGCCATCACCGACTATCGCTCGCCGGGGTAGCCAACGTCCGCTGTCGGGACGAAAACAGTTCCTGCGCAATGACAGTGTTTGAGCGCGAAACAGCTGGCGGCACTCGCCAACATAGCCGTTGTTCTCCCACCCCTGTGGTCTCATTGGAAGCGCCACGGCGCCGCCGACGTTCCGATCACGGTCAAGGCCTTCAACAAAGAGGCTCACTTCGTGTTCTCTGTCGCAAACGGGGGCGACCCGATACCACTCGCGGCGCGCGAAAGACATTTTCAGCCGTTCGCCAGGGGCGATGTGCGCAAGAGCCAAAGCGGCCTTGGACTCGGCCTCTTCATCGTAGGCGAAATTGCAAGGGCGCACGGCGGGACGGTGGGCGTAAGGTCCTCGGATGAAGAGACGCGCTTCACCTTCACCATGCCCCTGGAACACGAATAATCCGTGTTGAGAAGCAACCATCCAGCGCGAAACGGCTCGGCTTGCGCGCCCAATCAGCGACTACGAACGTAGGAACCGCGAGTGCACTCGCCCCTGGTGGGTCAGGCGCCCGGTATGATCAGCTCACGGCAAGACCCTTACGCGTGAGCGCGAGCTTCATCGCCGCGAAAGAGCGGAACAAGCTGCCACAACGCTGAGAGGCCTACCAGCACGTACACAATTCGAGAGAGCATCGACATCTCTCCGAACAGCGCCGCGACGAGATTGAACTCGAAGAGGCCCACAAGGCCCCAGTTGAGTCCGCCTACGATGACTAGGATCAAGGTAACGATATTCAGTACGCGCATGAGATGTTCCTTTCTCCCCCGCAACGCATCCGAAGCGCCCGACGTTCCGCTCTGGCGGTATTTCATTGTGATACCCCCATCCGCTGGGTAATGCCGGGGAAGGAAAGACTGTATCGTCCGAGGGCCGCACAGGAACTCCGGGCGAGCTTTGCTGTTGCAAATGGATGCCCGCTCTCGCGCCGCCGGAACCCTATATATTGTGGCTTACGGGAGCAGGCGTACTGATCGCACTGGTCGCGTGGCTGCCGCTTGCGTTGCGGCGCCTACCGCTTTCGTTGCCCATCATCTGCATTGGGATCGGGGCGCTGATTTTCTCCGTTCCCGCGATCTCGCTGCGACCGCTGCCGATGGCTTATCCTACGATAAGCGAACGCTTTACTGAATTCGTGGTCATCATCGCGCTGATGGGCGCCGGCCTGAAGCTCGACCGGACCTTCGAATGGCGACGCTGGAGTGTCACCTGGCGGCTGCTTGCCATCACCATGCCGCTCAGCATTGCGGCAATCACCCTGATCGGCGGCTGGGGACTTGGCCTCACGTGGGTGGCGGCGCTGCTCCTAGGGGCGAGCCTGGCACCGACCGATCCGGTTCTCGCTGCGGACGTGCAGGTCGGACCACCAAGATCGGGCGAGGAAGACGAGGTGCGCTTCGGCCTAACATCGGAAGCTGGCCTGAACGACGGCCTTGCCTTCCCATTCGTCAATCTTGCCATCGCGCTGGGCTTGGCTGCCACCACGGGTGAACCCTGGGCTCGCGAGTGGGTGCTGCACAGCGTCCTGTGGGAAGTCGGCGTCGGTGTCGCGGGCGGCTGGTTGATTGGCAAACTGTTCGGCTGGCTTACCTTCCGCATACCGGCAGAGACGAAGCTCGCGAGAACGGGCGATGGTCTGATCGCGATCGCTGCAACTTTCGTATCATATGGCGTGACGGAAATTCTCAACTGCTATGGCTTTCTCGCTGTATTCGTGACGGCGTTGACGTTGCGGCGATCCCATCGAGACCACGAGTTCAACTACCAGATGCACGCGATTACCGAGCAGCTGGAGCGCATAGCCATGATGGTGCTGCTGGTCCTGTTCGGCGGAGCCTTGGTAGACGGACTGCTGCAACCGCTCCGCTGGCAGGACTGGCTTGCCGCCGTTGCAATCATCCTTCTGGTGCGCCCCGCCACCGGAATGATCGCCATGATCGGCTGCAAGGCCGACCTCTCGGAGAGGTTGACACTGGCCTTCTTCGGCATACGCGGCGTCGGATCATTCTACTATGTCGCCTATGCGCTGAACCACGGCGACTTTGCCGGCGGCGAGCGCCTCTGGGCGATCGTGGGACTGGTCGCGCTGCTCTCCATCCTGCTTCACGGCTTGACGGTTACGCCTATGATGCGGGCACTTGATCGCCAGCATGCCCGCGACCCGGATGCGCCGGAGAAGCCCCCGCCTGGTCTGCAAGGACCCGCCGCAGGGGCCCCGGATTAGAACGCAGAAGTCGTGGCTCACCGAAAGCGACCGGGTGGACATAGTCGGAGATCGAGCCGCACGCGGATTCCAGGGCACAGACGATCGTTCCCGAGGTCTCACTGGCCTATAGCTGATCGCGAGTCTTCGCTTGCGGCGGAACCGAACACAGACTGAAACGATACTGCAAGGCCCGTGCGAGTGGCGCAGTGGAAAAGGGGAGATGACATCGTCATAAAGCGGACGGGCGTCAGCCGAAGCAAGCGCGGTAGCCGAGCGGTGGTTGCTCCTCCCATCTTACCCTAAAAGTCCAACTTCAACTTTGAGTAGATGTTAACGTTTTGACGGACGAACAGACGACGCCCCCACCTATCGATTTCACGGCACTGCTTGGGAGTTCACCCAATCCTTACGTCGTGATCGATCCAGCACTCACAATCGTCTGGATGAACGAGGCATACCTGCGAGCCACCATGCGCGAGCGAGCTGAGCTCGCCGGCCGGCCGATGTTCGAAGCGTTCCCCAGCGCGTCTGGCTCCGAGAGCCACAAGTCCTTGAGCCGTTCTCTTGAGCGGGTACTTGCGACAGGCGAGCCGGACGAAATTGCACTGATCCGCTACGACATCTCGGGGTCCGGTGGTGCCATGGAGGAGCGCTATTGGAGCGCGACACATACTCCGCTTACCGACGAACGTGGCAACGTCCTCTACATTCTGCAGCACACCGTCGATGTGACGGAGCTCCACAGCTTACGGCGGCTGCGCGATGAAGTGGGCGTGGTGCAGCGCGCCCAAGCAGTACAGGCCCGAAACGTCGACCTGGCCGAAGAAACGAACCGCCTACGGACGCTGTTCGGACAGGCCCCGGGTTTCGTTGCCGTTCTCGAGGGTCCCGAACACCGCTTTCTCATGGCCAACGATGCTTATCGCAGCTTGGTCGGCGGACGGGACGTCGTCGGCAAGCGCGTGTCTGAAGCATTACCAGAGGTCGTGCGCCAAGGCTTTGTGGAGCTGCTCGACAGTGTAGCCAAATCACGCACGGCCTACGTCGGCAGCCGCGAGAAAGTGCAGCTGACCTCGACCGAGCTCGGCGAGAACGATGAGCGCTTTCTCGATTTCGTCTATCAGCCAATCGTGGACGACGCCGGCGAGGTCTCCGGCATTTTCGTCCAGGGGCATGACGTGACGGAACAAGTCCATTCCGAGGAGCGGCAGGAGCTAATGATAAACGAGCTCAACCACAGGGTTAAGAACACGCTCGCCATCGTCCAGGGTCTGGCGATGCAATCGTTCCGACAGGTTGAGGGATCCGAGACTGCGCGCGCAACTTTTAGCGCACGGCTACATGCGCTTGCTGCCGCGCACACGAAGCTCACCAGTGGCAGCTGGAAAGCCGCGTCGCTCCGGGACATCGTTCGCGGCTCCATTGAGGCCACGGCGGGACTGGACGCGAGCCGGGTCGTCCTAGCAGGTCCGAAAGTGCCCTTGCCTCCGCAAATATCCGTATCGCTCGCCATGATCGTGCACGAGTTGAGCACCAACGCCATTAAGTATGGCGCTCTTTCAGTGCCCGAGGGCCGAGTGGACATGACCTGGACGATCGAACCGCAGGCGAGCTACAGGCGGCTGAACATCGTGTGGGCGGAGACCGGCGGACCTCCAATTGATCGGCCCGAGCGAGGCGGGTTCGGCCTGCGCCTGATCGAGAGCGGCCTTTCCAGCCACTTGCCATCTGCCGCGATGGTCGATTTCCGAGCCGAAGGTCTGCGTTGCACGATCGAAGCGACCCTGTGGCAGGACGACACATGAGCGTTGCCGATCTGACAATCCTCGTGCTTGAAGACGAGCCCATCATCGCATTCGCATTAGAGGATGTGCTCATCGACGCCGGCGCACTCCCCCAGTTCGCTTCCAGTCTCGCCAAAGCCGAGGCTCTCATCTCCCGGAGCCTTCCCGATGCGGCGATCCTCGACGTCAATGTGCACGGCGAGAAGAGCTACGGAGTTGCCCGAATACTTCGCAAGCAGGGCGTGCCCTTCATCTTCGCCACAGGTTACGGTGCCTCGGCCCATGAAGCGGACCTCGCCGACATTCCAACGGTGAACAAACCGTACGATCTCACCGCCATCGAGCACGCCCTAACAGCTGCCCGCAACGGTACCTAGGCATCGGCGAACGGAGCGGGAACAGGCCACCCGGGCCGGGCCCATTGGGTCGGCCCGTTCACAGGGCCGTGTCGCCGCTCCGCCGCAGGATTTGTGTCTGGCTCCACTTCATCAGTCACGATCGCCTCCATAGCGAACATAGCGCGGATTCGGGCATGAGCTTCGTCTCGAGCGCGACGGCCGGGCTGCAACAGCTCATTGACGTAGTTGAACTCGTTATCGACCAAGAATTCAAAGTCGCCAGGCGGTTTAGTCGAGATCGGCAGGACCCTGGGCGGGATTTGGTCCTGCAGAACCACACCGAGCTTACGCTTCAAGTAGGAACGGCCGTTCGAAACTCCACCTAGCCAGTTCGGGCAGCAGGAATTTTTTCCAGGGCGGGGAACTGACCTCTGCCGCTGTAGTTTCATAAACTTCACAAAGTTCAACAAGTTAGCGAATGCGATCCACCACCGAAAGCGATTGGCTTTCGGGCGCGGACTCATCTGTTCGCTTGAAGACTGGCGAGCGGAGAACCCCCTATGTTCATGCACAACAAACGCCTGCAGTACACGGTTCGCGTCGAAGGCCCGGATCCCGTCCTGGCTTCGTTCCTGCTGGAGCAGTTTGGCGGGCCCGATGGTGAGCTTGCCGCTGCCATGCGGTACTTCACCCAAGGCTTGGGTGAAGTGGATCCGGGCCGCAAGGACATGCTGCTCGATATTGCCACGGAGGAGCTCAGCCACCTTGAAGTGATCGGGTCGATCGTCGCTATGCTCAACAAGGGCGTCAAGGCTCGACTGAGTGAGGGCGCGATGGAAGAAGCGGAGATGTATCTCGCCCTGAATCAGGGCGGCAACAGTCACACGCAATCGATTCTCTACGGCGGCGGACCCTCGCTCACCAATTCAAGCGGCGTGCCGTGGACTGCAGCCTACATCGACTCACGAGGTGATCCGACATGCGATCTGCGGTCGAACATCGCGGCGGAGAGCCGCGCCAAGATCATCTACGAAAGGCTGATCAACGCCACCGACGACCCGGGCATCAAGGACGCGCTGGGCTTCTTAATGACCCGCGAAATCGCGCATCAGAAGTCCTTCGAGAAGGCGCTGTACGCGATCGACGACAATTTCCCTCCCGGCAAGCTCCCCGGGCAGGACGAATTCACGAACCTCTATGTCAACGGCTCGCAAGGTGACGGGGACATGGACGGCCCTTGGAACTCGGGCGAGATGTGGGACCGCGATGACGGTCCTACCCCCGCCCTAGACGGTGGAGATGGAACGGCCAGCGTCAAGCTGGCGAGCGACGACAGCAAGATTGTCAAGGCTCTGGCGGAGCGCACCCTGTCCGATCCAAGCGTCGATGCGGTCACTGGCGCAGACTTGGGTGCGGGACCAGGCGCGGGCCGCACTACGCCGGTCGAGGACTGACCGTGCGCGGCTGCCACGGGTTCAGCGCCGATATACTGAACCTCAAGACCGCGAGCTATGCTCTTATGCATCTCATAGTGGCAGTCATGGTTGCCTATGCGCTCACTTGGGACTGGCGAAAAGCTCTGGCGATCGGACTCATTGAACCGTTCGTACAGACGTTCGCATTCGCGGTTCACGATCGCTACTGGCGCCGCCGGGAACACGTTAGTTCGGTATCGGTCAACGCCGTGGCTGCATAGCTGCGCGCGCGCCTGTAAACTTCCGGTGCGCAATAATGAGAAGAAGGAACTGTCGTGTTCAAACTCGCCGCTCTCGGAGCACTCTGCTATGCCGGATACCGTTACTACCAGACAAAGAGGCGCGGCGTGGAAGACCCTACCATTCGAGAGGTAGCTGTCGCTGGTGGCCCACTCAGCGAGAATGCCGTCGTCCGGCACTCTGCTGACGGGCTTCCCGCCTGACAATACCCGCACATGATCTGGTCGACCGAGGATTGTTGGGCGCTCAACTGAAACGTCTCGGACCCGACGGACCGTAGCCGGACGCAGATGCAGGAGTGCGCAGCCAAGTCCGTAGCGCTGTGGCTGTCAACGCGGCGTTTTCCCGCATCAGGCGTTTCGGCGCGGCTCTCATGTGCGACAGCGGAGTCTAGGTGAGAAAGTGCCGCCACTATTCAGGCGATCAAGCGTTGTTGGCTCATCTGCAAGGAGATTTTCAAATGAATGAATTCCACGATACATCCGCTAACCCCGCCAACGGGGCTGAGAACCGCACCGCGAGCGACGTCACCGTGCTGAATACGTTGATCGCAACTCTGCTGGACAGCATCGAGGGCTATCAGAAGTCCGCCGAGAACGTCGAGAACCCCCGCTTTGCCGAGCTGTTCAACGAACGCGCACAGGAACGCCAGCAAGTCGTCACCAAGCTGCAAGCCGCCGTAGCGGAAGCGGGCGGCACTCCCGAGGATGATGCCTCAACCCTAGGCTCTATGCACCGCGTGTTTGTCGACCTGAAGTCGGCGGTCACTGGGACTGACGACAAAGCTATCGTCAACGAGGTCGAGCGGGGCGAAGACTACCTCAAGGAAAAGTTCGAAACAGCCATGCGCAACACCGACCTTTCAGCGCGAGCTCAAGCGGCGGTGAATGAAGCCTGGACCTCCGTCAAAGCCGGCCACGATCAAATGAGCCAGCTGAAGCACGGTATTGCATAAGAGTGCATGAGCCGGCGGGCCGTCACGGCGGGCCGGCTCAGCATTTTGGCACGACAGAGTCCTCTGGCTGGTATTAGCCGAACTGCGCGCGACAAGGGTGAGGTTGACACCTCGGCTTCTTGAGCCTGCATCGGGGCGCGAATGACCCCGGGGTCGACGCCCACAGCGCAAACGGCGTCCATACCCGCGGCGCCCGCGAAATAGCGCCGGGATCGCAATCTCCAGGTCCGTTAGCCGTTCGTCTGCTCCTGGGTGTTGCTTTCGGCAGCCAATTCAGCGCGCGTGTGGAACGAGCGTTCGCCCACATTTTCTTCAAGGATGTGTCGCGGAGTGGCTGCATTCCTCATACGCGTGTTACGATAGCGCACCCCTCCGAAGATGAGCCGCGTCCCGAGCGCCATCCAGGACGTCACCGCTCGCTCCGCAAGCCAGGCCGGCGCCCACAGCGCGCTGCTGGCCGGGAAAACGCTTCGGCCGTTTCCTCGCCGCCGTCCTGCCTCCGCGGCGGCCATAGTGCAGACCGCTGCCGCCAACAGCCAGCCCGGCCGGCGGCGGCTCACCAGTATCGCAGCAGGCAGCAGGGCCAATTCTGCGGCAAATCGCCGAGGCCGTGCCCATTCGTCGTAGGCCTGGCGCACCCGCTGGGACAGGAAGTGAGCTGTGTCCGGCGGGCGACGAACGACGAATAGATCGAACGGAACCGCCTCGCGCCCTCCAGCTGCATGGATCGTACGAACCAGTTCGAGGTTCTCGAACAGGACCTCTCCTGAGTAACCGCCTGCATTCAACAGGAATGACCGGCGCACGCCCAGCGTGCCGGGCCAGTCGCCATCACCGAGCCGGTTCAGCAAACTGCGGGCAGCATCCCACCGCGCGTGCCACGGCAGAGGGTGGAAGTAATTTTGCGGTCGCACCACCTCGTGTTCTTGCAGCAAGGCCCGCATCCGGACGAGTTCCGCGTGCCGATAGCGAACATCGTCGTCTGCGACGATCAGGCATTCGTGACGCGCGGCCTGTACGCCTGTCATCACTCCTGCGACCTTGCCATTCGTGGTCTGCATTCCCGGGCGCAGATGGCGAACATGCGAGGACCAGGAGCGGGCATGCGCATCGAAGATCTCTTCCGGAGAGCCATCCACCACAATCACGTCGTCCACCGTTCGGCTGAGTCTCCGAAGATAGCCGGATAACGCGCGTGTTTGGGGCACATGTGCTGCAATCGGCAGGACATAGCTGAGGGCCAGATGGTCCCCCTTAGCCGGAACTGCGCGGGCGGCGACATCTTCCATGAAGAATAAAGCTCCCATTGGGCCCAATGTTTCCTGAACCGCAAAAAGTGGGGTGAACGGGAGGAGCACCTGCTCCATCTTTCATCCCCGCAGTTACTTCTGCTGCTCTCCTCTGGCGAACCACCCCTCGCCGCGCGCGCCACCCTGCACGGAACATTGCTCCGGCTCTCTCGTTTCCGTGACAGACCGGAATTGCCATCTCATGCTTGTCGACGAAGATACCGTTCTCAGAGGGCGAGAAGAGCTGCTCGCGGCGATTGCCGACGAGAGGTTTCCGTGCGTGGGAGCGAAATCGGCAATGGCGCGCGGAACGCTGCGGACGCTTGTATGCCACTCTCTCGAAAGCGCGTGGGACGATGTGCGAATACATTCCGAGCTGCTCGACTGGGCCTTGGCTTATCGCAAGAATCCCGCCGGACTACGCAGCTTGGCGGTTATCTTCGAAGGGCCTGCCGATCTTGATGAAGAACGGTTCGAAGCCGCCATGTGGGCGCGGCTGCAATCGCTGGCCGACAAAGACGACTGGCGCGGTCAGCCGTACGATGGCAGCGTGAGCTCCGATCCTGACGACCCGCATTTCTCGCTCAGTTTCGGCGGGGCAGCGTTCTTCGTGATCGGGCTGCATCCCAATGCCTCGCGTCCGGCGCGCCGCGTTCCGCGGCCGACGCTGGTGTTCAACCTGCATGACCAGTTCGAGCGTCTGCGCAACGAAGGGCGCTACGAGCGCATGCGGGAGGCAATCGTCACGCGCGACGTGGCGCTCGCCGGGAACGTCAATCCGATGCTCGCTCGGTTCGGCGAAGTCAGCGAGGCGCGGCAGTACAGCGGGCGGGTGGTTGGCGAGGACTGGCGGTGCCCCTTTCAGGATCCGCGGGCCGGATGACGGTTACCGAGATCCGCCCGCGCAGCGGGGTAGGCTTTCGAATCCACCGGGGCCAGGTGCTGCAAGTGATCGATCCAGAGGGGACGCAGGTGTCCGACCTTCTCGCCTACAACGCCGCAGACGTACGCGAAGTCATTTCTAACGGGCGGACCTTCGATTACGAGGAGACAATCGCCCTGACGACCGGCAATCGCATATGGTCCAACCGATCGAATCTGATGCTGACCATTGTCGAGGACACCGTAGGCCGGCACGATTTCTTGTTGACGCCGTGCAGCGAGGCGACGTTTCGCCACTTCTATCCCGACCGGCCGGTGCATCGCGGTTGCTTCGGGAATCTGGCCGAGGCGCTAGCGCCCTACGGCGTGGACCCGGACATGATTCCGTGTGCGTTCAACCTGTTCATGAACGTGCCGATCACCAGCAAAGGAAGGCTTCGGGTCGATCCTCCGGTGAGTGGGCCTGGAGATTATATCCGTTTACGCGCCGAGATGGACCTAATCATCGGGCTGACGGCCTGTTCGGCTTATGCCTCCAACGGCGGGAGCTTCAAACCGATCCACTATGACGTAGCTGAGGCCCCGATGCCCGCCTGAACTCAGGTGTTGCAATCGTGAAGTGCTCGTCGATCACTCCGGCCCTGTCCATGGCAGAGCTTTCCGGTGATGGAGCACGTGCGGCCGCCCTATGGCTCGATCTGCGTTCGGCCGCCAGCGGCAGATTGTTGTGGAGCGGACTTTAGTGGCAGGCGAAGTTCTGCACCTGTCCGTTCGGATTCATTTGAAACCGACCGCAACCGTAGCCTGTCGCGCCGGTCGTCGTGTGCACTTCGTAGAGCACGCCAATGCGGGGCGGCTTTGGGGCGATCAATCGCGCAGGCTGCCCCGCATAGGCGTGCGGCCGTCCTTGAAGCGGATCGCCATAGGTGATCGGGAATGTGTTCTCGCACCCATCTTCATAAGCGATTGACTGGTCCCACATTACCCCCGCATCTTGGATGCCTTCCTCAGTAACCGCGCCGACGAACACGTGACGAACGCAGTCGGCACCCCACTGCGGATTGGCGCTAAACACGAGTTGCCCGTCGGACATCCCTGTTTCGACGCCATAGGAATATGAACAACCAGAAAGCAGGGCAACGCAGAGGATCGGAATAGCAGCCCGCAGCATCTGCTAAGACTGTCACCGATCAGGAGTGTGAGCAATATCGTCTCTGGAATAGCTGCAGAACGGCCTAAACGGCCATCGTTCGAGCAGAGGCGCCTGCCGCGTGCGCCGCAGCCGTACTTATTAGCCGACTTAGGGCGCTCCGCTGTAGTCGACACCCGCTAACAAAGCCGTCATTCAAGAAGCGAACTTAGGGCGTGAAACCGGTCCTTCGTTCAGATTGTTCTCGTTTGCGCCCTCCGCCCCCTTTGGTGAAACCATTTGGGCTCCGTCAATGCGTTAAGTGGGTGGGGAACAGCTATGAGCTGTCAACTTATCAATCTGTATTGACCTCTGAACATTCGAGATAGATGAAAGTCCTGCTCTTAGGGTCAAACTCGATCTGCAGGGCAGTGCAGTCCCTACCTACGACCGCGGGATAATCCTCGAATTTTACCCACCTGCGACTCCCCGGTCGAACATCGGCCGCGGCTGGACAGACCACAGGCTTATAGCTGCTGTCCGGCTGAGCCTCTTCGCATCCGTGACTGGTTCGTTGCTCTTCAATTTCGGTCGTGTAAGCGCCGTGGACCGATCCACGATACTCGGTGTAGTAGCGGGCATAGCTTTGCAGAGGCAACGCCTCGGGTGGCAAGGTTATGGAGCTTTCAATTTCATCCATCAGTGCTTCATGGCTACGGGGCTGATTAGAAGCGCAAGCTGACAGTGTAATCAGCAATGAAATCAAAAATGCACGGTGCATTGCATCAGTATCGCACCTGCCGACAAGGTGAGCAATGTCGTCGTATCCGGAAGGACCAATTTCAGGCCCAGCATCCAGGAATGCTTCCAGCCCGGTGGGATGTCGATGGGCGGGCTGGCGCCGCCGACAAGCCGGTCATTCCCGGTGTCGCTTCAGCTCATCAAGACCAGCCGTTCGTTCATGAAGGGCTCTTGCGGCCGTCTTTTCTGCGAATTTGCGGCGACGATCCCCAAGAAACCTAACGATCAGGTGGCACTCGCACCCAACGCTTCGTTGAGGGCATTGCGTCCGCGTGTAGCAAGCCACGAGCGGAAAGAGAGGATCTCCGGATTGATCTCACGCATGGCGTTTAGATCGACATGTTCCGCCAGCGGGCCATCCTCCAAGCTCCTGGCCATGTGTGCGAGGTCAGCATTGGCTTCGAGAACGTCGTCCGGAAAGCGTGCGTAGGATATGGGGCGACCCGCTACCTCGGAAAAGGCCGCTTCGAGGTCGCGGCCTGCGAGTCTATCGCTAGCGATTTTCAAGGTCACCCCGCCGAACCGGGCCCGATCGGCGAACATGGCCGCAATGAATTTCCCGACATCCTCGACAGCAATAAGCTGGATCGACTGTTCCGGTCTGATGAGAGAGAGCACGCGCCCGTTTTCCAAACCGAAACCGGGTCGTACGAGCATCTCCATGAAGATCATCGGCCTGACGATGGTTGCTATGATGGGCAACGTGCGAAGGTGGGCTTCAATGCGGGGTTTAGCGTCGAAACGTGCCACGCCAGTAAGCGTATCTCCGACGCTGGCGCCCGAGGAATAAACGAAATGGGTAACGCCGCTTTCGGCGGCCAAGTCCGCGATCGAGATTCCATAGCGTACCTCATCGTCGGCCGCCAAGTTAGCTGGAAGCACACTAAAAATGCCGTGAGTGTTTTTCATCGCTGCCCGCACGAGACGGGTATCCTCGAACGAACCGCTGAAGAGTTCGACGCCTGCGTCTCGGAGCGCAATCGCCGCTGGTGCTACGGGATCCCGTACAAGTGCGCGAGCAGGCCATCCCGCCCGCAGCAGGGCTTTTGCGACTGATCCTCCCTGCTGCCCGGTTGCGCCGAGAATCAGAATTGGACGCCTAGCCTTTGCCATTGAGAGCCCTCGTGTTGAACAAGAGCAATCCATATATACAATCATGAATCACCCGGAAGACGGCACATCTTTTAGCATCGGGCACAAGAATGATACGCGTGAAGCAGCCTCAGACTTCAGAGTTCACTCCTCCGTTCAGGCCAATCCCTTCGAACGGTATCTGTGCTCGGCTCGGGGACAAATGGCCTGTGCAGGTTCTTTGGCGCCTTTCCCTTGCGGATGAACGCCGGCTCCGTTTCTCGGCGCTACAAAAAGAGATCGGCGGGATCACTCAGCGGATGCTGACACTGACACTCCGCAATCTGGAGCGCGACGGTCTTGTAGTGCGCCATTATTATCCCGAGGTGCCACCGCGGGTCGAATATGAGTTGACCGAAATGGGCACTGGCGTTCTGCGCGCGCTTGAGGGGATCAATTCTTGGATTCGAGACAAGCTGCCCGTCATCGAGGAGCATCGTCGCGCCTATGACCAAGACAAGCAATAACGAAGTTCTGTCGCAGATCCGGCTTTGCTCTGAACGTCCCGGCGTGCGTCAAGTGCCGTTTTGCTAAGTCGGCAGCCGCTCTATGGCGGCCTTCCACGGCCGCCAATTCAACCTGAGCGGCCGAGTCTGAGGTCGTCTTCTGCCTGACCGGTTTCAGGCGAAGAAATCGGGAATGGTGATGTTCAACCGCGCCAATGAAGCGGTCAGGTGTCGCCGACAAAAGCGACATTCGAAGGCCGAGGACGCCTCCTCGAAACCTTCCCTTCGTTCATCAAGCTGCCGCCCCGGCCGATAGTCGGAATCTCGGACAAACCCGCCGTGCGGGCCAACCGCTGCGAATGACCGCTGCTCTCAAGAAGCGGACCCGTATCTCAACCATCGCTTCGCGGCCGAAGGCGAACGCCAGCCGCCTTGTTTGACCAGGAAATGCTCGACGTGAGCTACGCGCCGTCCCGGTTCACGCGGGTCGGGCAGGGATAGGTTTGAAGCCGTTGCCGCGCCTTGGCGATCAGCCCGCGGCGCGGCGACGGATCTTCAGACCCTTCAGATCCATTTCCATGTCGCTATTCCCGACCAAGTAAGGCGTCAGGTGGAAGCGCGCCTTGATCGCTTCCCAACCGGCCAGGTCGACAAGCGCTAGTTCGCTGTTGATCGTCGTGGCTTGGTCGATCATCGCTTGGACTTCCTCGGCGCTGGGAAGGGCCGTGATGTGCAGCTTGGCGCCCGCGACTTCCTCGGCCGTCAAGCCATTCTCCGCTAGCGTCTTCTTCGCCTGCGTCTCCAGACGCGACAGGATCGCATCCGGGCCGATCGACTGCGGCAGGCGCACCGTGTGCAACACGACGTCGACCGTCTCGCCCCGGCTCTCTGCCTCGGCCCACACAATATAGTCGTCGGCCGGCGCCGCCTGGGCGGCCTTGATCTCTTCGATGATAGGCTTGGCCATGATAACCCCTTTCTGGCAGCAAAGATGGCGCGCGCGGGTGCCTGATTTCAACCCGCGTGACAGATCACTGTGACAGAGGACGCTTATAACCTCGGAGAATGTTCAAAATAAACCAATTTTTTCAATGCACATTAGAGGGAAGCGAAAAACCGAGACGGGTTACATGTATTCATGTTATTAAATGCGCAGTGTGACACAGGGTAGCCGATGGCCGATCCCATCGAAGCCATTCTCGACTATTATGGGCCTTTGCTGTCAAGCGAGGTAGCGACTAGGCTCGCCGAGCGTGAAGGCATCTCGCCGACCGCCGCGCGCCAGCGCCTGTCGCGCGTTCGCGGAAACGTCCGCAAGCTCGCCGGCATTCCCTTCCCGCGCAACGCGCGCTTCATGTATCTCGACCAGCAATTCGGCTCTCCCACCTACTGGTATAAGCTGGCCGCCGCCCTAATCGCCAACAACTCTGCCCTCGGCTACGCGATCTCGGCGCTCAGACAGCACCGCGGCATGGTGCCGGCGCGCCAGTTTCCGGTCATCTGCGGATCGCCCGTCCGGCAGCTCAAGCATCTCTCCGCCGACACCGTGCTCCAGCGTTTGAGCGAAGCCGGGCTGGTCAAGACCGTCGCGGTTTTGGGTGTCGGTGAATGCGTTGCGCTCGTCCAGGACGATGAATTCTACACGATCGGCGCCATCGAGATGCGCACGCGCACGATCACCGAGGATATCCTTTTGGCGGCGGTCCGCGACTGGCTGCGCAAGCTGGGCATCGCCAGCTATCATCTCGTCGCTACCCGCACCCACGAAAAGCTGCCTCAGGTCGGCACCTTCGTCTGGGACCTGAGCGCCCCCTCCTATCTCGGCGCGGTCGTCCGCTTCAGCCCCGAGGGCGAGCCCAAGCCCGGCTTTGTCGTCTGCGACGTCAATCTGGCCGGGGACATCACGCTCGCCGGCGCGGCGCCCTTCATCCGCAAATGCACCACGCTTCGCGCGCTGCGTAATGTCGGCCCCTGCATCCAGATCCTCGTCGCCGACCGCTTCCACAAGGAAGCCTTTGTCGCTTTGCGGGCGGCCGGCATCATCGCCGCCACGCCTAAATCGCTGTTCGGTGCCGAAGTGGCGGAAGCCCTGCGCGAGCTAACCAGCGCGCTGACCGAGGCGGCCTACGCCTCCTTCGATGCCGAGAAGTTTGACCACCTCTTTCGGACGCTCGGCAAGATCGGCGGCGCGGCCAATCAGCTGCGCGGCGCGCTGTTCGAATACATGACCGCAGACATCGCCAAACGGACCTTCCTCGGCGAGATAACCATGAACCGCATCTTCAAGGTCGCCGACAAGGGGAAGGCCGAGATTGACGTGCTGGTCGTTCAGCAGAACCAGCGGCTGATCGCGATCGAATGCAAAGGCTACACGCCGCGCTCGATCATTCCCGACGACCTTTTCAAACGCTGGCTCCAGCACAATGTCCCGGTCGCCTATGCCTATATCCGCCAGCATTCCGAATGGCAGAACCTGCCGTGCCACTTCGAGTTCTGGACCAGCGCCCCGATCAGCGACGAGATGCTCGAACTGTTCCGACGGACCAAGGCCGCGCTGAAGCCGAGCCGCTACACGATCGACCTGCGCGGCCCCCAGGATGTCTGGAAAACCTGTATCGACACCGGCGAGAAGAAGCTGATCGATGCCTATAGCCATCACTTCACCCCGGGCGACGGCAGTCTGCCGCCGCTCTCGAAGGCCGCACCTCCCAAGCGAGCGCCTGAGCCGCCGGAATATGAGGAAGACGATTGGGGGGTGCATGACGGCTGATCCGCACGACCTTGCCCGCGCTTTCACGAGAACCTTCGCGCACGTCGAATATTCCCTGAAGCGCTCCGGCTATCTGCGCCCCAAGCGGGACGTCGCCGAGGCCGACTGGGATGCCTTCGCCCGCGACCTCGGGCCGGCATTCTTCAAGGCGGTGGTCGACAAGGGGATCGCCAAGACCCTGATCGGCGAACCGCCCCGCCGCCTTCTCGCCGACCTGCAATGGTCGCCCGAAATCCCGACGCCGCTGACCAACGTCCACGGCCTGATCATCGAGGGGGTCTGCCGCGTGCGCAACAGCTATCATCACGGAGAGAAGTTCGTTGGCGGGCCCGAGGGACAATATGATCGCGACAGGGTGCTGGTCGCCGAGGCGCATGCGGTGCTGGACGAGGCGGTCGCTTGGTCGCATCTCATCAACGGCTGACTTGTGGCATCGATGACGCCGTTTCCGGGGGGTAGGGACCTGGGTCGCTTGCCAACCGGCATGGCGCACGCGGCACCTTCATCTGGTGTGGGGCGCAAGGAGTGGAGCGAAGCTAATCAAGGTTTGCGCCGATCGCTCAATGACACGACTTCAGCATCCCCATCGGTACGCGCGCCAACGACGCGCATCGACGGTTTCAGTCGCACCAAGTTCGGCGGCGATGGAGAGAGATATTCCTCCGAAAGTCCGCTTAGGTTCGCGATGTCCGCAGCGCTTAGTCCGATCTCTCGAACGAGGTCGGAGCGACTGACGATGCCCTCATCGAGAATCATCTCAATCGACGCAGCAAGGTTATGGGGCTGCTCAACCGGCAGCTCGCCGTCCAGGGGCTCAAACCCGCGCCAGCGCCGATAGCTGTAGTACTGCCAGAGTCGCCGCTCGTATTCGGGCGTGATGCGTTCCATTGCGGCCAGGCGCTTGATCATTGCGGCGACGGCGACTTTCCACTTTGGCTTGATGCTGAGCAGCGCCTCCAGCGACAACGAGTAGACGTCATCGCCGAACGAGGACTCGGGCAGCAGGAAGGCGCCGGCGAAGGCCATGGCCTGTTCTTCGATGAGAGTGAAATGTTCAGCCAGGTTTTGAGGATTGACTCGGCGATGCAGGACGACGTGCCCGAGTTCGTGAGCAGCATCGAACCGGCGGCGCACACCGACGTTCTTATCCCGCGCTAGAAGAATGTAGGGTCGGCCATTCTCGGCCCAACGCGAAACCCCGTCGAGCTTGGCCGAACCGATCTCGTCCTGGGCAACGACGATGCCGGCGTTCTCGATCACCAGAAGAAGGTCCTCTATCGGCTCCTCGCCGAGCGACCAATGTTCGCGCAGTGCGCGCGCATAATGCTCGATGTCCGCGATCCGCAGCGTCCGGAAATCGCGATCGCCGATCAGGTCCGGAACATCGACCGTCGGCAGTTCGACGTGCTCGCTCACCGCGTTGTCGATCGCCTCGACAAAACCGAGCTTCGCCTCGGCCTTGTCCCGCATGCGCCCCAGTTCCGACTTCATCGAGCGGAAGAAGGCAGCACCTTTCGCTCGATCAACCGGCTTGAAGAACCAGCTCACTTCGACTCCGAGGACCTCCGCGAGACGTGGCAGAACGGCAGGGTCGGGCTTCTGATCGTGATCGTCGCTCTCCCACTTCGAGATTGTCGTGTCGGCGCGCTCGACCAGCTCGGCCAGTTCCTTCTGTCGAAGTGCGCGCGCGCCGCGCGCCATGCGCAGCCGCGCTGGCACGAATCCCTCAACGCCGGGCATGATGCATCCCGTTCATTACGAACCCTTCCCGACCGTCACTTCTTGGGTGCGGGCTTTTTCCTGAGTTTCGGCAGCTTGCGCTGTACGACCTTGCGGACGGGCTTCTTCGTGCCCGCGATCTTCTCGCGCAAATATCCCATGATCTGCTCGAACGAGTAGCTGTGATAGCGCTGCTTTAAGTCGGTCGATGGAACCCACAAACCGACAAACGAAGGAATCTCCGGCGTCGCTGCATTGTGTTCCGAGACGATCAGGCCGCCGAAGGCGCCGTCGGGGATGAGCGTGGACACGGCATCCGCCGCTGGTTCGAAAAGCGTGCCTTGGGGATCGAGCGGTGCGTTCCGGGCGCACAACGTCTCGACATAAGAGGATCGCGTCCGCAGTTGGCGCGGCGCGCCGTTGTAGCGGCTGAAAACCAAGCCGAGGACCAGGGTGAAAGCACCGATCCGGACCGTCGGGTAGCTCCAAGTTGCGGGCGTCGTCCAGCTGGTGCCGACTTCAAGAGCCGTCCGAGCTCCGGCGGCGCGGACCGCCCGCTCCATGAAATGACGCCGCAACGTGCCTCGCGCCTGCTTCGCGGACGGCACGTTCGCCTCGGGAATCGTCCGGACCGCATCAGCGGTCGCCGCGACCATCTCCTCATCGAGCGCCTGAAAGAAGCGCAACAGCTGCTCGAGGTCGGTTGAGCGGGTCAGCAGATCAAGCGGGAAGAGGGGTCGATGCGGCATCAGGCGCACTTTCGTATTTATGACAAATTATGTATAAACTTTCGCCAAAAGGTTGCAACCCCTATTCTGTTGGCGTCACATCAATGCGTAGGGGTAGGTTCGGACCTGCGCCCGCGCGGCTCAATAGTGGTCAGCTTGGCCTAACTCCTCAGAAGTGCTGATTGTATGGGGTCTCGCTAGGGACAGAGCGTACGTCTCTGGGAACGTGAGCGGCCACCTTGAAGCTTCATTCGTCTCTGGCGACCAGGGTCGGATCGGATGAAAGGCGGCTCGGCGGCGGAAGACCAGCTTCGTGCGCCTCGCGGATTTCTCGGCTGCGCAGGGTGATCCACGTGGGGAACGGGATCGCCAAATCCTGAAACCAGATCGCACGATTGAGCCAGGGATGACCCTGCTCATGAAGCTGTTGGGCGTGATCGCTCCTTTCGAGCAAGGGACCGAACGCTACCTCTGCCATGTCCATCGTCGCCAACATGGTGTCGAGCCTGTTCAACACCGCCGCCTCAAAGGCCGCAAGATCATCCCTATCTGCCTGATTGGGAAAGCGGATCGTGCTGATTACTGCATCCGGAAGATATCGGAAAACCGTGAGCGGCGCTCCCATGTCATTCCACCAGATCGCCGGCATCGCGATGCCGTCGGCGCGCTTCTGTTTCGGGTGCCGCGGAAGCTCGGCGATGCTGAGGTCGACCAGCTCATTGAAGCTCGTGACGAACCAGACATGGTGTTCGGCACCCCAGAAGCCGCCCCAGGTGTCATGGCCGGCGGCCGCATAGACTTCCACCGAACAGAATGCGCCCATCCACATGCGACCGCCGATTCCGAAGCGGTCGAGCGCGGTCTGAAGCGCTTTCGCGGCTTGCAGGCATTTCATCGAATAGGCCTCGCCATAATGTGCCCGTGCCGTCGCATCGACCGCCTGCGCGACAAGCCGTCGCAGGAATGGAGGTGTTCTGCGACGCGCCTTGGCCTTCGCCACCTGCGCTTTGAGAAAGGCGGGTTTGATCATGTGGCAGGAGATGCCTTCTCAGCGGGCCGCGAGACATTGACGACATAGACATCGATCACATCGCGGAGGTTCTCGGGCAGCCGGTCGATGAGCATCGTCCGGAGGTCGTCCGGGGTCTTCAGTCGCGCCAACCCGTCGGGATGGGTGGGCAGGTTCTTTCCCGGCACATCGCCGAACCACAGGACGATATAGGCCCCCCGGCCTTCGGCATGCCAGTCATGCAGATACCGTGCGGCAAGCTGCTCGACCGGTGCGGTCCAGACCTCGGGGTGCCACTGCCCCTTGATCTCGACCGGCAGACCGATGCTGCCGAGGATCGCGGCAATGTCCGCGCGCTTCTGCTGTGGCATGTGCATTTCCGGCGCGAAGCGGATCGCGTCGGGCAACTGGCCGGAGATATGCTCGACCAGGCGGTTGCGGCAGAAATTCTCGCCGCGTGGTTTGGCGCCGTCCCAATAGGCTTCCCACATGTCGGTTGCTGTTGAATGCATCCGGTCGTCGAGGGCTTTGATGCGGTCGCCAAAAAATGCCCGCATATCGTCGATCGTCGATGGCAGTCCGCCGCCGACGACGGCGGCGAGACCTGCAACCGACACTGGCGTGAACTCCGAATCGCGCCGGGCACGCAGCTGGAGCGCCAGGGCATGCCGCAGTGGATCGACATAGCTCGGATCGGCCACGGCGATCAGATGTTCGAGCGCGGTGGTCGCGTCCCGCGACGGGTCGCCGCTGATGGCGTAGCCGCTGTTCTCTATCGTCGATGTCGCATCCCAGGGATTGGTATCGCCGCTCGAACTGCCATGCGGACGCGAGGTTCGCGGCCAGGCATGGCTGAACCGCTCGACGATAAACTGGCGCTGGGCGACCGAAAGCCGCCGATCTGCATCGTCCCGTTCGCCGGACACGCGGTTTCTGATGAACCAGAGAAAGTCGCGATCATCCGCCGCGGCTTCCACGAGCCAGTCAAAGGTCGCATCGAAATCGACCAGAAAATCGAGCGCGAGCCACGCCAGCATCGTTTCATAGTCGCGATGCAGGCGGCTGCGGGTTTCACGCGCCAGAGCCTGCAGTTCGGTCAGCTCGGCATGGCGGGTCGCGTGGCCGAGCAGTTCGGCCTCGACCGTTGCCGGAAGCGACGGGAAACGGCGCAGCCACTCCACCGCCAATCGCCCCGCCAATGGCCGCCAGCGCGGATCATTGCCGAGAAAATAAAGGTCAGAGACATGACCGGCCTTGCGCTCGAGTTGCGGCTCGATCGACGTGCGGAAGAACCGTTCGATCGCGGCGTCGTCGCAGAGCACGGCATCCTCAAGCGGCTTCAGGTCGGTGCCGCCGGAAATCTGGGATTCGGTCGTACGCCTCCATGCCATGAACGCGGACTCGCGCGCTTCGACCGTCAGATCATCAACACCGAGGCCGCGTCGCAGCCGCTCGGCCACCCCGCACACCAGGCTAAGTTCGGCGAAGTAGATCCTGTCGTTGAGGTGCGTCTCGACGATATCCTTTGCGGATGGCCGGTCGTTACGATCGAAGCTCGCCATGAAGCCCTGCAGCACCCGCTCGCCTAGGTCTTCGCCCAGAAACGCAATCACGCGCGTCTCGGGCGGGGCTTCCCGGTCGAAGCCCCTGAACCGGCCGAGATAGGCCTTGGCGGGATCGTACAGTAGCTTCGGTGCGCCCGCGTTGACCGCTAGAAGATCCTTGGCGATGCTGTCGCGAAAGGTCTGATGGATTGCGGCCCGCCGTGCCTCGGCTTCTTTCTTGGCCGCCGCTTCCTTCTCCTCCCATTCATAGACGAGCGGCTTCGACAGCTCCTCGAGCCTCGCCATAAATGCGGGCGAGTCAGCCCCGATCTTGGCCGCTGCCTCCCGAACAGTCGCGGTAATCCCGTCTCGGCGCGGTGCGAGCAGGACAAGTTCCTCGAGCATTTCCAGATCAGCGGCTCCGTCACCGCGACGACGGTCGAGCTCCTCGATTAGCGCAATGACCTCATCCTCCTTGGGATAGAGGTCGAGACCGCATTTGTAGAAGGCATAGGCCGCGTCGCGGACATGCTCGCAGCCGGCGTCGAACACGACATAGGTCTGGACGGCGCGACGGACCGCCGGATGTGTGCCGAACCAATTGGTGAGCGCATTGGTCGTCTCGCGCTTATAGCCCTGGTTGTGATCGACCCAGTGCAGCCGCCGCCAGATGTCTGCTGGCGGCATATCAGGATCGAGCCTCAGTGCGCAAAGTCCTGCCAGATGAACCAGATCGGCAACCTGCGCCTTGGCCGAGTGATCGCTGTCGTTGGCCAGCGGCTCGCCATAGTCCCGCGCCGCGTCAAGCAGCTCCGTCAGCTGGGCGCTCGTCAGTACCTCGATCGACCTGTCGCTGAGATGAGCATGATCGATCCGGTCGTCACTCTGATCGACATCGCTGACGGTGACGCCAATATACGCGTAGAGCGCGCGGATGGCCAGATCCATGGACACCGTGCCGAGCCCGAGATCGTGCAACACCTCCCAGGCCAGCCGGCGATCATCTTCGCCACCTTGCGCCAGCAGCCGTTCGATCGTCTCGGCGGGATTGTCGATCCGGCCCATTTCACGCAACGCATCGGCGGCGCGGCTGCGCTCGCCATAGTAGCGCGCCGTGTCGAACATCATCGCGCGCAATTCCGGCTTCAGCGCCGCAGTTAGATCGCTTCCCACCATCGCCTCGACCAGCAACAGCGTAAGATGCGTGTGCTGATCGGGCGTTCCGATCAGAGCAAGGATTTCGTCCTTGAGTTCGACGCGCATGAGACCGCTTGCCGGATGCCGGCCCCAATCCTCCGCGCGGAAAAACGGGTCACGATCGGACAGCGCAGCTAGGGCGCCGAGCAGGCGGCGCGCGACATGGACGGGCATCGTCTCGGCATCCCCATAGCGCAGCACCGCATAGGGATCTGCGGCGACACAGACCTCCGCCAACGTATCACCGAAATGGGCCATCCAGGCGTGCAACCCGCGCAGCGATGTCGGTACGCCGTGGCCCTGGCCGAACAGCGAGAAGAGCCGCCGCGCCGACACGCCGGACTGGAAACAGCGCGCGAGCCACTTCGCGCCGAGATACTCGGCGATGACCCGATGCAGGAGATGAAAACGCTGGCCGCCCTCTGCTTCGAACAGCCTGGTATGTAGCGCGAATTCGATATCCTCGGCGTGCCCGAGCGCGGCAATGCTGCCGACATGGACGCAGCCATCGGGAGTCTTACCTGCCGGGCCATTGAACAGCCCTGCAATGTCACATAGCAATTGGGTGGCGGCGTAGGCACCGGCGGCGAGAAGGAGTTTCTCGGCCTCGGAATGCGCATGTGCGGCGTCCTGGTGCCGGGGATTATCTTCCTGCACGAGCAGCTGGCAGGCGCGATCGAGCAATTGCGCGCGGCTGTCCGGCAGCGCCTCATCGCTCGCCGCGACCTCGCCGATCAGCCGCAGCGTTAGTGGATTCTTGTAGGTTTCTTCAAGACCACGGTCGGCGAGATGGGTGAGCACGCCCTCGGCATCCACGGCAGGAAAATTACGGCGAAGGAAGAGCGTCGCGTCATCGCGGTCGAACGCCAGCAAGTGGAGGAGAATGGCGGGTCGCCCATAATCATCCTCGATCTTGATTCGATCGGCCGCCCCGCGCCAGTCGACTTCGCGGCTCGACAGGATGAAGCGGGGATAGCCAAGCTTCGACAGCTGGCTGAGGATGGCATCAACGCCGCCGCCTACGGTCGCGGACGCGATCTCATCCAGACCGTCGATGACAAGGCATTCGCCGTTAGGGATCAAGCGTTCAGGCTGAGCATTCCGCACAAAACTTGCCGCGCGGACATAGACGAAGCCAGCCTGCCGCCCGATCGCCTGCGCCAGCACGCTCTTGCCTAGGCCCGGATCGCCAAGGAGGACGACGGGGCCATCAAGATCAAGGATCGCCGCCTCATCGATGATGACCGGCGTGCGCGTAGTGGGATCTTCGAGCTCCAGCCTCCGGTCGATCTCGATACTTGGTTTCACATCCGCCATGATATTAGTTTAATCATTGCTGCTCTTTTCAATCAACGCGCAGCGTCCGCATAACACCTCGACCGCGTAACAGGCGTGCTTCGTGGGCAGCGACCCGGTCGAGATGATCGGCTACGATCGTCCAATTCCCGTCGGGCAAACGCTCGGCGGCACGCAGCGCGTCATAGAGCGCGGTTGGAGAACAAAGAGAGAAAAGGTCATTGCTGGATCGGCTTGTCGACCCCATCTTCACCGATCAGGACAAAGGGGATTCATGAGGCTCGAAGACGAGATCATTCATGCGCTGGAAGCGGGCCGATGGCTCGACTTCGTCGGTGGCTATAATCTGCGCGACGACGCCGACGAAGCGTCGATGCGCGCACTTGCCATTGGTCTCCACAATTCTGGCCGTTTCGATCTGCTGACCGCGATCGACGGGTTCGACAGTGATGGCGACAGTTTCCGTTTCTACGAGATCCAGCAATTCTACTCCGACGCGCTCCCGCAACTTGCGGCAGAACCGGAGGCAATGCTGAAGGCGGTCAGGCGGCTGGTCGAGGAAGGCGGTCCCAACCGCGACGGCGCCTTCATCGCGCTGCCCTTCCGCGATTGGTGCAAGGGCACAAGCCGCGCCACCGCCATCGCCGCATTGCTCGATTTCTCCGCACCGCGCGACGGCTGGTATCTTCGCCTGGCGCTCGAAGGGGCATCCACAAATGATCCCGACGGTGCGCTCGATTGGGCGCTCGCGCTGATTGCGGATAAGCCCGGACCTCAGCGCATCGCCGCGCTCGAAGCGCTGGGCTCGCTTGGTCCAACCCCGGCGCTCGCAACGCACGCGATCGCTGCGCTAGGCGACCAGCTCGAACAGGAAGCCGACGATCAGATCCTCGGGCTCGGCATCTATGCCGCGATTGAGCTGCACGGCCGCGGCAAACAGGCCAACCCGGCCGACACTGCAAAGATCGTCGCGATCGCCGCGACGCGCGGCGGCACCGAAATGCGCCGCCGGGCGATGCAGGCGCTCTGGTTCCAGTGGAAGGCGATCACTCCAGCGATCCTAGATCAACTCATCGGCATTGCCGAGACCGTCGAAGGCAGCGATGCGATCGCGGTCGATCATCTCGACCATGCGCTTTACCAGATGACGTCGGGCGAGGATGTCGAGCGCGCGATCGCGATCGTCCGCACATTGCTGTCCGCCAATCGCGGCACGCTCACCGTCCACAGCTTTGACAGTTTCGAGCATCAATTGCTGACCAAGCATCGCGTGCGGTTCGACACGCTCGCGGTCGAGTGGTTCGTCAGCGGCGATCGTGCGCTCGGCGAAGCGGTGATGGCGCTGGTGCGCAAGGTCCATGGCGCGCCGATGGTGCTGCGCCCTGACCTCACGCCGTTCGGCTATGGGAGGGCCGAACTTATCTTTCTGGCGCGAAAAGCGGTCGGCTATCTTTTCACGACCCCGATCAGCGCGGCATCGCTGCTGATGGCGATCATGCGAGCCGACGTCCGCGACGCCATCAAGGGCGCGACCGAGCTGCTGTTCGATCCGCTGCTGGTCAATTATTCGGGCGAGCTGGGCGAGCATCTGCGGGAAGCCGCCAAAGACATGAACGATCCGGCGAGCCCGCATGTCGCCGCAGCGCTCCAGCAGCTCGAGACCTATCTCGACGGGCTGCGCGCGGTTGGCCGCGTCAAGGCGCTCGACCCGTCCGAGCGCGAGCGGATGATCGAATGGCGCCGCCGTCAGCAGGAGATGGAAGAGGCGATGAAGGCTGGCGAGAAGGAGTCGATCTTGTCGCAGCTCGCGACCAAGGTCGTGCTGCTCTACGGCAACCGCTCGATCACCTATGTCCCGCCGTTCGGCGATGAGCCTGGCCCAGAGCGGCGCATGGTCACCGAGATGCAGAGCCACCATCATAGCCACGAATATGCGCGCATGATCGTGGTCGATCCGCACGGGATCGACCTCATGCTGCGGCAATTCCGCGTCGAGCGGCTGCCGACATGAGGCTGATGATCCGCGAGTATCTGGCGTCGCTGCGCGAGCGCGGCGAGCTGGATGCGATCCTGCCCGATCTCTTGACCGAGATGGGCTATCGAGTCTTTTCGCGCCCGAGCGTCGGCACGCGCCAGCATGGGGTCGATATCGGCGCGGTTGGCCGCGACATTGACGGGCAGGACAAGGTCTTTCTATTCTCTGTCAAGGCCGGCAATCTGACGCGCCAGGACTGGAATGTCGGGCAGCAAGCGCTCAAACCTTCGCTCGACGAGATCCTTCACGTCTATCTGCGCGCGCGGCTTCCGGTCGAGCACGCGCAACTTCCCGTCGTCATCTGCCTCACCTTCGGCGGCGGGATCGACGAGAGCGTCCGTTCGGATGTCGAAGGCTATATCGACTTCAACACGAACGACCGCGTCAGCTTCAGGCAATGGGACGGCGACCATCTCGCCGCGCTGATCGACGAAGGCCCGTTGCGCGAAGGACTGATGTCCGGCGACCTGCGCGGCCATTTGCGCAAGGCGGTGGCGATGGTCGAGGAGCCGGAAGTGGCGATGAGCCATTTTGGGCAACTCATCCGCGTGCTGACCGAGCAGGCCAAGCCGAAAAGCTCCGACCGGCTGCGGCGAGTGCGGCAGATGACCTTGTCGCTCTGGATCATGTTCGGCTGGGCGCGCGAGACCGAGAATGTCGAGGCGCCCTATCGCGCGAGCGAGATGGCGCTGCTGCACGCTTGGCAGCTGCTCAAGCATGAACTCGGCAAGACGACTCAGGCCGGTGAAGCTGCAGGGCTTTCGTTCAACGCGCTGGTCGAGCTGCATCATGCGATCTGGGACGAACTCTACGCCAAGACGATCCTGCCGCACGTCGATACCCAGCATGCGATATCGTCGGCGATTCATTCGATGAGTGCGGTCGATGTGAATTTGAAGCTGTTCGACATGGTCGGACGGATCGCGCTGCGGGGACTGTGGCTGGTGTGGAGGTCCAATGATTTTGCCAAGGCGCCGCAGCTGGTCGCCGATGGCGAAGACGCGCAGGTCATCGACGAACTCGCGCTCCAGCTGGTCGCGCTCATTCGCAACAACCCGGCGCTGCTGACGCCGATCGCCGACTGGCAGGCGATCGACATCGGTCTCGCGATCACCTTCCTAGCCTGCCGCAGGCCGTTCCACGACGCGATCGGACAATGGGCGGACAGCCTGTCGGACAAGTCGTGGTTCGCCTATCGGACGCACGGTGCCTATCCCACGCGGCACGCAAGCTACTGGTATCTGGTGTCGCACCCAGCGAGCAGCAGCGATGAATATCGCCAGGAGGCGACCGAGGGTAGCGTGCTCTACCCAATGCTCGCGCTTTGGGCCGAAGTGCTCGAACGCCGCGATGTGCTCGACCGGATCGTCGATTTCAAAACCGACGATCTGCCGCATTGCAATTTCCAGATGTTCTTCCTCGACCAGGACAGCGAAGCGCAGCTCTATGTCGGAGACGATCGCCATGGCTCGGTCCTGTGCGATGTCACACCGATCAAGGGCGAGGCGCATACGCTGTTCATGGCGCGGCGCGAATGCGAGGCCATTACCGACTATGACCGGCTGTCGGTGGTCGAACTTGGGCATTGGCCGATCGTCCTGACCGCATGCCGCGTCCACCGCATGCCGGTGCCGCCGCAGCTCTGGCTCGATATAATCGACGCGTTCGCCAAAGACGGCAATCACCCGGATCCAACCCAAAGCTCTGCATCAGGCCGCCCACAGCCGACACGTTGCCCCATTCCCCGGCACCGTTGGCGATCAATGTTGCGGGCAGGCACTAGCTGGACCGCTATCGCCGCCGCGACGCTCGACAGTGTTGAGGCCCCGCGCGCTTTCTCGATGCACATCACGCTAGACGACGCCCAAGCCGATTAAGCGCAGCTGCGATTGATATCGGTCCGGTGCTTGTCAACTAAAGCCAGGTCCCTTGCGTCGCCTCGACGTTACCGACGGGGCGACACCGCGCGGTGTGCCAAAGCCCAATTGCATAAGGACATGAGAGACGGCAACGTGCGTACACGTCAGCTCAGCGCTAACCCGTAAGGTGGCGCCGTCTACTTCCCACTCCACAAGCGTCGTCAGAGCGGGTTGACCACTTTTAGGATGCTGCGGGATTGGCGACTATGACCTCTTAATGGCGCGAAGCCGACGCGCCGTTCCGCCACCGGAGTGTCCGCTATCCCCATAGCGCTCCTGAAAGAAGCCATTCCGGACTGTCCAACCATGCTGCCGTTCCAGCGGCATGCAATTAAAGTCCTCTTTAGGCCTCGTCGAACGGGCCCCCGATCGACTGAGATGAGGGCGGGTAGCGGAAATGGCTGTTTGGGCGCGAAAGCGGAAGTACTTCCTCGAATGTAGCGAACGCGCTGTCCGTCCATTGGGTCTAGCGGGCGAATACAGCCCTCTACCCGCTAACGATCAAGCGAGCGCTGTTATCTAGGTTCCGGCTTGGGCTTCAACGAAGCGTTCGAGCGAATCCACCGCTGCGGTCACAGCAGCGAACCCTGCGCGGAGGGCGGCGGATAGACCCGCGTCGCCGGCAGGCTGCCCTTGGGCAGGACCTGCAGAATCTCGTGCGCCGGCACGCGCGCGTCGAGCCAGTCGATCCACCGCTCGCGCGGCAGCGGGATCTGCCGGCGGTGGTAGGAGGCGATGTCCTCGCCTGGCTCGGTGGTCAGCATGGTGAAGGCCTCGCCGTCCGCGCCGCTGCGCCAGATGCCGGCAATGCAGAACCAGGGATGATCGCGCAGGGTGAAGAGCCACTTGGTCTTGCGCTTCTGCCCCGGCTCGACCGGAGCGGTGAACTCGTAGAATCCGTCGGCGAGGATCAAGCAGCGGCGGGAGGCGAACTCGCGGCCTTCCGAGCGGAAGTTGTAGACCGGCTTGCCGCCCGCGCCCGGCCAGCTCCAGCGGCGATTGACCAGCTCGCCCGCGCCGCGCGCGCCGTCGACGCTGCGCACGATCGGCGCGGTATCGCCGATCCTGATGTCCTCGCGCGCAGGAACGTTCGGCATCCCCTCGGGTACCGCGACCGCTACCTCCAGCTCGCCCAGGTAATCCGCGATCGATGCCAGATCGACTTCGAGCCGGTAGTTATTGCACATCAATCACCTCGATTGCGCCGACGGGCAAACTGCACCGGACGCTCTGACCCGTGCCGATCAATGCTCAGCATGAGCAGCAAGCCCCCCCTGTATGCCTTTCGGCACATCTGTGAGGCAATGCTGGTTCGACTGAGTAGCCGCTCTCCGATGCAAGTATCCTGATGTCGCCTGCATGGGGGCCAAACACGACAAGCCCCATATCTGTACTGCATCTCACCGCGAGAATAAGCCGGCCCGCTTTATCTGCCTACTTGGCGTCGCCCAGATCGCAGGGAACCAGAGAGTGTCCAAAGCAAGTGGACCGACCAGCGCGAACAAAGGTGGAACAAAATGCTTGACCCGACTCGGAGTGATGGCGTTCCTTTTTGCGCATGGACCTCATCGACGCTCAGATAATTGCCCGAACGATCCTCGCCGCTCCGCATCTGACAAGGGCCGGACTCGCGGCCGACAGTGGCCGCCAGCGTGAGGATTCTGCCAACCAGCTCGCGCGCGCCATCGTTGAGCAGATTTGTCCCGGCAGGCCCGAGCAGGATCCAAACCAGCTCGGGCTAGCCCTGTGAGGTGGCGCGCTGGACCAGTGACGAAGTTCGGCAGGCCACTAACCTAGTAGAAGCGGCGGCATGGCAAAATGCCATCGAAGTCGTGTGTCAGTGCGGTAACCGGGCTACGTTCGATCCCCATGGCTTGTGGTGGTGGTTTCAGCAGCGTGGCTGGGACGGCAGCCTGAGGGCGGCTCTTGCGCGCTTCTGGTGCCGAAAGTGCGGCGCACGCATCGGACGCCGCGTTCGGCCGATCCGGATCAATCTCGTTCGCGGAAGCGACGCCGACATCCAACTGCCGCTGCCGCCTGAGCGTGAGTGGAAGCGGGTGGTAAAGCGAATGCGCTACTAAGCCGTAGATCGATGGGGCACCGGTAGCGTCTTCGCTCTGGCTCTCGCCGATCAATTCTGCGGCGGTGGTGGTTGGCGAAGCGCACAGGCGCGACCGAAGGCCGCCGGATCACCTCCAAACCCGGCCGTTCCCGGCCCATCCAGGCCCTTCACGTCCATTCCGATTTTGCTGGCGTTCGCCGACTCTGCGCCTGCCCGGCCAATCCATTGCGGCCGGCAGGAGCTTTGCCGTGACGCCGACCAAACTGCTCATCGGACAAATCGCCATCGTCTTTGCGATCGTCATCGCAGGCGTGTGGGCCGCAACCCAGTGGGCGGCCGCCATGCTGGCCTATCAGCCGGAGCTGGGTACCCCTTGGCTGCAGGTCGGCCGCATCCCGCTCTACCGGCCCTGGGCGCTGTTCGGCTGGTGGTACCACTACGAGGCCTATGCGCCGGACGTGTTCGACAAGGCTGGCACCCTGGCAGGCCTCAGCGGATTTCTCGGTTGCGGCGCCGCGGTCGCCGGCTCGCTATGGCGGGCACGCCAGTCGCGACTGGTCACGACCTATGGATCCGCGCGGTGGGCGACGCGCCGCGAGATCGCGCGAGCCGGCCTGTTTCGCGATGCCGGCGTTATCCTCGGCCGCAGCGCTGGGCGCTATTTGCGTCACGACGGACCCGAACATGTCATGGCGTTTGCGCCGACCCGCTCAGGTAAGGGCGTCGGCCTCGTCGTGCCCACCCTGCTGTCCTGGACCGGATCGGCCGTTATCCACGACATCAAGGGCGAGAACTGGGAGCTGACCGCGGGCTGGCGCGCGCGCTTCTCGCACTGCCTGCTCTTCAACCCGACCGACCCACGCTCCGCTCACTACAACCCGCTGGTCGAGGTGCGCCGGGGCGCGCACGAAGTGCGCGACGTCCAGAATATCGCCGACATTCTCGTCGATCCCGAAGGTGCGCTCGAGCGGCGGAACCACTGGGAGAAGACCAGCCACTCGCTGCTCGTCGGCGCCATTCTTCACGTCCTCTACGCCGAGGAAGAAAAGACGCTGGCCCGCGTTGCGACCTTCCTGTCGGACCCTCAGCGGGGCTTCGTCGCGACCTTGCGGCGAATGATGGCCACCAACCACATCGGCACTGCCGATCATCCGCGCGCGCATCCCGTGGTCGCATCTGCTGCGCGCGAGCTTCTTAACAAGAGCGACAACGAGCGGTCGGGCGTCCTCTCGACCGCAATGTCGTTCCTTGGCCTCTACCGCGATCCCACCGTCGCAGAAGTCACGTCCCGCTGCGACTGGCGCATCGCGGACCTGACGGAGGCGGACCGCCCGCTCTCGCTCTACCTTGTGATCCCCCCATCGGATATCAGCCGCACCAAGCCCCTGGTCCGCCTCGTCCTCAATCAGATCGGCAGGCGTTTGACCGAACGCCTCGACATGCCGGCAAGCGGCGGCAAGCGTCACCGGCTCCTGCTGATGCTCGACGAGTTCCCGGCGCTCGGCCGTCTCGACTTCTTCGAAACGAGCCTCGCCTTCATGGCCGGTTACGGCATTCGCGCCTTTCTCATCGCGCAGTCGCTCAACCAGATCGAGAAGGCCTACGGTGAGCACAACTCGATCCTCGACAACTGCCATGTCCGGATCGCCTTCGCGACCAATGACGAGCGCACGGCCAGGCGCATCTCGGACGCGCTCGGAACAGCAACCGAGCAGCGCGCGATGCGCAACTATGCCGGGCATCGGCTCGCACCCTGGTTGGCGCACGTCATGGTCAGCCGCCAGGAGACGGCGCGTCAGCTGCTGACGCCCGGCGAGGTGATGCAGCTCCCCTCCGACGAGGAACTGGTGCTCGTCGCCGGCACGCCTCCGATCCGGGCACAGAAGCTGCGCTATTTCACCGACGCCAACTTCATCGCTCGCCGCCTCCCGTCGCCGCCCCTGCGCGAGGGCACCTATCCCGATCGCCCTGCTGGGCGGGCGCACGACTGGCCTGATGATGTGCGAGGCGCGGATGCAAGGCTGAGCGCGCCGTCAGACGTGTCGGACGAGGAAGATGGAGGGCTGGAACAGCAGCGCCATCCCGGCATGGCCGAGGAGAAGGACCCGGCAAAAGAACCCGTCGACGCCGATCTCGACGCCGACGTCGCGGAAGACGGCGATCCTTCTGCCGACCAGCGCGCGATGGATCAGGCGCGCGGGCCCACGCCTGCTGTGCGCGCCCATGCGATGAACCAGAGCAATCAGCATGATCTCGTGCCGGGTCAGTGAGGCCGCAATGAAAGTCCGCCAGAACCTCTACATCGACCGCGAGCTCAGCGATGCATTGGAAGCGCTTGCGGCCGGTCCCGGATCGAACAAGTCGCGGCTAGTCAACGACGCGATCTCGGCTTGGCTTTCGCGCCGCGCGAGCCACGAAATCGACGACCTGTTCAAGCACCGGCTCGACCGCATGTCCCGCGAGCAGGGTCTGATCCGGCGCGATCTGGAGGTGCTGCTCGAAAGCCTCTCACTCTTCGTGCGCTACCAGTTGATGATCAGCGCGCCTCCGCCCGAGAACGATGCTGCCGCAATTGCTCTCGGCCGTCAGCGCTTCGAGCGTTTCATCGGTCAGCTCGGCCGTCAACTCGCCACCGGCAAGCGCACCCTTGGCAGCAACCTCGACGGGAGCACACAATCATGAACCACACGATCGCCCATGATCGCCGGCGCGCCATGCTGCGGACCGCAATGGGGCCGACCATTGCGGCCGCGCTTGCCGACCCGTTGGTGATCGAGATCATGGTCAATCCCGACGGTGCACTCCGTCTCGATCGCCTGGGGGAAGGGCGCATCGACACCCTCGTTCGCTACGAGCCTGCGCGGACCGAGCGCATTGTCCGCCTCGTCGCTTCCTACGCCAAGATCGACGTCCATGCGAAGGCGCCGATCGTTTCGGCGGAGCTTCCGCCTCACGGCGATGGCGCGGGCGAGCGCTTCGAAGGTCTGCTGCCGCCAGTGGCGACAGCGCCATGCTTCTCGATCCGCAAGCCGGCAGGCCGGGTCTATACGCTCACCGATTATGTTGCAGGCGGCGTCATGTCACCCGAGGCCGCCAGGCTCCTCGCGCTCGGCGTCGTAGAGCGCCGCAACATTCTCGTCGCCGGCGGCACCAGCTCCGGCAAGACGACGCTGGTGAACGCCTTGCTCGCGGAGATGGCGCATCTCGACGAGCGTGTGATCCTCATCGAAGACACGCGTGAACTCCAGTCGCCCGCGCAGGATACCGTAGCCCTGCGCACCCATGCCGGCAGCACGACGATGGCCGATCTCGTGCGGTCCACTCTGCGCTTGCGTCCGGACCGGATCATCGTCGGCGAAGTGCGCGGCGCCGAAGCGCTGGACATGCTCAAGGCATGGAACACCGGCCATCCGGGCGGGATCGCCACGCTCCACGCCAATAGTGCTGCCTCGGCCCTCTACCGCCTCGAGCAGCTGATGCAGGAAGCGGTCACCACCGTTCCGCGACGTCTGATCGCCGATGCCATCGACATGATCGTGTTCATCGCTGGCCGAGGTACTGGCCGGCGCGTCGAAACCGTAGCGCGCGTCACCGGCCTCGAGACCGACGGGCGCTACGCCGTCTGCGACCTCCCCATTAACGTCCCGGATCAAGGAGCCTGACCATGATCGTGCTCACCCGCCGCTATCGCCTTGCGCCTCTGCTGCTTGTTGCTCTCCTCGCTGTCAGTGCCGCGAGCGGCGTCTCCGCCAGCGGCTCCGGCATGCCGTGGGAGGAACCGCTGCAACAGGTGCTCGAATCCGTTCAGGGCCCCGTCGCCAAGATCATCGCGGTCATAATTATCATAACCACCGGCCTGACCCTCGCCTTCGGGGAAACCGCGGGCGGCTTCCGGCGGCTGATCCAGATCGTGTTCGGTCTGTCGATTGCCTTCGCCGCGTCCTCCTTCTTCCTCAGCTTCTTCAGCTTCGGCGGCGGAGCGCTGGTCGCATGAACCACATCGACGGCTTTGAAGCGCCGATCCACGGAGCGCTCGGGCAACCGATCCTGCTGGGCGGCGCGCCGCGCGGCCTCGCGATCGTCAACGGCACGATCGCAGCGGCGATCGGCCTCGGACTCCAGCAGTGGGCGGTCGGCCTTACGCTCTGGGTGCTCGGACACAGCCTGGCGGTGTTCGCCGCGCGCCGCGACCCCGACTTCCCGCAGATCCTGATGCGGCATCTTCGCCAGCGAGGGTATTTCTCATGCTAGCTCTGCACGAATATCGGCTGCGCGCCGACCGGCTTGCCGATCATTTGCCGTGGGCAGCGCTCGCCGCGCCGGGCGTCGTGCTCAACAAGGACGGGAGCTTCCAGCGAACGTTCGTGTTTCGCGGCCCCGATCTCGAGAGCGCCAACGAGGCAGAACTCGTCGGCACCTGCGCTCGGGTCAACAACATCCTCAAGCGTCTGGGCACGGGGTGGGCGTTCTTCTTCGATGCCGAACGGATCGAGGCGCCGGCCTACCCCGCAAGCTGCTTCCCCGATCCAGCGTCCTGGCTCGTCGACGAGGAACGGCGCGCCGACTTCGAAGCTGCTGGCACCCACTTCGAGAGCCACTTCCGACTGACACTGGTCTGGCTTCCGCCAGCCGACGGTACCGACGCGGCGAACCGCTTTCTGATCGACCGTCCGGAGGCGAAGAAGGGGCGCGACTGGCACGGCGCGCTTGCGGCGTTCGTCTCGGAGACGGACCGCGTTCTCGACCTCCTCGCCGGCGTCATGCCCGAAGTGCGTGCGCTCGGCTCGGCCGACACCCTCACGTACCTCCATTCGGCGATTTCCGAGCGGCGGCACCGCGTCGCCGTCCCGGATACGCCGATGTATCTCGACGGGTTGATCGTCGACACTCCCTTGACCGGCGGTCTCGCGCCGCGTCTCGGAGATCGGCATCTGCGCACGCTGACCGTGCTCGGCTTTCCCGGGATGAGCCGGCCCGCCGTATTCGACGCGCTCAATGGTGTGGATTTCGGCTATCGCTGGGTCACGCGCTTCATCGCACTCGACAAGGCGGATGCCGGCAAAGCGCTGACTAAACTCAGGCGCCAGTGGTTCAACAAGCGCAAATCCATCGCGGCGATGCTGCGGGAAGTGCTCTACAACGAGCCCGCACAGCTGCTCGACAGCGATGCCGACAACAAGGCCGCCGATGCCGACCTCGCGCTACAGGCGCTGGGCGGCGACCATGTCGCCTTCGGCTATCTCACCGCGACGATCACCGTGGCCGATGAGGACCCGGCGCGTGCGGACGAGAAGGTCCGCGCCATAGAGCGGATCGTGAACGGGCTCGGCTTCACCTGCATTCGAGAGAGCGTCAATGCCGTCGAAGCGTGGCTGTCGTCGCTGCCGGGCCATCTTTACGCAAACGTTCGCCAGCCGCTCATCCATACCCTCAACCTGGCGCACCTGATGCCGCTTTCGGCCGTATGGGCAGGGCCAACCGGGAACGCCCATCTGGAAGGACCGCCGCTGCTGCATGCCCGAACGGCGGGATCCACACCATTCCGCCTCTCGACCCATGTCGGAGATGTGGGACACATGCTGGTCGTCGGGCCGACCGGTGCCGGCAAGTCGGTGCTGCTCGCCTTGATGGCGCTGCAGTTCCGGCGATACCGCGATGCGCAGCTCTTCGTCTTCGACAAGGGGTTTTCCGCCCGCGCGGCGACATTGGCGATGGGCGGGGCGCATCATACGCTGGGCGTCGGCGGCGAGGGCGCAGGCGAGGTGTCCTTTCAGCCTTTGCGTGGGATCGATGCTCCTGCCGAACGCGCCTGGGCGGCCGAGTGGATCGCGGCGCTGATCGCCGGGGAGGGCATCCCTGTCACGCCGGAGATCAAGAACTACGTCTGGTCGGCGCTGGAGAGTCTCGCCTCCGCGCCGCCGGGCGAACGGACGCTCACCGGCTTGTCGCTTCTCCTGCAGTCTTCTGATCTCAGGATCGCGCTCGCGCCCTACACCTTGGAGGGAGCATTTGGACGCCTGCTGGATGCGGCGGAACCCAATCCGAAGCTCGGCGAGATCGAGTGCTTCGAAACCGAAGCGCTGATGGGGCAGTCAGCTATTGTCGCGCCGGTCCTGTCGTATCTGTTCCACCGTCTTGAAGAGCGGTTCGACGGCCGGCCGACGCTCCTCATCCTCGACGAAGCCTGGATCTTCCTCGATCATCCGCTGTTCGCAGCGCGGATCCGCGAATGGCTGAAAACGCTGCGCAAGAAGAACGTCGCGGTGATTTTCGCGACCCAGAGCCTTGCCGACATAGCAGATAGCAGCATCGCGCCGGCGATCATCGAGAGCTGCCCGCAGCGCATTCTGCTCCCCAATGACCGCGCGATCGAGCCTCAGTCGCGGGAGATCTACGGGCGTTTCGGGCTCAACGAGCGCCAGATCGAACTGGTCGCGAGCGCGACGGCCAAGCGTCACTACTACCTCCAGTCGGCGCGCGGGAACCGCCTATTCGAGCTCGGGCTCGGTCCCGTCGCCTTGGCACTGTGCGGCGCGTCCGACCCGGACTGCCAACGCCTGATCGATCGGTTGCTCGCCGAGGGCGGCACTGCCGAATTCGCGTCCCGCTTTCTCGCTGCCCGCGATCTCGCGTGGGCCGCCGACCTGCTCGCCTCCTTTCCCAATCCCCAAGCCGAACGCCAGTCCAAGGAGACCGCGCCATGATGTCTGTACTTACCGCCCGTCGACGCCGCGTCGGCAGATATGCCTGCCTCGCTCTCCTGCCGTCCGCCCTGATCGGATCGCTCGCGGTAGACGCCCAGCTTTCCCCCGCCGCCGCGCAGATCTCGGTGTTCGATCCGGCCAACTACCGGCAGAACCTGCTCTCTGCGGCGCGGGCGCTCCAGCAAGTCGACAATCAGATCCGGTCGCTTCAGAACCAGGCAGCGATGCTGACCCAGATGGAGAAGAACCTCCAGCGCGTCGATTTCGCCGAACTGGCAGAGCTCGAGCGAACCTTGCAGAAGATCGATGGTCTGATGCGCCGCGCCGAAGGCATCGAGTTCGACGCAGCTCAGGTCGACGCGCAGTTCCGCAGCCTCTTTCCTGAAGGACGCCCGCAAGGCGATGTCGCGCAAGGCATTGCGGCGGCGCAGGCCCGGCTCGACACAGCGCGCGCGGCCTTGCGGCACACGCTCGGCGTCCAGGCACAGGTCGTCGGCAATGTTCGTCAGGATGCCGAAGCTCTGGCTGGGATCGTCGCGCGCAGCCAAGGCGCCGAAGGCGCGCTCCAGGCCGCGCAAACCACCAACCAGTTGCTGGCGCTGACGGCCAAGCAGCAATTCCAGATCCAGAACATGATGGCGGCGCAATACCGCGCCGATGCCATCGAACGCGCTCGCCGCATCCAGGCCGAGCGCGACGCGCGCGCGGCAACCGCGCGCTTTCTCGGATCCGGCTCGGCCTACACCCCCCAGTAGGCACAGCCGGTGCGGGCGAGGGCGTTTCCTGTGCCGCCTTCGCCGCCGCGGGGCGCGTGCCCCCTCGGACATCCCGCGGCATCCGCCGCTTTCAGCCAGTCAACGGTGCCCTGATGAACGACCTCAATGTCATCGACCGGTTCATGGAGACCTTCATCCGCTACATCGACAGCGGGTTCGGGCTTCTAGGCGGCGACGTCGCCTTTCTGTCGAGCGCGCTGATCGTCCTCGACGTGACGCTTGCCGGGCTGTTCTGGGCCATGGGCGGTGAGCAGGACGTCATTGGGCGTTTCTTGAGGAAGATTCTCTACGTCGGGGCTTTCGCCTTCATCCTGGGCAACTTCTCCCGCCTTGCAGACATCGTCTTCCGCTCGTTTGCCGCGGCAGGGATTACCGCCGGCGGAGGCGGGATCTCGGCCGATGATCTGCTGAGGCCCGGGCAGCTCGCTGGCACCGGCTTCGAAGCAGCCTGGCCGCTTCTCGAGCAAGTCTCCGAGCTCATGGGTTTCACGACCTTCTTCGACAATTTTCTCGCGATCGCGGTGCTGCTGTTCGCCTGGGGAATCGTGATCCTCGCCTTCTTCGTTCTCGCGGTGCAGCTCTTCGTCACGATCATCGAGTTCAAGCTGACAACCCTTGCCGGCTTCATCCTGGTGCCGTTCGCGCTGTGGAACCGCACAAGCTTCCTTGCCGAGCGCGTGCTCGGGAGCGTGGTCAGTTCCGGCATCAAGGTCATGGTCCTTGCCGTCATCGTCGGGATCGGATCGGGTTTCTTTGCCGATTTCACGAGCGCACTCCAAGGCGAGGAACCCGACATCGGCCAGGCGATGAGCCTGATGCTGGCTTCGCTGACGCTGTTCGGTCTCGGCATCTTTGGCCCCGGCATTGCTTCTGGCCTGGTCGCCGGCGCGCCCCAGCTCGGCGCCGGCGCGGCCGTTGGTGCTGCGGCCGGCGCGGTCGGCGCGGCCGCAATGACGGGCGGTGCCGCTCTCGCTGCAGGCCGCATGGCCGGCGGCGCTGCTCTGGGGGCGATCCGGGCAGGCACGACAGTCGGATCGGCTGCCTCGACGGCATACAAGCTCGGGCAGGAGGCTTCCGGCTCTTCGACGATCGGTGCCGGCGTGGGAGGTGTGGCCCGCGCGGGCGGCAGTGCGCTCAAGCAGAAGGCCAGTGCCGCGCTGGGCGTCTCGGAAGCAGCTTCTGCCGGACGATCGGGCGCATGGGCGGCGCTGCATGGTACGGCAGGCTCCAGCGCCGCGGCCGGCGGCGGCGATCAGCGGCCTGCATGGGCGCGCGCGATGAAGCGCCAGCAAGACATGCGCCACCATCGCCAGACCGCGATCCATACCCTGCGCGACGGCGAGCGCGGCGGCGCCTCGGCAACTCCCGACATCAAGGAAAAGGAGGACTGATCCATCATGCTCTTCAGGCGAAGCATCCAGCGCTATGGCCGCACGCCGGCCCCCGAGACGCCGTTCCAGCGGGCGGGGCAGTTGTGGGACGAGCGCATCGGTTCTGCGCGCGTGCAGGCGCGCAACTGGCGTCTCATGGCGTTCGGCGGTCTCATGCTGTCGAGCGCGATGTCCGCTGCCCTCATCTGGCAGTCGCTGCAGAGCCGGGTGATCCCCTATGTCGTCGAAGTCGACCGGCTCGGTGCGGCGCGTGCTGTCGCTCCGGCCGATGCCGAGTTTACGCCAAGCGACCCGCAGATTGCTTGGTACCTTGCCGAGTTCATCCGCGCTGTGCGCACGGTCTCGCTCGATCCGGTGTTGATGCGGCGTGACTGGCTGACCGCCTATGACTTCGTGACGCAGCGCGGTGCGCGTTTCCTTGGCGAATATGCGCGTACCGAGAAGCCGTTCGATCAGATTGGCGAGCGAACCGTCAGCATCCAGATCACAAGCGTTGTGCGTGCGTCGGATCACTCGTTCCAGATCGAGTGGACCGAGACTCATTTCGAACGCGGCGCAAAGTCCGGCGCGAGCAATTGGACAGCAATCCTCGGCGTTCAGACGCGGCCACCACGATCCGCCGAGGAGCTCAGGCGAAATCCGCTCGGCATCTACATCGATGCGATCGACTGGAGCCAAAAAGTCTCCCCGCCGCAATCATCAGCGCCAGCAAGCGCGCCGTCGCTCACGCACCAAACCGCGCCCGACGCCAATCAGGACCAAACGACGGAGGATCTCTCATGAGATATCGCTTCGACCGCGCATTCTTCCTCGCGGCAGCCGCAATAACCGTGGGCTGCGCAGTTGCTGGCGGCGCCCGAGCCGAAGCGCGGCAATCACCGCAGCAGCCGGCGGCTCTGCATGCGCCGGTCAGCGCGGCCCGCACATACACCTTCGTCGAAGGTGCGATCTACGCGGTCCAAACATCCCCCGGAAGGGTAACGGACATCGCGCTCCAGGCAGGAGAGGTCCTCGGCGCCGTCGCCAGCGGCGACACGGCGCGCTGGGTCATCGGCGATACGATCAGCGGATCGGCCGATGCGGTTCGGCCCCACGTTCTGATCAAGCCAATCGCCGCCGGGTTGTCGACCAACCTGATCATCACGACCGACCGCCGCGTCTATCATCTCACGGTCAGCAGTGATGCAGACGGTGCGATGTCGTCGGTAACGTGGTCCTATCCGCAAGACGCGCTGATGGCCTTAAAGCAGAAAGACGCTGCCGCGAGAGCTGTGGCGCCTGTGGCGTCGGCAATTGCGATCGACGAGCTTCGCTTCGATTACGCGATTACCGGTGATGAACCCTCCTGGCGTCCGCTGCGCGTGTTCGACGACGGACGGCAGACCTTCATCCAGTTTCCTGCCTCGATTACAGTCGGCGAGGCGCCGCCGCTGTTCCTCGTGGGCCAGACGGGCGAAGCCGAGCTGGTGAACTATCGCATGCGCGGGCGCTACTACGTGGTCGACCGCCTGTTCGATCTGGCCGAGCTCCGCCTCGGCACCAAGGATCAGAAGATCGTCCGCATTCGGCGGATCGGCGATGCAGGACGCGCCAGGCGTGAACGGAGGCGGCGGTGAGCGAGCCAGCCGAAACGCCGCCGCCCAAGTGTGATCCCGAGGCGCTTTCGCTTCGTGCGCGGCCCGCACCTGCAATTCGCTTCAAACGCGAAGTTGTCATTGGCGCCGTAGCGCTCGCGGCGCTCGGCATTTTTGCCGTCGCCTGGATCGCGCTGAAGCCGTCCGACGCTCCCATCGGTCCGGCTGAGGGCGACGCCGCTATCAATTTGAGCGCACCCACCGACACGCTTGCTCAGCTTCCGGCGAGTTACGAAGACGTGCCCGAGCTTGGTCCGCCGCTTCCAGGCGATCTCGGACGGCCAATTCTGCGCCGCCGGCAACTATCGGAGGAGGCCGTGGAAGATCGCGCGGACGCTATGATCGATCAGCAGGCGGTCGATGAGCGGGCGCAAGAGCTGGCGGACAAGCAGGCCGCGCTCGCGTCTGCTATTCTTGCGCAGACTTCCTCTCCGGCGCCTCAGCCGATGACGCAAATGGAAAAGGGAAGGGCGCCAAGCGGACAGGTCTCCCTCGCTCCAGAGCGGTCAGCAGATGCGAACACAACGGACCGCGGCACGGCGGGACGATCACATACGGCGAACCTGAATCCGGTGGAGCCGCCGGCATCGCCCTACATGCTGAACGCGGGAAGTGTGATCGCCGCCAGTCTGATCACTGGCCTTCGATCGGATCTCCCCGGCCTGGTTGTGGCGCAAGTGACCGAGCGTGTGTTCGACAGCGCAACCGGGCGCGTGCTGCTCATCCCGCAAGGCGCGCGCCTTATCGGTAGCTATGACAGCACCCTTGCCTTTGGACAGCGGCGCGCGCTCATCGTGTGGCAGCGGCTTGTTCTTCCGGACGGGTCATCGCTCACGCTCGATGAGGTGCCGGCGGCGGATCCGTCAGGTTACGCCGGCCTCGCTGATCAGGTGGATTTCCATACTTGGTCTCTAGTGAAGGGCGCTGCGATCTCGACGCTGCTGAGCATCGGATCAAACCTCACCTTCTCGGATGAAAGTGATCTCGTGGAGGCGATCCGCGAGGCGACGCAGCAAAACACGACCCGCGCCGGCGATCAGCTCGTATCGCGCAGCCTGTCGATTCAACCGACGATCACCGTTCGGCCAGGTGCACCTGTGCGCTTGATCGTGCACCGCGACCTCATTCTTCAGCCATGGCAGGAATAGGAGCAGACTCTATGTCACTCAAACTCACCAAGCTCCCGGAGCGCACGCCCGTCAAGCTGACGATCAGCGTTCCGCCGGACCTCAGCCTTGCCCTTTCGGACTACGCGGAAATCTACCGGGAGCAGTATGGCGAGGCGGAATCGGTCGCCGATCTGGTGCCGCACATGCTTCGCGCATTCCTCGACAGCGATCGTGGCTTCGCAAGGGCGCGGAAGGCGAGAGCGTCGTGAGCGCGCAGCCCCGCGGCGCTTCGGATCGTACCGGTAGTGCGACGGGCGTTCTCGATGGGGAGACGCGCCCCATCTGCGTCCGTGTCGACCAAGCAATGCAGATGCTCGGGATTGGCAAGACAAAGATCTACGAGCTCTTTTCTGACGGTGAGCTGGAAACGATCCACATCGGTCGGCGGACCCTTGTCCTTCGCGACAGCATCGACCGAATGATCGAACGGCTTCGGCGATCCGGTCGCCACAGCAGCTAGCGCAATCGGATCCACCTTCCGTGCCTTGGTGTCGGCGACGGATGCGCCTGGCAAGCGGCCATGCGCTGTATACGGCAGGCCCCAGCACCTTAGACCCTGTTCACAAGACTTCAGTCGAAGGCGCGTTGAGGCGTGCAGCCTCAAGCGGCAAACTCCGCGGTCTATCAGTATAATCGCCACCCAAGTGTTCGAGCAGCCGAAAGACACTTCTCGCACGAAATCCCTAAAGCCCGGGCCACCGCCGCGCGCTGATCCTCCTCAGGTAGCAGTCCTCCGAAGACGGCCTTGCACGAAGCATCGTCATACGGGTCTGCGCGCTTCGGTATCGAATGCGACAGCGGCGCGCGCACTTTCCTCGATCCATTCCGGATCATAGGTAAATGCCATCGCGCGCTCCGGTTGATTGTGAGCACTCCCGTGAGGCAATGGCCCGCCTCGACCGTAAGGCGATTCATGACGTCGTCATTCATCGCTGCATGCCTCCGACGCTAGCGCCGCTGGGAAGCCTGATTTCGAGCTCGCACCCGAGCGCCTCAAGAACCTTCATGACCTTGCCAATCTCCGCGGTCTGCTTGCCCCGCTCGAGGTCGACGATGAAGCGAGTGCCGACGCCGGCTGCGGCCGCCAATTCATCTTGGCGCAGGCCCAGTTCTTTGCGCTCCTCGCGCACCGTGTCGCCGATGATCGTCATGCTCAGCATAGGAATTCATCTTCCCGGAGGGGAAATAAGCGGATTACCAAGGCATGACAGTCATATAAATTACCGTACGGGAATATTTCATGAGAAGCTGCGAGGCGGAGATCGCATTTTTTACCGTACGGGAAATTCTTACGGTGACTGACGGGGCTGCTAGATCTGCCGGGGTATTGGGCCTGCGCCTCCCGTGGACCGGTGGCCCGGAAACTGCCTCCAGCATCATCTGCCAGCTGTCGTTTGGCAGATCTGGAGCGGCTCGGCCGCAGGCAAAAGTTGATCGCGAAGCGAATCAGGACGGTGGATTCACAGTCACGAGACTGAGCGTGCCGGGCTGCTCTGGCTTCAAAAGTTTTCCACAGCGGCGTATTTCATACGCATTTCATACGGCGGATCGTTGAGCGAGCTAAGTGCTTGAAATCATGGTGGGCGCGGCAAGGATTGAACTTGCGACCCCACCCGTGTGAAGGGTGTGCTCTACCACTGAGCTACGCGCCCGCCGGAGTGCCTCACGGCATGCCTCTACGGCAGGGGCGCGCCTTTGCCATGCGCTGCCGGGCTTGGCAAGCATGCGATTCGGCAATTCAGCGGCCCGCCGTGAGCGGTGAGTGAAGTCGCCAGCCGCTCGGGTCCCCAGTAGCCTCCGCGTCAGCCGATAAGCGCGAACATGCGCGCCAGCCAACCCTTCGGCTCGACGACCCGCGCTTGCGCCTCGGCCGACGGCGGGCAGGCGAGGCAGTAGGCCTGCATTCCGCTCACCGACAGCAGCCGGTCCACGTCGCTGGCGACGCGTGCCAGCAGCGACTGCTCGCGGCGGGCGACCATGGCGAAGATGTCGCCGCTTCGTGCGCTTTCGCCCGTGATGATCTGGCGGATCAGCGAATCGTAAGCCCGCACGTCGTCGCCGAGGAATTCGAGATGCCAGCCGCCTTCCTCCAGCTTGGCCTGCTTGGCGGCCCAGGCGACCGCATCGTCAAGCCCGCCGTACTGGTCGACCAGGCCGATCTGGCGCGCGGTGCCGCCGTCCCACACGCGGCCCTGGCCGATCGCATCGACCTGCTCGGGCGTCATGCTGCGCGATTCGGCGACACGGGTCAGGAAATCGCGGTAGCCGTTCTCGATCGAGCTCTGCAGGATCGCCTCGATCTCGGGCGTAAACCCGCCGATCAGGTCGGGCTGGCCCGATAGCGGCGTGGTGCGCACGCCGTCTGCGTGGATGCCCCAATTGGCCGCTGCATTCTCGAACGTGGGAATGACCGCGAAGATGCCGATCGAGCCGGTGATCGTCTCCGGCTCGGCGAAGATGCGGTCCGCGGGGGTCGAGACCCAATAGCCGCCGCTCGCCGCGACGTTGGCCATCGAGACGACGATCGGAATGTCCTTCGCCTTGTGGCGCAGGATGCCGCGGCGGATCTCCTCCGATGCGGTGACCGAGCCGCCGGGCGAATCGACGCGTACGACCAGCGCCGCCAAATCCTCGTCGAGCGCATCGAGCAGGATGTCGCGGATGCGGTCGCCGCCCGCTGTGCCGGGCCCGGCATCGCCATCGACGATCGTCCCCGCAATCGTGACGACGCCGATTTTCTTGCCCGGCTGCTCCGGCTCGATGTCCGCCAGCCACGGGTCGAGTTCGGTGTGAGCGTACTTTCCGGGGGTGTCGTCCCAGGTGTCCGCGCCGGCGATCTCCGCCACGCGCTCGCCGAACTCGGTCTTGCTGCCCAGCTTGTCGACGAGGCCGGCTTCCATCGCGGCAGTCGCGAGATCGCCATCGGCGCCGGCGATCCATTCGGCCGGCTGCTGGGTGACGCGGTCGAGCTGAATCTGCGGCCGCGCCTTCTTCACGTTGGCCTGCCACTCTTCCCACAGCGCGCCGTAGAGCGCCTGGTAGTTCTCCCGCGCTTCGGGTGACATGTCGGTTCGCGAGTAGGGTTCGACGGCCGACTTGTACTCGCCGACCTTGTAGATGTGCGCGTTGACCTGGAGGTTCTCGAGCAGCTCGCCGAAATAGATGTTAGAACCGCCCGGTCCGGCGATGATCGCGCCGCCCAGCGGATCGACCCAGACCTCGCTGGCGTGTGAGGCAAGCATCATCGCATCGTCGCCATAGGCCACGGCATAGGTCAGCACCGGCTTGTCGGCCGCCCGCGCACGGTCGAGCGCCTCGCCGATGTCCTGCAGGTGCACCTGCCCGCCGCCCAGGAACGAGGTGAGATCGAGCACGATCGCCTTCACCCGGTCATCGGTCGCCGCCTCCTCGATCGCGCGAACGAGGTCGCGGGATTGGAACTCCGTGATCGGCGGCTCTCCGCTCAGCAGCACCGTGAACGGATCGATCTCCGACTTCTCCTCGACCACGACACCGTCAAGCTCGAGCAGCAGCGCGCCTTCGCGCACCTGGGCAGGGCTGGGCCGGGCGGTGAGGAGGGCATAGAGCGCCATGAAGAAGAGCAGCAGGAACAGGAGGCTCATCCCGTCCTTGATGCCCACCAGCAACCGCCAAACCTTGCCTGCGAAGCTCATCAGTTCGAAATCTCCGGAAGTGTCGTCCCGGCGCGGAACCTAGGGAGTGCGGGCGAAAGGTTCCACCCGAAAGCGCGCGAGCGGCAGATGAGGCTCGACGAAGGGGCTCGAACGATGCTGCCGGCCATTGCCAGCCATGGCCCGCGACCCTAAGAGCATGGCTTCAATGGCATCGACGGGCACTCACGACACACCGGGCCGCTTTCCGGCAGGCGCGCGCGCCTTTCCGCATCGCGACCTGACCGGCATCGGACATCTCGAGCGGCACGAGATCCTCTTCCTGCTGGCCGAGGCGGAGCAATGGGTGGAGCTCAATCGGCAGCCGTCCAAGCACTGCGACGAGCTGGCCGGGCTCACCATCATCAACGCCTTCTTCGAGAACTCGACACGCACGCTGCTGAGCTTCGAAATCGCGGGCAAGCGGCTCGGGGCGGACGTCGTCAACATGCACGCCGCGCAGTCGAGCGTGAAGAAGGGCGAGACGCTGATCGACACCGCGATCACCCTCAACGCCATGCGCGCCGATGCGATCGTGATCCGACACGGATCGAGCGGGGCGGTGGACCTGATCGCGAGCAAGGTCGACTGCCCGGTGCTCAATGCCGGCGACGGGCAGCACGAGCATCCGACGCAGGCGCTGCTCGATGCGCTCGCGCTGCGCCACGCGCTGGAGGATCGGGGCGAGGGGAGCGAGGACTTCACCGGGCTGACGGTGACGATCTGCGGCGACATCCTGCACAGCCGCGTCGCGCGCTCGAACGTGTTGTGCCTGCAGGCGCTCGGCGCGACGGTGCGCCTCTGTGCACCGCCTGCGCTGATGCCTGCCGGGGTCGAGGCCATGGGCGCGCAGCCGTTCCACGACTTCGATGCCGCGCTCGAGGGAGCGGACGTGGCGATGATGCTGCGGCTCCAGAACGAGCGGATGAGCGGCCAGTTCATTCCCTCCGCGCGCGAATACCACCACCTCTACGGCCTGACCCGCGAACGGCTGGAGCGCTGCGCGCCCGACGCGCTCGTCATGCACCCGGGCCCGATGAACCGCGGGGTGGAGATCGACAGCGAGGTGGCCGACATGCTCGACCGCTCGATCATCACCCGCCAGGTCGAGATGGGCGTGGCGATCCGCATGGCCTGCCTCGACGTGCTGACCCGCAAGGCGCGCGGGGTTCCAGGCTGGAACGACGGGCAATGGGTATGAAGCAGGCGCGCGCGCTCACGATCACCGGCGGCCGGCTCGTCACGCCCGAGGGCGTTCGCGCGGGCGCGATCCGGATTGCGGACGGGCAGATTGCGGGACTCGGCGAGATTGTCCCACAGGAGGGCGACGAGACGCTCGATGCAAAAGGCAGGCCCGTCGCGCCGGCGCTGATCGACTTCGGCGTCTTCGCGATCGACAAGCCGGCGTTCCGCTTCGGCGGTATCGCCCGCGCGGCGCTGATGCCGGATCAGAACCCCGCGCTCGACCTGCCGAGCCGCGTTTCCTTCATCGCCAAGAGCGGCAAGCCCGACCTGTGGGTCCATCCGCTCGCCGCCGCCACGCAAGGTCTCGACGGGATCGAGCTCGCCGAGATCGCGCTGATGAAGGACGCGGGCGCCCGCGGGGTTGCGACGGGGCGGCGGTGGATCGCCGATTCGGGCGTGATGCTGCGGCTGCTGCAATATGCCGCGATGCTCGATCTCGTGGTGGTGGCGCATGCGGAGGATGGCGGTCTGGTCGGATCGGCGGCCGCCACCGCAGGCGAGATCGCGACCCGTCTCGGCCTGCCCAGCGCACCCGCGGAGGCCGAGGCGCTCGCAGTGGCACGCGATGTCGCGCTGACCGAGATGAGCGGCGCGCGGCTACACTTGCGCCAGGTCACCACCCGCGCGGCGCTCGATCTGATCCGAGCGGCCAAGCGGCGCGGCGTCTCGGTGACCGCCGGGGTGACACCGGCGCACTTCATGCTGTCCGATCTCGCGACGGCCGATTTCCGCACTTTCGCGCGCCTCTCCCCGCCGCTCCGCTGCGAGGACGATCGCAAGGCGGTGATCGAGGCGATCGGCGACGGCACGATCGACGTGATCGCCTCGGGCCACGATCCGCGCGGTGCGGAAGACAAGCGTCTGCCCTTCGCCGATGCGGAGCCCGGCATGGCGGGGGCGGAGACGCTGCTTGCCATGACGCTGACGCTGGTGCGCGACGGGGTGATCGACTGGCCGCGCGCCTTCGACCTGCTGGCGGGCGCACCTGCGCGGCTGCTCGGTGTGGATACCGGCGTCCTGCGCGAAGGCTGTGAGGCCGACGTGGCGCTGATCGACCCGGAGAAGCCGTGGATCGTCGACAGCCGCAAGATGGAGGCGACCGCCGGTAACACGCCGTTCGACGGTCAGCCGACGCAAGGCCGCGTGCTTGCTCTCTTCAAGGGCGGCGTGGCGCTCTAGCGAACAGCGAAGCCCCTCCCGCGAGGAGGGAATTGTTTATCGGCTAGCTAGCGCCGCGCCACGCGCACGCCGGTGTCGACTGCGCCCGGCAGGGGGCGGCCCTCGGCCCAGGCGAAGCAGCCTTGGCCGCGCGCCTTGACGGTCGAGCACATCGAGCGGGCGTCTGCCCGTTCGAGGCCGCCGGCAGAGACGCGGTAATAGGTCTTTCCGCGAACCTGCGCTTCGGTGACGACCATGCGGTAGCGGTCAAGACCCGGATACTCGCGCGCATAGATACCCCAGGCGCGCCGTGCACCCTCGCGGCTCGCGAACGAACCGAGCTGGACCAGGTGCTTGCCGTCCGCCGCCGCGAGAGCCGCGGCCGGTGTTTCCGCCGCTGCAGCGGCGCGGGGGGCGGAGCGGACCTCGCGGACCGGCGCTGCTTCCGCGCCGTAACGCGCAGGCATCTTCTGCACCACCGGGTTGGAGATGAAGGCCACCATGCTCTCGGTGATCTGCGCAGGCGTTGCGCCCGCCGGTGCCGGTGCGGCGAAAGCGGTGCGCATATCGGCGGGCGCGTCGACTTGCGGCGCGGCGAGCGCGAGCTGCGGCGCGGGATCGACCGGTTCGAGTTCGCCCGCCGGCGCGGCGGATGCGAGCGCGACCGAGGCTTCCGCGGCGACGGGTTGGGCAAGCGCGGCAGCTTCGGCTGCGAGCTGTTCAGAACTGGGATGATTGCTCAGAGCAAGGCCGATCGGCTGGCCGGCGTCGCGCACGACGGGCGCGCCGAGAAGCTTGGCGACGCGCGCCTGATACATCTCAGGTTGAACCGCGCGCGCCCACTCGGAGATCCGCGCACCGACCTGATCGGCCGGAACATCCTCCGCGACCATCAGCCGCGCCGCGCGCCAGTTGCCCTGGAGCGCATAGGCATAGGCGAGGTTCTGGCGCACCTTGGCGGTGTTCTGTCCGCCGCGCAGTGCATTGGCGAGCACGTTGGCGCCCTCGTCGGGCCGCCCGGCCAGTGCGAGCGCCAGGCCGAGGTCGGCCGGATCGAGGTCTTCGCGCCAATCGTCAAGCACGGCGACGGCCTTGGGATAATTGCCCACCGCGGTCTGAGCGAGCGCGTAGCTGAGCGCGGTGCGCGGCGAGTTGTCGCCGAGCGACATGGCGTCCTGAAAACTGGTCGCGGCCGATTGGAAACGGCCGGCCTCGAGATAGGCGGCCCCCAGCATGGCGCGGTACTGCGCGTCACGCGGCGCGGCGAGGACAGCCGCCTCGGCATAGGCAACGGCCTTGCTGGCCTGACCCTCTCCCAGCGCGCTCTGCGCCTTGCTGGCCGAAAGAGTCGCGGGCGGTGCGGCCTTCGTGGTGCAGCCGCTCAGTGACGCGGTCGCGAGCGCGGTGGTCAGCGCCAGCGCGGCGAGACGGGTGGTCTTGGCGGTACGGATCATGATTGTCCCCCCGGATCTTTCACTGTCGCTCGATCTGTGCCGCAAGGCTGTCGAGGTCGGGCATTTGGGCGAGCAGCGCGTCGAGCGCTTCGGTGACGATCTGCTGCGCGCTGCGATTGCGGACGGTGCAGGCGAGCCGCAGCTTGAGATGCCGGTCGGCGTCGAGCCGCAGCGTGAAGGCGGCGCGCTTGCCCCGCTCGAGTGCGGAGCGGCGGACGGCGGCGTCGTGCGACTCCACCGTTGCATCCATCCGTTCGGCGAGCACCGCTTGCTGCTGGCGGACCGGCGGCGGCTCCGGCAAGACGTTTCCGTCGAGCTGACCATGCGCTGCATGATCGATCTCGCGCGCCTCGGCCGCGGTCGCCGGATTGGCGGGGAAGGGCGTCAACTGAAGAACCTCGGCCTCGCGCGCGGGCTCTTGGTCGGCGCCCATGTCGTTCCAGCCGAGATCCTCTATCTTGTCCGGCATGGCCGCCGCATGGCCCGCGATCAGCGCGGACTGCGGCCGCATGGCGGGCCGTGCGCCGCCCTTGCGGGCGAGCAGCGAGGAATTGAGGGAGGCGAAGCTGGCGTCGCTCATGGTGTTCCGTCCCGCCCTTACTGCGCGACCCGGCGGCCGAAGCCCCCGGCGGGGCGATGCGCGCCCGGCAGCGGAGAAATGGCGTGCGGAACGGCGAACACCGTGCGCCGGAAGTTCTTCTCGAGCCGGTCGGCGACGTAGTTCCACAGCGCAGTGACCTCGGCAGCGCTGCGGCTGTCGGGATCGACTTCCATCACCGTCCGGCCGTCGATCATCGAGGCGGCGAAGTCGGTGCGGTGGTGCAGGGTGATCGGTGCGACGGTGCCGTGCTGGCTCAATGCGACTGCGGCTTCCGACGTGATCTTGGCCTTGGGCGTGGCCCCGTTGACCACGAAGACCAGCGGCTTGCCCGCGCGTTCGCACAAGTCGACGGTGGCGCCGACGGCGCGCAAGTCGTGCGGGCTGGGACGGGTGGGCACGACGATCAGCTCGGCCACACCGATGACCGACTGGATCGCCATGGTAATCGCGGGCGGCGTGTCGATGACGGCGAGCTTGAAGCCCTGCTGCCGCAGAACTTGGAGGTCGCTGGCGAGCCGCGACACGGTGGTCTGGGCGAAGGCGGGATATTCGGCTTCGCGCTCGTTCCACCAGTCGGCGAGCGAGCCTTGCGGGTCGATATCGATCAGCACCACCGGCCCGGCGCCGGCGCGCTGCGCCTGCACGGCCAGGTGACCCGACAGCGTCGTCTTGCCCGATCCCCCCTTCTGCGAAGCCAATGCCAATACTCGCACAGGCCGGTCCCCCCTGCTGTTCCTGTCCTGCACCGCGCGAACGCGGGCTGGATGCCGGGATCGCAGGATACCCCTAATTTAAGGTTAATGACTGTTACCCGGTCGAGGGCGGTGGGTGAGGCAGAGTTAGAAACCTTTTGCTAACGGACCATTCACTATGTCAGTCTTTCCTGCAGGAGGGACTCGGGGGACCGAAACGGATTATGAGGTTCGCACACGCACTGTCGCTGTTCGCCGCCGGCGCTGCGCTAGCCGTAGCCGCGCCCGCGCTCGCCGATGTCAAGGCGGGGGTCGATGCGTGGAGCCGGGGGGACTACGCCGCCGCGGTGCGCGAATGGCGCGAGCCGGCGGCGCAGGGCAACCCCGACGCGCAGTTCAACATGGCGCAGGCCTACCGGCTCGGCCGCGGGGTGGAACGCGATCCGAGCCAGGCCGAGATCTTCTACGCCAAGGCGGCCGCGCAGGGCCATATCAAGGCGGCGGACAATTACGGCCTGATGCTGTTCCAGGCGGGGCGGCGGGAAGAGGCCATGCCTTACGTCGTCGCCGCGTCCGACCGCGGCGATCCGCGCGCGCAGTACCTGATCGGCATCGCGCATTTCAACGGAGATCTGGTGGAGAAGGACTGGGTGCGCGCCTATGCGCTTCTGACGCTCGCCAACTCGGCCGGACTGCCGCAGGCGAGCCCTGCGATACAGCAGATGGACGGCTACATTCCGCTCGAACAGCGTCAGGAGGCGCAGGCGCTCGCGCAGCAGCTCAAGCGCGAGAGCGATGCGGTGCGGGCGCAGCAGCTTGCGGCAGCTGACCTTGCGCTCGGGGGCGACCCGGGCCCGGCTTCCGCGCCTCGCGTGCCGCAAGCGCAGCCTCCGGTCGCGGTGGTACCGGCCCAGAGCCGCGTGCCGACGCCGATCGCGTCGGCAAGTGTTCCACCCTCGGTCGCTGCCGCGCAGGCGGCGATCGTCGAGGCGAGCCGCGTCACCGGCACGACCAGCCCGGCTCAGGCAGGCGCCGACTACGCGCGTCCGGCTGCCGTGGCCACCGCCACTCCGCAGCCCAAACCCCAGCCAAAGCCGAAGCCCGAACCCGAGCCCGAACCGGTGCGTACTGCAGTGGCGACGCCGCCGCCCGCCACGTCCCCGAGCCCGTCTCCCTCGTCCGACGGGCCCTGGCGGGTCCAGCTCGGCGCCTTCTCGGTGGCGGGTAACGCCGATCGGTTGTGGCGCGACGTTGCGGGCCTGGCGCCGCTTTCTGGGAAGGAGAAGCTCCTGGTGCGTGCCGGTAAGCTGACGAAGCTGCAGGCTGGCGGCTTCGCGACCCGTGCGGCGGCTCAGGCGGCCTGCGGCAAGCTGAAGGCCGCCGGGCGGGCCTGTCTCGTCACGCGCTAGGTTCCGCACACTGCAGGGTTCCCTGCGCGCCTGCGGCTGCTAACACCACCGCTCATCGCAGGAAGGGGAGGGGCCGATGGCGGGCAATTCGGACGAACCGCAGTTGCACCATACGCCCGACCAGCCGCGGCCTCTGGCTGCCGCCGGCGCTGAGCGGATCGAAAGCCTCGACTTCATCCGCGGCATCGCCGTCATGGGTATCGTGCTCGCCAACATCGTGATCTTCGGCCAGCCGATTACCGCCGTGATGTGGCCGGGCGGCTTCATCGGGCCGGACAACGATCCCGGAGGATGGCTGTGGATCGCGCAGTTCGTCCTGATCGACGGCAAGATGCGCGGGCTGTTCACCCTCCTGTTTGGCGCAGGGGTCCTGCTGTTCATGGACAAGGCCTGGGCGCGCGGAGCGACCGCCTGGCTCCAGGCGCGGCGGCTGGGCTGGCTCCTCGTATTCGGTCTGCTGCACTACTTCCTGCTGTGGCAGGGCGACATCCTGACGGTCTATGCGCTCTGCGGGCCGATCGTACTCGCCTGTGTCCGATGGGACGTGCAGACCAAGCTCGTGGCCGCGCTGGTGGTCTATGTCGCGGGCGCGCTGCTGTGGACCGCGCTGTTCTATTACTTCTACCTGATTGCCGAGACCCCGCTCGGTGCGAACCCGATGCTGGCCGAGGCGCATGCCGAGATCATGGGGGCGAAGGATTTGCCTGTGGCCGACGCCGCAGCCGAGACCGCGCTCATGCAGGACGGGAGCTGGCTCGCCAATGTGTCGCACCGGCTGAGTGAGCACCGCTTCGGCTGGCTGACGGTGCTGTGGCAGGTCGCGTGGGAGACGATCCCGCTGATGCTGCTGGGCATGGCGCTCTATCGGATGGGTCTGTTCGATGGGCGGCTTGATCCGCGCAAGCAGCGCCTGTGGGGATGGGCCGGCCTGCTCGGCGGGGCGTTTGCCACCCTTCTGCTCGCGCTGTGGGTGCAGGCGAAAGGGTTCACCTACTTCACGACCCTGTTCGCTTTCCTCGGCCCCTCGATGCTGACGCGCCTGCCGATGATCCTCGGGCTAGCGGCGCTGCTAGCGCTCTGGGCGCCCAAAGCGCGGGGATGGCTCGGGCAGCGAACGGTTGCTGCCGGGCGAATGGCGTTCTCGAACTACCTCGGCACGTCTTTCGTCCTGCTGTTCGTGTTTTCCGGCTGGGCACTCGACCTGTTCGGACGGCTCGACCGCCTGCAGCTCTACCTCGTCGCGCTGCTGAGCTGGGCGATCATGCTTGCCTGGTCGAAGCCGTGGCTCGCACGCTTCCGCTATGGACCACTCGAATGGCTCTGGCGCTGCCTTACTTACGGACGACTGTTTCCACTTCGGCGCTAACTGGGGTTGATATTGAGAACAGTTCGCATAAATTGGCGACTGCGAATCGATCGCAGGAGCCGCAATGTACATCTGCATCTGCAATGCCATCCGGGAATGCGACTTGCGCCGCGCCGCGCGTTGCTGCCGGGGCGATGCGGAGGCGGTCTACGCCGCGATGGGCAAGCGCCCCAACTGCGGCCAGTGCCTGGAAGAGGCGGACGAGATCCTGTTCGAGGAACGCGAAGGGGCGCTTCTCCCCGCTCGCGCAGCCTGATTCCCGCCCTCGGCTGGGCTAACGCAAATCGCTCGCAAATGGCGGAATTCCGCCATTTTTTCGTGGTCCCGCCCTTGCCAGAGGGGTGATCGGAGCGCATAGTCGCAGCATATTCCCCGAGCGATGGAGACGCCCCGTGAAAGGCGACGCGACAGTCATCGAGTTCCTCAACAAGGCGCTCACCAACGAACTCACCGCCATCAACCAGTACTGGCTACACTACCGCGTGCTGAAGGACTGGGGTGTCGAGCGTCTGGCTGAATATGAGCGCCACGAATCGATCGACGAGATGAAGCACGCCGACGTTCTGGCCGAGCGGATCCTGTTTCTCGACGGGCTTCCCAACTTCCAGGCCATCCATAAGCTCAAGGTGGGCGAAACGGTCGAGGAAATCCTCAAGGCCGACCTCGCGATGGAGCAGGAGGCGATTCCGCTCCTGCGCGACGCGATCGAGCATTGCGAAAGCGTCCGCGACTACGTCAGCCGCGAGATCTTCGAACGCATTCTCGAGAGCGAGGAGGAGCATGTCGACTTCCTTGAGACCCAGTTCGACATGATCGCGCGGATGGGCCTGCAGAACTACGTCCAGTTGCAGAGCAAGCCGGCGGAGGAAGGGGGCTAGAGTCAGGGCTTCCGCGCTGAGCCTTGCGTCACGCGGGGCATAGCCGCTTGCATTTCCCAATTGCGTCATCCCAGCGAAAGCTGGGACGACGGGAGCAAGGGGGCGGGCCATCCCCCAACCAGCTCGCTGGCTAGCTTTCGTCCCCGTTCCGGTCGAACGCCCGTGCGCCGCGCACGGCCAGGCGGGTTTCGCGGAGGAAGAAGCCGAGACCGATCAACAGCAGCAGCATCGTCAGGATCCAAGCGATCGCGATCAAGGTGCCGATCTGCGGGCGGATGAAGGCACTGACGAACAGCAGCACGATCACCACGCTGATCACTGCGGCCGAGGCGGTGCTGAATGCCATCGCCTTTTGCACGTGCTTCCGGCGCTGCTCCAGCCACGGCAGTTCGCGCACTTCGTGATCGCCCGCCTCCTCGTCCTCGACGCGGCGGTGAATTCGCTCGATGCGCTGGGCGACCCAGATCATGCGGCTCATCATCACGTTCATGATCGCGCCGATGCCGCCGAGTAGGAACGCGGGCGCGAGCGAAAGTTGCACCATCTGCTGCACCCGCGGCGTGCTCGCAGTGCGTTCGAGCATCTCGAGGGCAAGGCTGGCGCTGGAAGAGAGCAGATCGAGCATCAGTCGCTCTTGTAAGGGTTCTTAGGGCTCTTGAGAACGACCCGGACCGGCACCGCGTCGAAGCCGAGCTCGCGGCGGATGCTGTTGACCAGATAGCGCTCGTAGCTCTTGGGCAGCATGTCGAGCCGGGTGCCGAACACCACGAAGCGCGGCGGGCGCGTGCTCGACTGAGTGATGTAGCGCAGCTTGATTCGCTTGCCGCCCGGCGCAGGCGGCGGATTGGCGGTCAGCGCATCGTCGAACCAGCGGTTGAGCGCGGCGGTGGACACGCGCTTCGACCAGCTCTCGCGGATCTCGAACGCCGCGCCGAGCATCGTGTCGAGTCCCTTACCGGTGCGGGCGCTGACCGCGAGCAGTGGTAGCCCGCGGACCTGCGCCAGCCCTTCGTTGAGCGCCTCGCGGATGCCGTTGAACAGCGAGGAGGCGTTCTCGGCCACGTCCCACTTGTTGATCGCAACGATCAGCGCACGGCCTTCTTGCAGCACTGCATCGGCGATCTTGAGATCCTGATGCTCGAGGCCCTTGGTAGCATCGAGCAGCAGGACGACGACTTCGGCGAAGTCGACCGCGCGCCGCGCGTCGGCCACGCTGAGCTTCTCGAGCTTCTCGGTCACGCGCGCCTTCTTGCGCATTCCGGCGGTGTCGATCAGGCGGACATCGCGCACTTCACCGCTTGCGGGATCGGTCCAGCGCCAGTCGACCGCGATCGAATCGCGCGTAATGCCCGCCTCTGGCCCGGTGAGCAGGCGGTCTTCGCCGAGCAGGCGGTTGATCAGCGTGGACTTGCCAGCATTCGGCCGTCCGACGATCGCGAGCTTGAGCGGGCCGAGCGGGGCGTCCTCGTCGAATTCCGCGCCATCGCCCGCTTCCGCATCGGCAATGTCCTTGCGCTCCGCTTTCTCGCCGATGATCGGCCACAGCGCGCCGAACAGATCGGCGATGCCTTCTCCGTGCTCGGCCGACAGAGCGACGGGCTCGCCGAAACCGAGCGACCATGCCTCGATCGCCCCCGCCTCGCCAGACGCCCCTTCGGCCTTGTTGGCGACCGGCACCACGGGCACGGTCTGGCTGCGCAGCCAGCGCGCGATTTCCTCATCCAGCGGAGTAAGCCCGGCGCGCGCGTCGATCACGAACAGCGCCGCATCGGCGCCTTCCAGGCTGACCTCGGTCTGCCGGCGCATGCGGCCGGGCAGGGTTTCGGGATCGTCGTCCTCCCACCCGGCCGTATCGACGACGGTGAACTCCAGCCCGGCGATGGTCGCATCGCCGAAACGCCGGTCGCGCGTCACGCCCGGCTGATCGTCGACCAGCGCCAGGCGCTTGCCCACCAGCCGATTGAACAGCGTGGACTTGCCGACGTTGGGACGGCCGATGATGATGACTTGCGGCTTCTTGACCATTACGGGGCGCAGGTGGAGCCTATTGCGGCGCTTGGCAAGCGCGCTCGGCCGACTCAGCGCAAAGGTAAAGATCCGTTAACCATAACCGGCAGGGCCGCGTTAACGATAATTCGGCAGCTTCCTGCCGCATGAGGGCAAATCTCTGGATCCTGGCCGCAGCGGGCCTCTGCGCCTTTCACGCGCCGGCGCTGGCGGATGCCAGCGTAGGGTTTGATCGGCCGAGCCGCGACGAGCTGCCGGCTTATCTCCAGTGCGTGCCCTATGCGCGCGAGCTCTCGGGCGTTCAGATTTATGGCGATGCGCACACTTGGTGGAATCAGTCCGCGGGCCGTTACGAGCGAGGCGACGAGCCGCGCGTGGGCGCGGTGATGGCGTTCGTTCCGCATGGCAGCATGCGGCTCGGGCACGTCGCGACGGTGAGTCAGGTGGTCGACAGCCGTACGGTACTGCTGGATCATGCCAACTGGTCGCCGATCAACGGCCGCCGTGGGCAGATCGAGCGCGACGTGAAGGCCGTCGACGTCTCGCCGGCCAACGACTGGAGTCAGGTGCGCGTCTGGTACGGTCCGATCCAGGCGCTCGGCGCCACTGTCTGGCCGGTCCACGGATTCATTTACGGCGAGGAGGCCCGGTTCCCGGAAACGCGCCTCGCCGCAGCTCCCCCATCGCGCGTGGCGCCATCCCCCCTGGCGCCCACGCGACCCCATTCTGCCGCGCCCTCGCGTACGTTCCTGAACGCCTTTGCCGGATTGGCCATGCCTGCCGCCGATGCTCGCGGGAACCTCGCTGCGCGGACTCCGGCGCGAACGCCGGCGGAGAAGGTCATGCCGCGGCGCAAGGCGGCGTCGGCACCGCGCGATCCGATCGCGGCGGCGGTCGCCCGCTACGGCAACTGAGCCGCTTCAGGCTTTCGCCACGGGCGCGTCGTCGCCCAGATCCTCGTACCACGCTTCGACCGGTCCGCTGAGCTTGATGGTCAGCGGCTGCCCCTTGCGGTCCATCGCCTTCCCCGCCTGCACGCGGACCCAACCTTCAGAGATCGAGTACTCCTCGATGTCCGTCCGCTGGCGACCCTTGAAGCGGATGCCGATTCCGCGCCGGAGCTTGTCGGCATCGAAGTGTTCGCTGCGCGGATTGACCGACAGGCGGTCAGGCGGGGTGTCGTTGCTGGTCTCGTCGCTCATGCGCGCGCCCTAGTCCGGCGCCGCGGGCGCTGCAATATTCAATCCGCCCGCTCAGTCAGGAGGCGGCGGCGTTTCGATCGGGCTGCGGTCCGGCCGGTCGAAATCGGGATTGGGTTGTTCGATCTCGTCCGGCTCCTGCATCGGATCTTCCAGCGGAGGGCTGTCGGGCGGTGTTTCGGGCGGAGAGCCGGGTTCGATTCTATCGGGCGCGGGATCGGGCTGGGTGGCCATGGGAGAAATTCCTTCGTGCGGTGTGTCGTGCGAAACCAACGTCCCGCGCGGCCGCTGCGTTCCGCAGCCGCGCGCCGCAAATCGCAGCGCTTGCCCTTTTCGGCCCGCCCTTCTAAGGGCGCTCCCCTGTTCGCGTGGGTTTCCCGCGCGCGGCTTCGTTCGGGTTGCGGGCGCGGCGGAACTGGTAGACGCGCTGGTTTTAGGTACCAGTATCGAAAGATGTGGGGGTTCGAGTCCCTTCGCCCGCACCAGTGACCGGCCCCGGTGCCCTTCGATAAATTGTGATTTTAAAAAGGCTTAAGTTCGCACATGCAGATCAAAGAGACCACCGCCGAGGGCCTCAAGCGCGGCTTCCAGCTCACCATCCCGGCCGGTGACATCGAGGCCAAGGTCGATGCGGAGGTGAAGAAGATCGCCCCGCAGGTGCGCATGCCGGGCTTCCGCCCGGGCAAAGTGCCCGCCAACCTGGTCCGCAAGATGCATGGCGAGAACGTTCATGCCCAAGTCTTCAACGATGCGATTCGCGGCTCGGTCGACGAGCTGATCCGCGAGAAGAAGCTCCGCCCGGCGATGCAGCCGAAGGTCGAGCTCGGCGAAGGCTACGAGCAGGGCAAGGACGCGGTGCTCGACGTCGAGCTCGAAGTCCTGCCCGAGATCGAGGCGCCCGAGATCGGAGGCATCGCGCTCGAGCGTCTGGTCGTGCCGGTCAGCGACAAGGAAGTCGACGAGGCGCTGGAGCGCATTGCCGGCCAGCAGAAGAGCTACAAGGACGCGCCGAAGACCAAGAAGGCGGCCGAGGGTGACCAGATCATCATCGACTTCGTCGGCTCGATCGACGGTGTGGAGTTCGAAGGCGGCAAGGCCGAGGACGCACCGCTCGTGCTCGGCGCAGGCCAGTTCATTCCCGGCTTCGAAGAGCAGCTCACCGGTGTGAAAACGGGTGACGAGAAGACGATCACCGTCACGTTCCCGGCCGATTATCCGGCCGAACACCTCAAGGGCAAGGAAGCCCAGTTCGCCGTTACGGTGAAGCAGGTAAAGGTCGAAGGCGAGACCAAGATCGACGACGATTTCGCCAAGAACCTGGGTCTCGAAGGGCTCGACCAGCTCAAGGGTCTGTTGCGCGGCCAAGTCGAGCAGGAGACTGCCGGGCTCACCCGCACGCAGATGAAGCGTCAGCTTCTCGATCAGCTTGCCGCGGGCCACGACTTCGCCGTGCCGCAGGGCATGGTGGAGGCTGAGTTCGAGCAGATTTGGGCGCAGCTCCAGCAGGAGGCCTCTCGCGACGAGGATCCGGCCAAGGCGCTCAAGGAAATCGAGGCGGAGAAGGACGACTATCGCAAGATCGCCGAACGCCGTGTGCGTCTCGGCCTCTTGCTCAGCGAGATCGGCCAGAAGAACGGCGTCGAGGTCAGCCAGCAGGAAATGAGCATGCTCGTCCAGCAGGCCGCGCAGCAGTACCGCGCCGAGGACCGCCAGCGCTTCGTCGAATACATCCAGTCCGACCCGATGGCCGCCGCGCAGCTGCGCGCGCCGCTTTACGAGGACAAGGTCGTCGACTTCCTGTTCGACAAGGCCGAGATTTCCGAGCGCGAAGTGACGCGAGAGGAGCTCGAAGCCGCGATCGAGGCGGAAGAGACCGAGCTTGCCGAGACGCCGGCCACGAAGAAGAAGGCGCCGGCCAAGAAGCCCGCCGCCAAAAAGAGCGCGGCCAAGGACGAAGGCGAGGAGAAAGCCCCGGCCAAGAAGCCGGCGGCCAAGAAGGCTCCCGCCAAGAAGGAAGCAGCGAAGGATGAGGCCAAGAAGGCCCCAGCCAAGAAAGCCACCGCCAAGTCCGACGACGAGGCTCCGGCTGCCAAGAAGCCGGCCGCCAAGAAGGCGCCCGCCAAGAAGGCTGCTGCCAAGAAGTGATCGTTCGGCCACTTGCCGGGTGACGAACAGGGGCGGCGGGCGTGTCTCGCCGCCCTTTCTCGTCGGGGGAGCGGTCGGCGGCACACGGGCGACGGTGCTGATTTCCCCGGCCGCAAGGTTAATCCCCTTGAACATCGCGCCGGCTATCGCGACATAGCCGGTCGCACTTCTGACGAGAGGAAATTTCCGCATGATCGACCTGTTCGGCACCGATGCCCACACTTCGCAGGGCCAGTTCACCCGCGATCCGGTGACGGGCGCGCTGGTGCCGGTGGTTGTCGAGCAGACCAGCCGCGGCGAGCGCAGCTTCGACATCTTCAGCCGCCTGCTGCGCGAGCGGATCGTGTTCGTGACCGGTCAGGTCGAGGACAACATGGCCTCGCTGATCGTGGCCCAGTTGCTGTTCCTCGAAAGCGAGAACCCCTCGAAGCCGATCTCCATGTACATCAACTCGCCCGGCGGCGTGGTGACGGCCGGTATGGCGATCCACGACACCATGCAGTACATCAAGCCGCGCGTTTCGACCGTCTGCGTCGGCCAGGCGGCTTCGATGGGCAGCTTCCTGCTTGCGGCGGGCGAGCCCGGCATGCGCATCGCACTGCCCAACGCGCGGATCATGGTCCACCAGCCCTCCGGCGGCGCGCGCGGCATGGCGAGCGACATCGAGATCCAGGCGCGCGAGATCCTGCGCATCCGCCAGCGGATGAATGACCTCTACGTGAAATACACCGGTCAGAGCCTTTCCGACATCGAGAAGGCAATGGACCGCGATACTTTCCTCGAAGCCGACGAAGCGATGAAGTTCGGCATCGTTGACAAGGTGTTCGAGACCCGGCCTGAGAATGAAGAGCCGGGTGACGAGACGGGGTCCGGCGGAGCGCCGGAGTAACCGATCCTTCCGGGCACAAAACCCGGCGCAGGGCGGTTG
>JAPSJS010000060.1 GCA_031178065.1 Altererythrobacter sp.
CCGCTGGTCAAGACCGCCATCGCCGGCGAGGACGCGAACTGGGGCCGCGTGGTCATGGCCGTCGGCAAGGCAGGTGAACCCGCCGACCGCGACAAGCTCTCGATAGGGTTCGGCGGCCACTGGACCGCTCGCGACGGCCTGCCGCTCGCCGATTACGACGAAGCACCGGTCGCCGAACATCTCCGCGGTAGCGAAATCGCCATCGCGGTGGACCTCGGCCTCGGCGACGGCTGCGCGACCGTATGGACCTGCGATCTCACGCATGGCTACATCGCGATCAACGCGGATTACCGGTCGTGAGCTTGCTCGACCGTGAGATTCTCGCCCTGATGCGGCGGGTGAGCGAGGAGGCCATCGTGCCGCTCTACCGCGCGCTTGCGGACGACCAGATCGTGGCAAAGGCGCCGGGCGACGTCGTGACGGTGGCCGACCATGCGGCCGAGGCGATGCTCGCCGAGGCGCTGGCCGCGTTCGAGCCCGCCCTGCCCGTCGTGGGGGAGGAAGCCTCGCATGCAGATGCTTCGATACAGGATGCGCTCTCCGGCGACTGCTGGATCGTCGACCCGCTCGACGGCACCCGCAATTTTGCGCGCGGAGAACCACCGTTTGGGATCATTATCGCGCGCGCCGAAGGCGGCGTGGCGCGATCGGGCTGGATCTACGACTGTCTGAGCGGACGCTTCTGCGCCGCGCACGAGGGACGCGGCGCGTTCGTCGATGGAGAGCGGATCGAGGCGAAGCCCACCGACGAAACGCCGCCGGTTGCGGCGATCTCGCTGATCTTCATGGATGAAGCGCGGCGCGAGGCGGTGAAGCGGCAGATCGCTCCGCACTACCGCATGACCGACATTCCCTACTGCGCAGCCGAGCAGTACCCGCGTCTGGCGCTAGGGGTGAACGACGTCTCGATCTTCGAGCGCACACTGGCCTGGGACCACGCCGCCGGGGTGCTGTGGCTCAACGAGGCAGGCGGGAAGGCCGCGCGGCCCGACGGTTCGGCCTATCGGGTCGATGAATGGCAGAAGCCGGGCCTGCTCGGCGCGGCAAGCCCGGCGCTGTGGGACGAACTGGCGGAGCGGACGGCCGGGGTCTGAAAAGGAGCCCGAGCCCCAGCGAAGGCTGGGGCCTCAGGCCGCCTGGTCTTCTTCAATTGCCCGAGGCCCCTGCCTTCGCAGGGGCTCGCTCGGTGCGGATGGCTCTCAAAGCTCGCCTTCGAGCCATCCTTTGAGCTGACTCTTGGGCGCGGCGCCGAGCTTCTGGGCAACCGGCTTGCCGTCCTTGAACAGCACCATCAGCGGGATCGACTGGACGCCGATCTGACCGGGAACACCGGTGTTCTCCATGATGTCCATCTTGGCGATCGTCACCTTGTCGGCCAGTTCCTCGCTGATTTCCTCGAGCGCGGGCGCGATCATCTTGCAGGGGCCGCACCAGTCGGCCCAGAAATCGACAAGCACGGGCTTGTCGCTGTCGAGCACATCGGCCTGGAAGCTGGCATCGGTGACGTTGACGGTCGCCATGGGGAATCTCCTGTTGTGTTGACCTCTATTTAGGGCCGCGGCCTGCCGGCTCAACGGGCGGCCGGCCAAAGCTTTCCTGCGCTGTGGACAAGGCGGTTTTCTGCGCGGCCAGAACCTCCGGCGGAATCGAGATCAGCCGCGGTGCCTGCGTGTAGAGCACGGCCGCAGCGACCTCCCTGCCCGGATATATCTGCGCAAGGGCGGCGGCGTACGCGGCCATCTGGCGAAGGGTAGATGGCGGCACCTGCTCAAGGGTTTGGGGCGGGCGCCTCGCGGTCTTGAAATCGACCACGGTCACGCGGTGGGGCTCGACCAGCAGGCGGTCCGCCGTGCCGGCGACGACCTGACCCTCGACGATCGCCGCGAGTGGAACCTCGGCTAGTGCGCCGGGACCGAATACGTGCGCGAAAGCGGGATCGGCCATCACGGCAAGCGCGGAGGCGAGCACTTCATCGCGCACCCCGGAAGAGAGGCCCTGCCCTTGCCGCTCCAGCCACTCGCGCCCGACCCGCTCGCGCTCGCCGATCGGTACCTCCGGCAGGCGCTCGAGCAGCTTGTGCGTCAGAGTGCCGCGTAGCGCCGCTTCGCGCAGCATATCGGGGGGCAATGGCGGGTCGGCACCGGTGTCCTCGCCAGCGGAGGACGGCGCGAGAGGACGCGGCGGGCGCGGCTCTGGGCCGACAGGCGTGACAGCCCAAGGGGGCAGCGCACGCTCCGCCTTCCGCTCGGCAGGGTCGTCGACCGGCAGCGGCGGCGCCGGCGCGCCGATCTCCCACCTGGCACCCCACAGATCGTCGGCCAGGCCGTCACCCTCGAACAACGGGCGAAGGCGCGCGTACCAGCTGTCGGCGTGCGGCTCCCCCTTTTCGCGTGGGCCGAGCGACCCGCCAATGAACAGCGCCTCCTCCGCCCGGGTCATGGCAACATAGAGCAGGCGCCAGTGCTCGCGCATTTCCTCGGCCATCGCCGCTTCGTGCGCGGCGGCGACGGGGCCGAGGCGCTGGTTCTTCGGCAAGCCCGGGATTGGCACGCCGCGACCCTTGTCGCCGCCCGGACCCGGCTCCATGAGCGTCAGCGCGCCGCCGGAAGGCGGGGTTCCGGTCGCGTCTGCCAGGATCACGATCGGTGCCTGCAGCCCCTTGGAACCATGCGCGGTCATGACCCGGACGAGATCACCCCCCTCGCCCGCCTCACGCTTGAGCTCGCCCTCCCCCGCATCGAACCAGCGGATGAAGCCCTGCAGGCTCGCCGGATGCGCGGCGGCATAGGCGTGCGCGGCGTTGAGCAGCTCGTCGATCGGGTCGTTGACCTCGCTCCCGAGCCGCGCGGCCAGCCTCCGCCGCCCCTGCCATGGCCCGACGAGGATCCAGTGGAGCAGCGCCTGCGGCAGTTCGAAATCGGCCCGCGCGAGCAGCGCGCCCAGCTGTTCGAGCGTCTCCACCACGCGCGGCTCGCGCGAGGCGCGCAAGTGCGTCCACAAGCGGGTGCCCTTCGGCCGATACCCGTGCACGAGCAGATCGTCCTGGCTCCACCCTCCCAGCGGCGACACGAGCAGATTGGCGAGGTTCAGATCGTCGAACGGCTGCGCGGCAAAGCGGAGCGCCGCCATAAGGTCCTTGACCCCCAGCGGCGCGCCGAGCCGCAGGCGGTCCACGCCCGCGACGGGCACGCCCGCCGCGTGGAGCCGCGCGACGATCAGACCGGCAAGCTCCTTGCGCTTGCGCACCAGCACCATGATGTCGCCCGGGCCGGCATTCCGCGGCTTCCCCTTCGCGAGCGGGAACCCCTCGTCCAGCCAGCGCCTGACCTGCCGCGCGATCCGGTCGGCCATCTGCCGGTCGTGGCGCGAGAGCCAGCCTTCTTCGCCCTCGTCGTCCTCCCCGTCGAGCGTTTCGCCGGTGACCGGCTGCCAGACCGTCACGAGCCCAGGGCGCACCTCACCCACATGTGCCTCAGGCCGCTCGCGAAGACCAAGTTGTTCGAACCCGATCGCCTCGACGGCACGATCGACGAACTGGAGCACGGGCTGCCCGGTGCGAAATGACTGGCCTAGGCCGTATTCCTGAAGGCGGCGGACTGGAGCGTCGGCAAACTTCCCCGCCGCCTCCATCTCGCGCTTCACCCGATTGCGCGCGGCTTCGAAGTTCTCCGGGCTGGTGCCTTGGAAGCGAAAGATCGCCTGCTTGTAGTCGCCGACGGTGAAGATCGTACGCAGCTTGCCGTTGTGCGCGCCTTCGCCGCTGAAGAAGTCGTCGATCAGCGCGAAGACGATCGCCCACTGCTCGGCATTGGTGTCCTGCGCCTCGTCGATCAGGATGTGGTCGAAGCGGCGGTCGAGCTTGTAGCGGATCCACGCCGCCATGTCGGAACGGCCGAGCAGATCGGCGGCCCGGCGGATCTGATCGTCGAAATCGACCAGTCCCTCACGCGCCTTGGCCTCCTCCCACAGCAGGGCGAACTTGCGGCCGAGCTCGAGCAGCGGCGCGATGCTTTCCGCTAGCGCCAGAAGGCCGAGGAACTCGCGCACTTTGCCGATGCACTCGCTCGCCCGCGCACTGGCGCCGGAGAATGCGGGGGCGGCGGACTTGGGCAGCTTGGGATTGCCGTTCTTGTAGAACAGCGCATCGGCCAACGCCTCGATCCCCGCCGCGCGCATCGAGCCATCGCCGTCGAGCCAGGCGCCGATCGCCTCGACCGCCGCCGCGCCGGTCTTGCCCTTCCACTCTTGGTATTGCGCGAGGCACTGCCGCAAAGCCGCAACGTCGAAGCTCTCGTCCGCACAAAGCGCCGCCGCATCCTCAGGCCCGGCATCGGCTTCCAGTCCCAGCAGGCGGTTGACGCGCGGACGCATCGGCGGCTGCCAGGAGCCAGGGCCGAACCAGAGCTCGCTCGCACTGGCGCAGCGCATGAGCCAGGCGCGCACGCCGTCGGGCCCCTTCTCGCGGCTGAGCCTGGCGATCCCATCGAGCGTCGCCGCGTCACTATCGCGCTCGGCTGCGAGCAGCATATCGGCCAGCACATCGTGCGAGAGCAGCTCACGCTCCCGATCCTCCATCGGACGCGAACCGGGGACGATCCGCGCTTCCTCCGGGAAGGTCGCAAGCAGCCACTGGGCAAAGGCGTGGATCGTGTCGATCCGAAGCCCTCCGCCCGGCGTGTCGAGGACGCTGGCGAATAGCGTGCGGGCGCGGGCTCTGATTTCCGGCGTTGCCTCTGCGCCGATATTGCGGAGTTCCTTGAATAGCTCCCCGTCCGGCATCCGCACCCAACGCGCGAGCACGTCGTTGACCCGCACTGCCATCTCCGCAGCACCCGCCTTGGTGAAGGTGAGGCACAGGATCTGCGATGGATCGGTGTCCGGCTGAAGCAGCAGGCGTAGCACGCGCGCCGAAAGAACCTGCGTCTTTCCCGTCCCGGCCGAAGCGGAAAGCCAGACGCATTCCCGTGGATCGACCGCAGCGCGCTGATTGCCATGGAGCGGATAGACCTTGCCGCTCATGCGTCGTTTCCGTCGTCATCGAAGCGCGCCTGCCATTCGTCGAGCCGCATGAGCTGGTCGTAATCGGCATAGCCCGGATAGTCGGGGTTCTTGCGCGCGGTGAACGGTTCGGTGCCCTTGATGTACCCGTCGATCGCTTCGTGCACCTTTTTCTCGGTTAGCGGCAGAAAGCTCTCGGGCGCGATTCCGACCCGCTTGGTGCCGATCCGCAGCGGCGTTTCGACATAGCCGAAATCGCCCTCGCGGTTCTTCGCGAGCGACCAGTATTCGAAGGCCGTGGGCTCGCCCGATACGCCTTCGATCCCCCCGGCCCGCGCCATCAGGGCGATCAGGCCGAGCTGGAGCGCGAAACCTTCCTGCACCATTGCCCAACTGGGCGGCTTGCCGGTCTTGTAGTCCACGATCGCGAGCTCACCGCCCGGCAAGCGATCGATCCGATCCGCGCGCCCGTGGATGCGGACACCGTCGACGATCATCTCGCCCTTGCGCTCGACAGCCATTACCTCGCGCCCGGGCTCCGCGTCGATCTGCGCCTCGACCCATTCGAGAGCTGCCATCAACCGAGGGCGCCAAAGGCCGCGCATCAGCGGGTGAGCGTTCATCTCCTCCAGCACGTTTTCGGCAATCGACTTGAGCGGCGCCCGCGGATCGCTCTCACGAGCCAGGTGCCAGCGTTCGAGGATCTTGTGCGCAGCGGTCCCCTGCCATGCGGCGGAGGGCTCGGCGTCGAGTGCGTCGAGACGGCGCAGGCCGAGGATCGCGCTCGCGTAAAACTGGTAGGGATCGCCGAGTAGTCGGTCGAGTGCGGTGACGGCGATCGGCACGTCGCGCTGATCGGCGGTCGGGCGCGGCGTGGGGCGCGGATAAGGCGGCGGCTCGCCGGACGCGGCATCGAGCGCCCGCGCCAGGTCTACCGCGGCTTTCTCCCGGTGAGATTCGAGCATTGTCTCACCCAACAGTGCCTTGACCCGCAGCAGGAACCGGGAAGGAATTGCCGGGCCGCTCTCGTCGCGCGCAGCGCGGCTCAGTACGACCTCGGGCGCGCCCAAAGCGCCGGCGAGATCGTGCGCCGACAGCCCGATGCGGAAGTCCGCGCCGGGAACGCCCAGCGCCCGCATCACCGGCGGCGCGAGCAGCGGATCGGGCGCGGGGCGCGGCGGCCAGCTCCCCTCGTTGAGGCCGCCGCAGATCGCGAGGTCTGCCCTGCTCATGCGCGATTCCAGCAAGCCATAGATCGCGACGCGCGGATGTCCGCCATAGGGAGGCCGCACAGCGACCCGCTCCATCGCCTCGCGCAGCACGGTGGCGAGATCGGCGGAGGCGAGGCCGAGGCCCGCCTCCCGCGCATGCAGGCGCAAGTCGTCGACGAAGGCGGAGAGCGCGCGCCCGTCCTCGCGCGCCCAGAGCTGTTCTCCGCACAGCCCCTCCCCGGCAACCGCGAGCGCATCGAGTTGATCAGCGAGCGGCGGTTCCTCGCCCTCGCTGGGCAGGAGCGGGGCGAGAATGGTCTCGACCTCCGCCCACCAGTCCACGATCCCTCGCGATTTATCGCCAAGGCGCAGCACGAGCTCGCGCAAGGGAGCAAGGCCCGGTGCCGGCCGCGGTCCACGCAGCGCCAGTTCGAGCGCGCGCGCGTGATCAAGCCAATCGGCACGGCCGAACGGCTGCCCGGCCAACGGATGCTCCAGCAGCGCCATCAGAGCGACCGGTGTGATCTCTTCGGCGGCGACTTCCGCAAGCAGGAGCAGAAGCCGCCCCGCCGCTGTCTGGGAGAGAGGTCGACCTGCGGAATCGTCCGCCTCGATATTCCAGCGCCGCAGGTGCGCCGCGACGCGCGCGGCAAGCCCACGGTCTGGCGTCACCACCGCCACGCGTCTTCCCGGCGTCTCCAGCGCCTCCCGCACGAGCAGGGCGATGGCCTGCGCCTCCTCCTCAGGATTGGCGCTTTCCATGATCCGCACGCCTGCCAGGCGGCGCTTCTCCGGCGGAAGGTCGACCCAGCCCGTACTCGCCTGCGGCGGTAGGAACAGGCTGGAAATCGCGTGGCTGCGCTCGGGTGCGGCCGCGCCGAGCCCTCGGCGGTGCCACGGCCGCACCTCCCCGCGTGCGACGCCCATGCGATTGAGCAGCAGCTTGAGGTGGTACTGCGGATGAGTCACCGCGTCGGCGCGCGCAAACGCCATATCATCGGGGCTATCGCCGCGGCCCGCGTGCCCCAGCTCTTCCCACACCGCATCGTCGAGCGCGAGGTCGAAATCGGGCAGCGCGACCGCGCCGTTGGGCAGATCGGCAACCACTCTCAGCAGCTTCGCGAGCTCGGGCGCAGCACTGGTCACACCTGCCGCAACGATCGGACTTGCCGGCGGATGATCCCGCCAGTGCTTCGCCGCGCGGGCGAACAGCATGTTCCGGCGCGTGGCGGCATCGACCATGCCGAGTTGCCTGAGCTCGGCCAGCCACATCGTCTGCACCGTGTAGAAAAGCTTGGTGTTCTCGCTCCAGTGCGCAGCGACTTCGGCGAGCGCCTGCATCACCGGCTCGTTCCACAAATCGTCGGGCGCGATGCCTTCGACCAGCAGCCGGTCCATCGTCTGCCCGATCTCGTACGCAAGCCGCAGCCGGCCCGCCGGCGTCGGTCTTGGATCGCGGCCCAGAGCAGCCATCGCCTGATCGACGAGTTGCGCCAGCGTCAGCCAGCGCCGCGTCGGCTCAACTGCCGGAGGAGTGTCGCTCGCGCCCAGCGGGTCGAGCAGCATGCCTAGCGCTTCGTCGAGATCGAGGTCGCCGACCACCGCCATGCGCGGCATCAGCATTCCGGACTGACTTTCCGCGCCGAAGTGGCGGATGAAAGCCTCAGTGACGGTGCGAACCGCGCGGGTGCTGGGAAGCAGCAGTGTCAGGCGCGCCAACCCGAGGTCGGGTTCGGCGTAGCGTGGGACGAGGCCGGCCACCAGCGCATCGGCGAAGCCGCGGTGCGCGGCGATCGAATAGACGCTCGGCCCGCTGCGTTCAGCCACGCCTGAGCGCTTCTTCGGTCGGCGCGATCGCCTCCGGCGTGCCGACTTCGAACCACAGCCCGGTGAAAACCGCACCGTACAGCCGCCCCTCCGCGATCGCGCGCTCCCACAGCACCATCGTGCCGAACGGGCCCTCCGGCGCGTTGCGCAGCAAGCGGTGCGAGACGAGCTGGATGCCGGTGTAAATGAACGGGGCCACCCGTCCCGCCAGGCGGCGCTTCAACCGGCCCACCGGGTCCATATGGAAGTCGCCGAGGCCACGGAAATTGCTCGCCCGCGCATGGGAAACCACCAGCAGCAGCGCGTCCATCTCGTCCGGGTTCCACAGCTCCGACAGATCGGCGAACGCATCGCGCGGCCCTTCCAGCCAGATGTTGTCAGCGTTGAGGCAGAAGAACGGGTCCGGCAGGTGCAGCAGCGCCTTCGTCATGCCGCCGCCGGTTTCGAGCAGCAGCTCGCGCTCGTCCGAGATCGTGATCTTCGGGTTGGCGCGTTCCTTCAGATGCGCCTCGAGCGAATCGGCGAGGTAGTGGACGTTGACCACCGCTTTCGCCACGCCGGCCTCGGCAAGGCGATCAAGCGTATGGTCGATCAGCGGCTTGCCGGCGACGCGCACCATCGGCTTCGGCTGGCTCGCCGTCAGCGGCCGCATGCGCTTGCCGAGGCCCGCGGCCATGACCATCGCTGTGTCCGAGGCGAGCGTCGTCACTGGATCTCCCCGCCGAACGTATCGCGGATATTGCGCGGGATGTTGAGATCGAACCAGCTTGCGATGGGCGCGAGCGCGGGATGCGCGAGATCACGCTCCATCGCTTCCCACACGCGCGGGATCATCGCGAGATAGCGCGCCTTGCCGTCGCGCTTCCACAGGCGGGTGAAGATGCCGACGATCTTCGCATTCCGCTGCGCGCCGAGCCGGGCGTAGTCTGCCTCGAACTCGTCGCCGGGCGCGGCGCGTGCGATGTAGCGGTCGAGCATGGCCCGTTCGATCTCCACAGAGACCTCACGGCGCGCATCCTGCAGCAGGGAGACGAGGTCGTAGGCACGATGGCCGACGAGAGCATCCTGGAAATCGATCAGCCCCTGCGCACCGGTGCCGTCCGGCGCGGGCCCGAGCAGCATGATGTTCTCCGCGTGATAGTCGCGCAGCACGGTAACCCCCGGCTGCTGGCGGCCTAGCACCGGGCGGAGCGTCTCCGTCCAGGCGGCGGCATAGCCCTCGACATCGACCGTCAGGCCCATCGTCGGACAATACCATTCGGTTAGCAGCGCGCCTTCGCGTTGATAGACCGCCATGTCGTAGGGATCGAACGGCCCCGGCGGCGCGCGGTGCAGCTCGACCAGGGCATCGATCGCCGCCGCGTAGGCATTCGTCTCGCCCTCGGGGTTCTCGTCCAGCCAGTCGCGCATCCGGTCGACGCCGAAATCCTCCAGCAGGATCCAGCCCGCCTCGGCATCCTCGGCGATGATCTCGGGCGCTCGGTGGCCGTGCGCGGCGAGCCAGTGCGCGACGTCGAGAAAAGGGCGCGGGTCTTCCTCGGGCGGCGGCGCGTGCATCAGCATCGCCTTGCGGTCACCGTCGCGAACGCGGAAATAGCGGCGGAAGGAGGCATCGCCGGGGATCGGATCGACAGCGGCCCCTCCCCATCCTGCGCTTTCGAGGAATTGAATCAAGCCATCGGGCAGTTCGCTCATGCCAGGCGCCCTAGCCAATCCGCGCCGGGTTCGACAATCGCCTTGCGCCCGCTGCCGGCAATTTCGAGCGTGATCGAGAGGCAGCCCGGCTCGTGCGCGAAACCGCCGGCGTTCTCGGGCCATTCCGCAAGCAGCGCGGCCCCCTGGCGGTAGTCGTCGAGGCCGATCTCTTCCGCTTCCTCAGGGTGTTCGAGACGGTAAAAGTCGGCGTGCACAAGTGGCGGGTCGAGCGCGTCGTAAGTCTCGACGATCGTAAAGGTCGGCGACGGCACCTCCCCCTCGTGGCCCCGCGCAGAGACAATGGCGCGCGCCAATGTCGTCTTGCCTGCACCGAGCCCACCCGAGAGGGCGATCACGTCGCCCGCCCGTAACTGGGCCGCGATGCGCCTGCCGAACGCTTCAACCGCAGTCAAGTCGGGAAGATTCACTTCAAACATCAGGGCAGCTCGATCGTCACGGTCGTGCCCGTGCCCTCGCGCGAGACGATCTCGAGCGTGCCGCCCTGCGCTTCGATGAGCTGGCGCGCCAGCGGGATACCAAGTCCCTGGCGCCGCACGAGCCCATTGCCGTCAGGCGTGGTGCGCAAGCCGTCGAGCGCATGCGCCAGTTCCTTGGCTGTCATCCCCTTTCCGTTGTCCGAGATTACGATGCGCGCGCCCTCGGCCTTGCGCGTCAGGTCGACCAGAATTTTGCCGCCCTTGCCCGTCGCCGCGATCGCGTTGTCGAGCAGGTGTCCGATCGCGCGGCCGAGTTGGCGGGGGTCGGCATCGACCTTGCCGGCGGCGCTTCCGCGCAAGTCGAGGCTTAGGCCACCGCCGAGGATTGCCTGCTCCCGCTCCCGCACAACCTTTGTCACGAAGGACATCAGTGCGATCCGTTCCTTCGCGATCGGCAGCAGCCCGGCCTCGCTCTGCGAGAGATCGAGCACGTTCTCGACCTGATCGGCCAGCCTCGCGACCGAGTCGAGAATCGCGCGGACATAGTCCTTGCCCTGGTCAGTCAGCTCGCCCGCCACGCCGCTCTCGAGTAGTTCGGCGAAGCCGCCGATCGAGGTCAACGGGGTGCGGAATTCGTAGGACATGTTTGTCAGGAAACGGGTCTTGACCTGATCCGCCTCTTCCAACGCCATGTTGCGCTCGCGCAGCGCCTCTTCCGCTTTCTGCGAATCCGTGATGTCGAGCACCGTCAGCAGTCCATTGCCGTCGGGCAGCGGAACACCGGCGAACTCGAGCGTGCGCCCGTCGGCGAGCTGAATGCGCCCGCCCTGTTCCTTGCGGTCGAGCGTTGCCGCGCGGATCACCTCACCGACCGCCTTGGCCTGAGCGGGCTTTGCAAGATTCGGCGCGATCGCTTCGAGCAACCGGTCGGCGGAAGGGTGCGTGTCCATCAGTTGGGGGTCGAGCCCCCAGCTCCCCGCAAAGCCGCGGTTCCAGAGCTGCAAATGTCCGTCGGGCGCGAAGACCGCGAGCGCTTCGAACAGACTATCGAAAGTGGCAGTCCGGGTGCGCAGCAGTGTGTCGCGGGTGGCGGAGAGCGCGAGTTGCTCGGTCCGGTCTTCGGCAATCAGCACCAAGCCGCCGTCGGGCATCGGATTGCCAACGACGCGCAGGTGTGTCTTGTCCGCCAGTGGCCAGGCTTCCTCGCGCGGCGCGCCGGCGCTGAACCACTCCGCATGCTCGCGGCGCCACGCGGGGAAATCGCGCACCTCGGGAGTCTTTCCGGCATCACGCGCGTCGCTGAGAAAACGCTCGAAATCGAGGCCAGTCGCCACAGAGCCCGGCGCGACGCCGAAGATTCGACGGAATGGCTGGTTGGCGAAAGTCAGGCGGCAGCGCGCGTCGAACTGCGCAACCCCGACGGAGAGCTGATCGAGGATCGACCGCTGCGCCTCCCGGAAGGCACGGAACTCGCGCGCGAGTTCCTCCTGATCCTCGATATCGATGGCATAGCCGGCGATCCCCTCCTGCCCGAGAGGCAGGTCGCTGACCCGCAGCGAGCGCCGCTCACCTGCCACGGTCGTCGCGACGATCCGCTCGATCGGCGTTTTTTGATCGGCAGAATGGCGCGCGACTTGCGCCGCCGTTAGTCCGTCGACAGCTTCAATCAACTCGAGCTGGCGCTCGATCGCGTCGGCCGCGCTGGCCGCGCCGACCGCTTCAACATAGGCCGCGTTGACGAGTTGCAGCCGTGCGTCGGGCCCGCGGAACCACATCGGCATCGGCGCCCCTTCGATCAGGCCGACCAGCGCGGCGAAATCCCCACGGGCACGCGCGGCCTCCTCCCGGAGCAGGGCGAGTTCGCTCTCGCTTTCGCTGAAATCGAACACCCAGACGAGCGCGGCGCCGCCGGGCGAGACCTGCGGATCGGCGAGCGCCCCGCGCAGGGCCAGGCTGCGCTGCGATCCCGGCGGCGTAATAGCCATGCGAAAAGGCGCCGCCGTCTTCTGCGCGCGGCGCACGTTCTCGGTCAGCTCAGCGAGCTGGCCTTCGGACAGCCCTTCCCCGCTGCGGCCCGCCAGTTCGCTCAGATATGCGGGCAGCTTAGCGAGCCCGAGCCAGGCCGCAAGGCGCTCCGACGCTTCGATCCGCATGTCCGCGCGCACCAGCAGCGGAATCGCTGGCGCCTCGTCGATCATGCGCGCCATGCGCCGCGCGGCCCGGCGGCTGGTTTCCGCCCCTTTGGCCTTCCCCGCGGCGGCGATCATCAGCCACGCTGCGCCGGCCGTCCAGGCTGCAAGCAGCAGCCCGATTAGAGCCAGCGCGGTGGGGGAGAGGTCCATGCCGATCAGCTATGCGGCATGCGGAGAGGATGCAACGGCTATCCCGGTGCAGACGCCCGCCGCCGGGCACCCATCTTCGGTGTCCGGCAGCGGAAGCTGCGCTTGCTCAATAGCGGTAATGATCCGGCTTGAAGGGGCCGTTCTGCGGCACGCCGATATAGTCGGCCTGCTTCTTGCTGAGCTGCGTCAGCTTCACGCCCAGCTTCTCGAGGTGCAGTGCGGCGACTTTCTCGTCCAGATGCTTGGGCAGCACGTAAACGTCGTTCTCGTATTCGTCCGACTTGGTGAACAGTTCGATCTGCGCCAGCGTCTGGTTGGTGAAGCTGCTGCTCATCACGAAGCTCGGATGGCCGGTCGCGCAGCCGAGGTTCACCAGACGGCCCCTGGCAAGCACGAGGATCGATTTGTCGTCGGGGAAGGTGACCAGGTCGGTGCCCGGCTTGATTTCCTTCCAGGTGTAGTTGTCGAGCGCCGAAATCTGGATCTCGCTGTCGAAGTGGCCGATGTTGCACACGATGGCCATGTGCTTCATCGCCTTCATGTGCTCGGCGGTGATGACGTCCTCGTTGCCGGTGGCGGTGACGAAGATGTCGCAGCGCATGACCGCCTCTTCCATCGTCACGACCTCGAACCCGTCCATCGCCGCCTGGAGCGCGCAGATGGGGTCGATCTCGGTCACCATCACCCGCGCGCCGCCGTTGCGCAGCGACGCGGCCGAGCCCTTGCCGACATCGCCGTAACCGGCGACGCAGGCGACCTTGCCGGCCAGCATCACGTCGGTCGCGCGGCGGATCGCGTCGACCAGCGATTCCTTGCACCCGTAGAGGTTGTCGAACTTCGACTTGGTGACCGAATCGTTGACGTTGATCGCCGGGAACGGGAGCTTGCCCTTCTTGGCGATCTGGTAGAGCCGCATGACGCCGGTGGTCGTCTCTTCCGAAACGCCCTTGATGTTCTCCACCGCCTTGGTGAGATAGCCAGGCTTCGCCTTCACGAAGGCTTTGAGCGCGCGCTGCATCTCGATCTCTTCGGCATTCTGCGGTTCGGGCATTTCCTCACCCGCCTCGATCCGCGCACCCCACAGCGCGAACATCGTCGCGTCGCCGCCGTCATCGAGGATCATGTTGGCGGTACGATCGGCATCATCCGCGGTCGACCAGTCGAAGATCTTGCCGACGTAATCCCAATACTCCGCCAGGCTCTCGCCCTTCACCGCGAACACCGGAATGCCCTGTGCGGCGATTGCGGCGGCGGCATGGTCCTGGGTTGAGAAGATGTTGCAGGTCGCCCAGCGGACTTCTGCGCCGAGCGCGACCAGCGTTTCGATCAGCACCGCGGTCTGGATCGTCATGTGCAGGCTGCCGGTGATCCGCGCGCCCTTGAGCGGCTGGGCGGTGCCGTATTCCTCACGCAGCGCCATCAGGCCCGGCATCTCGGTTTCGGCGATTCCGATCTCATCGCGCCCATATTCGGCGAGGGCGATGTCCTTGATGATGTAGTCGTGCTTGGCGTCGGCCACGAATGATCTCCTGAGATTCTGCTACGTCCGGCCCCGCGCGAAGGGGTGCCTGGTGATCGGTCGCGATGTAGCGATCGGCCTGGTTCGAGGCAAATATAAAGCGATCTTTATATGATGCCATATTGCCGTGCAGGGCGCAGGCTCTATATCGGACGGGGCGACGAAAGGAAATTTCCCGATGACAATTTCGGTAGGCGATAGAATTCCCGATGTGACGCTGGTCAAGACGACCGAGAACGGGCCCGAGAAGGTCCAGGCGGGCGACTACTTCAAGGGCAAGAAGGTGGCGCTGTTTTCCGTCCCCGGCGCGTTCACCCCGACCTGCTCGGCCCGGCACCTGCCCGGCTACGTCGAGAAGGCCCAGGACCTGAAGTCGAAAGGCGTCGACGAGATCGCATGCACCGCCGTCAACGACGCTTTCGTGATGGGCGCCTGGAACGAGAACGCGGGTTCGGAAGACATCACCATGCTTGCGGACGGCAACGGCGAATTCGCCGAAGCCGTGGGCCTGACAATGGACGGCAGCGGCTTCGGCCTCGGCAAGCGCGGGCAGCGTTACTCGATGATCGTCGAGGACGGCGTCGTGAAGGAACTAAACGTTGAGCAGCCGGGCGACTTCTCGGTCTCGAGCGCGGAGCATATGCTGGGCCAGCTCTGATCCGATCATCGACGGTGTTTTCATGAGCCGGGGCGCCCAGCGGCGCTCCGGCTTTTTTGCGCTCACGCATCAAACCTTTTAACCTAGGATATAATAACCTGTTCTTTTCAGTTATTTAGGAACGAACACCGGTTGCCCTGATTTCACTGGATGAGCCCCAAGGTCACTCATCTGCAGGACAGGACATACCGCATGGCTTTCAATCCCTTGGCCGAAAAAGGCATTCCGATAGAACGGCAGTTCCGCAACTGGTCGGAGCTGACCGGGCACACCTACAACACGAACGACGTTCACCCGTACACTCGCTGTCGCGTGATCCTGATGAACGGGATCGAGGTGGAGGCGATGGTCAATTCGCACAACGCCGCGCGCCGAATTGCCGACACCGGGATCAAACAGATGCTCGCTCTGGTTAGGAAGGCCGAGCAGCAACAACAGAAGGCAGTGAACTGGCTGATCCCCGGCAGCGAGAGCACGATCGCCAACACGATCGGCTACGAGCAAGTTGCAGTGGACCTCACCAGCTGGATCGCGCGGCATGAGCCCGATCCTTACCTCAACCAGGTTTACGAGTTCGGCGTGCTCGAAGATTACGATCACCTCTACCGCTACGCCAACTTGATGGACCTGATGGGGGAGCGGCGGAAGGCTGAGGAGATCACTGGCGACCTGACCGAGATCCTGCCGGGCCGCCCGACGATCTTCCATCATCGCCACCCGCATGACGAGTTGCGCCGCCCGATGACGGTGGAGGCGTCCGATTTCCAGTCGATCCTCAACGCGCTAACGGTGGTCTCCGCCGAGCAGCAGACGATGAATTACTACATGAACGTCGGCAATAGGCCCGAAGACCCGATGGCGCGCGCGCTTTATTGCGAGATCGCGATGGTCGAGGAGCAGCACGTCTCCCACTACGAATCCATACTCGACCCGACCACGCCGGAACTACTCAACCTCGCGCTGCACGAGTACAACGAGTGCTGGCTCTACTGGTCGTGCATGCAGACCGAGCCCGACCCGCGCATC
>JAPSJS010000098.1 GCA_031178065.1 Altererythrobacter sp.
CGCCAGGAGCTTGCCGCGCACCACTTGCCCGCGACCGGCACCCTGCAGCATCAGGAGGCGGAGCGTACCGCGCTCGGTCTCCCGCGCGAGCGCGCCATAGCCAAGGAAGATCAGGAGCAGCGGCGCTACGACCTGCAGCACGAAGGCCGGGGTCAGCTGGCCGAAGCGGACGAGCAAGGAACTCTGCCGAACGTCGCCGAAATTCGCCGTGTTCTGCCGGTGGCCCTCCAGGAACATGCTGTTTCCGGTGAACCCATCGACGCCGGGATCGAACGCCGCGAGCGGACCCAATGGCCGAAAGATGAAGGTGCCGTAATGGACCACGCGATGCGGATGCCGGTCCGGCTGCGCATCGAACGCAGCGCCCGCTGCGTGCGCGTGCCGGGCGCGCAACTCGGCGATGCCGCGCTGGTGCGACCAGCTGCTCGCCACGGCGACAAGCGTCAGCAGCACGAGCAGGACGAATGCGATCAGGGCGACGCGGTTGCGCGTCATCAGACGCAGCTCGTCGCGCGCAATGAGGTGGGTCGCGCTCATGCCGCAAGCGGCTCCCCACCGACCTGGAAGCGGGCATGAAGCGCGCGCACGTCGAACCGTTCGGGACCGCTGGCCGCGACGTCGTCGGTGACGCGCCCGTTTTCGAGAAATGCGATCCGATCGGCCACGTCGGCGGCGGAAAGCAGGTCGTGCGTCACCATCAGCACCGCCGTGCCGCGATCGCGCACCTGCGCGACCAGCGCATTGAAGTCCGCCGTCGCCCGCGGATCGAGGCCGGAGGTCGGCTCGTCGAGCAGCAGCACCGGCACCCGGCGCAGCAACGCGACGGCGATCGCCACCTTCTGCCGCATACCCTTTGAGAAGCCGCCGAGCCGCTGGTTCCATGCCTGCTCCTGCAGGCCGGCCGCCGCGAACGCCTCGGTGATGTCGCTTCTCGCGTGCCGCTCGCCCGAAAGCGCGAGCAAATACCCGGCATTTTCCGTGGCGCTCAGATGCTCGTAGAGCGCGACATTCTCAGGCAGATAGGCGATGCGCCGGCGCGCCGCATCCGGATCGATTCCCGGATCGACGCCGCACACCGAGATCGTGCCGGATTGCGCGCGCACGAAGCCGAGCAGCGCCGCAAGCGTCGTCGACTTGCCGGCTCCGTTGCCGCCGAGCAGCGCGGTGATGCTGCCCGCCGGAACGGAAAGCGTCAGACCGCGCAGGACCTCCTGCGTGCCATAAGCGAGGGACACATCCTGCAGCAGGACGGATGCTTGTTCTTGCGGCATCATGATCTCCAAATCACCTTTCGCTGACATGTGGCCGGCTTCCTTGCGTCAAAGTCGCAGCTTCAAGGTGGCGAGCGCCGTGCGGGGAGCCCCTGGCATCACCCACAGCCGGGCATAGGAGTTGACGAAGTAGGTCTCGTCGAAGAGGTTGTTGACGACCACCGATGCTTCGACGTTGTCGGTCAGCGCATAGGATCCGAACAGGCGCACGGTGGTGTAGGCGGGAAGCTGGAACGTCGTTCCCACCTCCCCCAGACGCGAGCTGACATGCAGGACGGCCGCTCCGACCCTCAAGTCGCGTCGGGCAACGATGAAGCGCCGCGAGGCCTGGGCGCTGAGCGTATGCTTCGGGACGTTGAGCAGCCGGTCGCCGGGGCTGATCGCGACCCCGTTCGCGTTCCGCGTGCCCGACACGACCTCAGCGTCCAGATAGGTATAGGAGAGCAGCCCGTCGATCGCGCCCGGCAGGCGCCCGCTCAGCTCGAATTCGAAGCCTTGGCTCCGCGCCTCGCCGACTGCGATCGAAAACCCTGGGTTGGCGATGTCGCTCGTCAGGATGTTGCCCTTGTTCAGCCGGAACAGCGACACCGTTCCCGTCAGACCACCCGCGCTCAGCTTGGCGCCCACTTCGATCGAGCGCGACGTCTCCGGATCGAACGTTTCGCCGGACACGCTAGCGCCCGTGTTCGGGCGAAACCCCTCGCCATAGGCGGCGTAGAGGCTGATCGGCTCCGAGACATGCCACACCACGCCGGCCTGAGGGCTGATGCGCGACTCCGACTGCCGGGCCAGTGTCGAGTTCAGCCGGTTTCGGATCGACTGTTTGAACGCGTCGTAACGCGCGCCGACCCTGACCTCGAGGCGATCGCTGATCCGGATCTGGTCCTGCACATAGGCGCCCCAGGATCTCTGCTCGATCGTCCGATCGTTGATCGTGCTCAGCGTCGGCGTGGGAAAGCGGCCGTACACGGGATTGAAGATGTCGATCTCGAAACCTTGTTGGGCGGTGGGCGAGGTCGAGAGCAACGGGGCGCGGTAGCCAAGGACCAGCAGGTCGGTGTCGAATTCGTCACGATCCGCGCCGACGATCACGCGATGCAAGCCGAGGGGGCCGCTGAATCGTCCGCTCAGCTCGGCGCGATAGACCCGGTGGTCGCCGTCATAGTCGCGATAGCGCACCTCACGCGTCAGGGTGCGGCCGTCCACGAAGAGACGCTGGCGCGAGGCGGCGAGTTCCGCGTCGGCCGAGGTCCCCTTCAGCTCCGTGTCGCGCAAGCCGACGCCCACCAACAGGCTCCAATCCGCGGAGAAATCGTGCTGCAGAGAGAATTGGTGCCCCAGCGCCGTCGCCTTGTTCGGCCCCAGACCGGGTTCGCCGAGGAAACGGCTCCTCGGGATCACCCTCAGATTATCGCCCAGCGCGAAGACGCCGCGATCGAGCGGGATCTCCTGTCGGGTCGCCTCCAGCTCGTAAACCAGGCTGGTATTCGGTCCGAACCGCAACGAGACAGAGGGGAACACGCCGTAGCGCTCGGACTTGATGGTATCCCGAAAACTGTCCGCCGCCTCATAGAAGCCGACGAACCGGACCGCGGCGAAGTCGGTCGCGGGCACGTTCACGTCAGCCTCGAGCCGGCGGAAGTCGAAGCCGCCGTACGTCCCCTCGAGCTTGCCGGCGAGCGTGTTCGTTGGCCGCTTGGTCACGAGATTGATGCTGCCGCCGGGCTCGCCACGACCGAACAGGGCGGCGTTCGGCCCCTTCAGGATCTCGATCCGCTCGATGCCCGACACGTCGCGCGGCCCGGCGAAACCACGGCCAGCGTTGAAGCCGTTGACGAGGTACCCGCTGGGGTTGTTCTCGTCACCGACCAGCCCGCGAAGGGCGAAGCTCTCCCAGAGCCCGCCGAAATTGTTCTGCCGCGCGACGGAGGAGGAGAGGTCCAGCGCATCGGCGAGCCGCGTGATCTGCGCCTCCTCCAATCGCTCCTCGTTCAAGAGGGTGATGGACTGGGGGATATCGGCCACAGGCACGAGGCCTCGATAGGCCTGACGCTGCCCGGTGACGACGAGGTCACCGTCTTGGAGCACACTCGCTTCCTGTCCCGCGGCCCCATTCGGCACGAGCATCATTGCGATCCCCAGAGAGACCCGTGCCGCAAAATTTCCCATCTTCCCTTCCGCCCCCCCGCGATGCCAATGCCGCGCGAGTTAATGATATATTGTATCGCGTCAAGCCCGTTTCCACATCTGCGGCATGCGGATTGGTTCGATAGCTGCGCCGCAGTGTGGCGCCTGACGAACGCCGCAGGCGAAGGTCACCTGCAATATAGCTGATCGCACTCGTCGCATGAGCGGCAGCGGGGCGTAAGCGCGCGTTGGCGCGCTTCCCTTCCGTGCCGCTCACGCATCCGCGTCAGTTCGCTTGCCCCGCCGCGTGCGCGAGTTGCGCGACAGATTGGCCGAAGTGTGTTTTTGTCAATTACAATCAAACATTTACTGGGCAATTTTTC
>JAPSJS010000061.1 GCA_031178065.1 Altererythrobacter sp.
CTGGATGTGCCGATCGTCTGTGCCGTCAACGGTCCGGCGGCGGGCATCGGCTGCTCGATCGCGCTGGCAGGCGATTTCGTGATTGCGGGCGCGAGCGCCTATTTCCTGCAGGCATTCGTCAACATCGGCCTCGTGCCCGACGGTGGCGCGAGCTGGATGCTCCCACGCCTTATCGGGAAGGCGCGTGCGACCGAGATGATGATGCTGGGCGAGAAGATCGGCGCCGAGAAGGCTTACGACTGGGGCATGATCTACAAGGCCGTGGCCGACGAATCGCTGGCTGGCGAAGCCGAAGCCCTCGCCGCCAGGCTGGCGAACGGGCCGACCGTTTCCTACGCCACCATGCGCAAGAATATCCTCACCGCGCTCGAGAACAGCTACGCCCAGGCGCTGCTGGCCGAAGCCGAGGGCCAACGCATCGCCGCCTCGACCGAGGACGCACGCGAAGGCGGCATGGCCTTCCTCCAGAAGCGCAAGCCCGCGTTCAAGGGCCGCTGATGCTGTTCTACGACAGCCCCAACCCCGCGCCCAATCCGCGACGCGTGCGCATCTTCGCGGCGGAGAAGGGCATCGAGTTGCCCAGCCGCGAAGTCTCCATTCCCGAGCGCGAGCAGAAGTCGCCCGAATATCTCGCGATCAATCCGCGCGGGCAGACGCCGGCGCTCCAACTCGATGACGGCACCGTGATCGCCGAGAGCGTGGCGATCTGCCGCTATCTTGAGGCGTTGCATCCGGAGCCGAACCTGTTCGGCGCGGCGCCCGAGGAGATCGCGCTGGTCGAGATGTGGAATCGCCGTGTGGAGATGATCGCAATGTATCCGGTCGGCGCGGTTTGGGTTCACACGCACCGTTTCACCGCCGCGCTGCCGGGCCGTAACGAAGCCTGGGGCGAGGCCAATCGCACGGCGGTGGCGAAGGCCTTCGGCTTCTTCGACGAGGCCCTGGCGGATCGCGAATTCCTTGCTGGCGCGCGCTTCACCGTCGCCGACATCCTGTTGCTGACGACGGTCGATTTCGCTGTTTTCGCCGGTTGCCCCGCGCCGGAAAGCTGCACCCGCCTCGCCGCCTGGCACACTCGCGTGTCGGCCCGCCCGAGTGCCGGTGCCTGACGCATGTTGACCGAGGTCAAGCTAAGCTCGCATTGAAATTTCCGCCGGAATGGTGGATCGGCGTCCCCATGACCGACCACAAAGACACCCGGCCCACCCTCTCCGATTGGCAGGACCTCGCCGACAAGGAAGTGAAGGGCCGCGACCTTACCTGGCACACGCCCGAAGGGATCGCGGTCAAGCCGCTCTACACCGAAGCGGATCTCGAGGGATGGGACCCGGGCCTGCCCGGTTTCGCGCCGTACACGCGCGGCGTGAAGGCGAGCATGTATGCCGGGCGGCCGTGGACGATCCGGCAATACGCAGGCTTCTCGACCGCCGAGGAATCGAACGCCTTCTACCGCCGCAATCTCGCGGCGGGGCAGAAGGGGCTGTCGGTCGCGTTCGACCTCGCGACGCACCGCGGCTACGATTCCGATCACCCGCGCGTGGTGGGCGACGTCGGCAAGGCGGGCGTCGCGATCGACACCGTGGAGGACATGAAGATACTCTTCGACGGTATTCCGCTCGATGAGATGAGCGTGTCGATGACGATGAACGGCGCGGTGATCCCGTGCCTCGCGTTCTACATCATCGCGGCGGAGGAGCAGGGGGTGAACCCCGATCAGCTCACCGGGACCATCCAGAACGACATCCTCAAGGAGTTCATGGTCCGCAACACCTACATCTACCCGCCCGAGCCGAGCATGCGGATCATCTCGGATATCTTCGCCTACACGGCGGATCACATGCCGAAGTTCAACTCGATCTCGATCTCCGGCTATCACATGCAGGAAGCCGGCGCGACGCAGGTGCAGGAGCTCGCCTTCACCATCGCCGACGGCATGGAATATGTGAAGTACGGCGTCGCCAGCGGGCTCGATATCGACAAGTTCGCCGGGCGGCTGAGCTTCTTCTTCGCGATCGGGATGAACTTCTTCATGGAAGTCGCCAAGCTGCGCGCCGCGCGCACGCTGTGGCACCGCGCGATGACGCAGCTCGGCGCCAAGAGCGAACGCAGCAAGATGCTGCGCACCCATTGCCAGACGAGCGGTGTCTCGCTGACCGAGCAGGACCCGTACAACAACGTCATCCGCACGACGATCGAAGCGATGGCCGCGATGCTCGGCGGCACGCAGTCCCTGCATACGAATGCGCTCGACGAAGCGATCGCCCTGCCGACCGACTTCTCCGCCCGCATCGCGCGCAACACGCAGATCGTGCTGCAGGAAGAGACGGGGATGACCAACGTGGTCGATCCGCTCGGCGGCTCCTACTACGTCGAGGCGCTGACCAAGCAGCTCGTCGACGAGGCCTGGGCGATTATCCAGCGGGTCGAGAGCGAAGGCGGCATGGCCAAGGCGGTCGCTGCCGGCTGGCCCAAGGGTATGATCGAGGAAGCCGCGGCCGGGCGGCAGGCGCGGGTCGACCGGGCCGAGGACGTGATCGTCGGCGTCAACCGCTTCCGCCTGAAAGACGAAGACCCGATCGAGACGCTCGACATCGACAACACCAAGGTCCGCCAGAGCCAGATCGCGCGGATCGAGCGCGTGCGCGCCGACCGCGACGAGGCGAAATGTCAGACGGCGCTCAAGGCGCTGGCCGAGGGCGCGAAGGGCAAGGGCAACCTGCTCGCGCTGGCGGTCGATGCCGCGCGGGAGCGGGCGACGCTGGGCGAAATTTCTTCCGCCATGGAGGAGGCCTTCGGCCGTTACGACACGATGCCGCGCCCGGTGAAGGGCATCTACGGCGCTGCCTACAAGGACGACGAGCGCTACGCGCAGGTCGTGCGCGGGATCGAGGCGGTCACCCGCCGGCTCGACCGCAAGCCCAAGGTCATGATCGCCAAGATGGGGCAGGACGGGCACGATCGCGGCGCCAACGTGATCGCCAGCGCCTTTGCCGACATGGGTTTCGAAGTGCTGAGCGGCCCGCTGTTCCAGACCCCGCGCGAGACGATGGAGATGGCGCTGGAGGCCGATGTCGACGCGATCGGCGCATCGAGCCTCGCCGCCGGCCACAAGACCCTGATCCCCGAGTTGATCGAGCTGCTGAAGGACGCGGGCCGCGCGGACATCAAGATCGTCGCCGGCGGAGTGATCCCGCAGAGCGATTACGAGTTCCTGCGCAAGGCAGGCGTGCAGGGCATCTACGGCCCGGGCTCCAACGTCGTCGAATGCGCCGCCGACATGCTGCGCCTCCTCGGCCACAATATGCCGCCGTCGGGCGAGGACACCGAGGATGGAGATGGCAAGGCCGAGGCGGCGGAGTGAACGAGACTCCGTCATCCCAGCGAAAGCTGGGATCGCGTGTCGCCCGCTCTGACCGAGTGGAGAGCGGCCCCAGCTTTCGCTGGGGTGACGGGAGAAGGTAATGACTCTCGGTTTCTCCGTCGATGAACTGCTCCCCCGCGCCCGCGGCGGGGGCGTGCTCAAGATGGGGCTCGCCGCATTGTCGGAGGACGAGTGGCTCCAGCCCGGTCCCGACCTTGCGGCGCGCGAGGCGGGGTTCGCCACCTTCCCCGAGGGCATCCAGCTTGCACCCGAAAGCGAGGCGCCCGGGCGTGAGCTCGCGGCAATGCTCGGCATCGACGGCGGCCTGCCCGAGGCCGCGAAGGCGCGGTGGGAGGATATGTGCCTGCTCACGCGCCAGGAGGGCGAGGATTTCTACCGCCTCGTCGGCGCAGCGGTCGCGTTCCCGAGCGACTGGCGCCCGGCGGAGAAGATCGGCCTGCCGCTCGCCGCCATGCACGCGCCGATCCAGGGTTATGCCGAACATCTCGCAAGCGGTGTGGATCACTTCATCGCCAGGCTGAGGCCCGGACAGATATTCGGCCGCTGCAACTGGTTCGTTGCCGCGACGCCGGCGCTGCACTGGATCGCCGAGCCGCCCGAGCAAGCCTTCGCCCATGTCACGGCGGAGAACGCGGGCGAGACGCTGTTCGTCCGTTCCGAACGCCAGACGCTGCGCCGCCTGCCTGAAACGGGCGCGATCCTGTTCACCATCGGGGTCTATGTCGCGCCGCTGGGTTCGCTCTCGGGCGAGAACGTGACGCGGCTCGCGGGCGCGATGGAGGGCCTGCTCTCGGGCGAAGGCGACCGCCGCGGCGCGCCGCACTATGCCGCCGCACTGCAAGGGTTTGCGCAAACGCGCGAGGCCGCTATCGGACTGAGGATATGACACAGAAACTGGAAACGCTCACCGTCCATGCCGGGACCGAACCCGATCCCACCACCAAGGCGCGGATCACGCCGATCTACCAGACGTCCTCCTACGTCTTCGACAGCGTCGACCATGCATCGCGCCTGTTCAACCTCGAGGAATTCGGGAACATCTATTCCCGGATCATGAACCCCACCAACGGTGCGCTGGAAGGCAAGATCGCGGCGCTGGAGGGCGGCGTCGGGGCGCTGGCGGTGGCATCTGGCCATGCGGCGCAGTTCCTGGCGTTCCACACGCTGATGGAACCGGGCTGCGAGATCGTCGCGGCGCAGAAGCTCTACGGCGGGTCGCAGAACCAGCTCGGGCAAAGCTTCCGGAAGATGGCGTGGACGACGCATTTCGTCGACGCCGATAATGCGGACAATGTCGCCGCCGCGATCACCGACAAGACGCGCGCGGTGTTCATCGAGAGCCTCGCCAACCCCGGCGGCGTGGTGCAGGATATCGAGGCGATCGCCAAGGTAGCGCACGACGCCAGCGTTCCGCTGATCGTCGACAACACGATGGCGACCCCGGTGCTCTGCCGCCCGATCGAATATGGCGCGGATATCGTCGTCCATTCGACGACCAAGTTCCTGAACGGGCATGGCAATGCCATCGGCGGGGTGATTGTCGATGCGGGTAGCTTCGATTGGGCCAGGGGCGGCAAGTACCCGACGCTTTCCGAGCCCAACGATTCCTATCACGGCATCAGGTTCACCGAGAATTTCGGCAATCTCGCCTTCATCCTGGCTGCGCGCACGCTCGGCCTGCGCGATCTCGGGCCGGCGCTAGCGCCGATGAACGCCTTCCTGGCGCTCACCGGAATGGAAACGCTGGCCCTGCGGATGGAGCGGCATTGCAATAATGCGCTGGCGCTCGCCAAATGGCTGAAGGCGCATCCCAAGGTCGACTGGGTCTCCTACGCCGGGCTCGAGGACGATCGCTATCACGCCTTGGCGCAGCGCTATCTCGGCGGCAAGGGCGGGGCGGTGTTCACCTTCGGCCTGAAGGGCGGATATGACGCGGGCGTGAAGCTGGTCTCCTCGGTGAAGATGTTCAGCCACCTCGCCAACCTCGGCGACACGCGCTCGCTCATCATCCATCCCGCGTCCACGACGCACAGCCAGCTCGAGGGCGAGGCGCTGGAAGCGACGGGCGCGGGGCCCGACGTGGTGCGGGTGTCGGTCGGTATCGAACATATCGACGACATCATCGCCGATCTCTCGCAGGCACTGGACGCTATCTGATGACCCATAGCCGTAACGATTGGACGCGCGAGGAAATCGCCGAGCTGTTCGACCTTCCCTTCACCGAACTGCTGTTCCGCGCGGCCTCGGTACACCGGGAGAACCATCCGCCTGCGGAGGTGCAGCTCTGCACGCTGCTCTCGATCAAGACCGGCGGGTGCCCGGAGGATTGCGGCTATTGCTCGCAAAGCGTCCATGCCGACAGCGGGGTCGAGGCGGGCAAGCTGATGGACGTGCAGGCGGTCCTGCAATCGGCGGCGCAGGCCAAGGACCACGGCAGCCAGCGCTTCTGCATGGGCGCCGCGTGGCGCAATCCCAAGGACCGCGACATGCCCAAGATCGTCGAGATCGTGAAGGGCGTGCGCGAGATGGGGCTGGAGACCTGCATGACGCTCGGCATGCTGACGCCGAAGCAGGCCGACATGCTCGCGGAGGCGGGGCTCGACTACTACAACCACAACATCGACGGCAGCCCCGAGTACTACGAGCGCGTCATCACCACGCGCACGATGGACGAACGGCTGGAAACGCTCGACAACGTGCGCCAGGCGGGCATCAACGTGTGTTCGGGCGGGATCGTCGGCATGGGCGAGACGCGCGCGGATCGCGTCGGCTTCATCCACACGCTCGCGACGCTGGAGCAGCATCCGGAAAGCGTGCCGGTCAACGCGCTGGTGCCGGTCAAGGGCACGGTGCTGGGCGATATGCTGGCCGATACCCCGCTCGCCAAGATCGACGATATCGAATTCGTCCGCACAGTTGCGGCCGCGCGCATCACCATGCCGCTGAGCATGGTCCGTCTCTCCGCCGGCCGAGAGTCGATGAGCGAGGCGACGCAGGCCCTGTGCTTCCTCGCCGGCGCGAACTCGATTTTCACCGGCGACAAGCTGCTGACCGCGCCCAACGCGGGCGACGACAGCGACGGCGCGCTGTTCGCGAAGCTTGGCCTGACCGCGTTGCAGGGCGATGAGCCGATGCAACGTCGAAAAATAGAGGAGACATGTCTTGGCGCATGAACAATCCATCGAAGACTATTTCGAAGAGCATGCGAGATCGGGAAATCCTCAATTCGCTATCGCCTTCGCCCTCATGCGCCTTGCACAGGAACAGAAGAACATGGCTGATGCCCTCACGGGCCTCGGTCAATGCCAAGGCGGGAAATCCGTGACGAGCGCGATAGAAACAATCGCCCGTTCGATCGAAGGCACAAAATAGGTCATGTTCTCCAAAATCCTTATCGCCAACCGGGGCGAAATCGCCTGCCGGGTCATCAAGACCGCGCGCCGCATGGGTATCGCGACCGTCGCGGTCTATTCGGACGCCGACGCGCGTGCGCCGTTCGTGCGGATGGCCGACGAGGCGGTGCATATCGGGACGGCGCCGGCCTCGGAAAGCTACCTGATCGCGGACAAGATCATCGCCGCGTGCAAGCAGACGGGCGCTGAGGCGGTGCATCCGGGCTACGGCTTCCTGTCCGAGCGTGCGAGTTTCGTCGAGGCGCTGGAGAAGGAAGGGATCGCCTTTGTCGGCCCCCCCACCAATGCCATCGCGGCGATGGGCGACAAGATCGAATCCAAGAAGCTTGCGAAGCAGGCGGGCGTCAACACCGTCCCAGGATCGCCCGATGCGATCGAAACGACCGAGGAGGCCCTGCAGTGGGCCAACCGGATCGGCTATCCGGTGATGATGAAAGCCAGCGCCGGCGGCGGCGGCAAGGGCATGCGGCTCGCCTGGAACGACACCGACGTGAACGAAGGGTTCGAGGCGACCCAGCGCGAAGGCAAGAACAGCTTCGGCGACGACCGCGTCTTCATCGAGAAGTTCATCGAGGACCCGCGCCACATCGAAATTCAGGTGCTCGGCGACAAGCACGGGAACATCGTCTATCTCAACGAGCGCGAATGCTCGATCCAGCGCCGCCATCAGAAGGTGGTGGAGGAAGCGCCGAGCCCCTTCGTTACGCCCAAGATGCGCAAGGCGATGGGCGAGCAGAGCGTCGCGCTGGCCCGCGCGGTCGGATACCATTCGGCGGGCACCGTCGAACTGATCGTCAGCGGCGCGGATGAAACCGGCGAAAGCTTCTACTTCCTCGAGATGAACACGCGCCTCCAGGTCGAGCATCCGGTGACCGAGGCGATCACCGGCGTCGATCTGGTGGAGCAGATGATCCGCGTCGCTTACGGCGAGGAATTGCCGTTCAAGCAGAAGGACATCGGCATCGACGGCTGGTCGATCGAGAACCGCGTCTATGCCGAGGATCCCTATCGCGGCTTCCTGCCCAGCACCGGGCGCCTCGTGCGCTATCAGCCGCCGGTCGAGGGCTGGACCGACGACGGCGAGGCCAACGGTCGCCGCGGCGTCGACGGCGTGCGCATCGACGATGGCGTGTTCGAAGGCGGCGAGGTGTCGATGTTCTACGACCCGATGATCGCCAAGCTGATCACCTGGGCGCCAACGCGCGAGGCGGCGGCGGACTTGCAGGTGCAGGCGCTCGACGCCTTCTGCATCGAAGGGCTCGGACACAACGTCGACTTCCTTTCCGCGATCATGCAGCACCCGCGTTTCCGCTCGGGCGAACTCACCACCGGCTTCATTGCGGAGGAGTATCCCGAAGGCTTCACCGGTGCGCCCGCCTCGGACGAGTTGGAGCACGTGCTTGCCGCCGTCGGCGGAGCCATCGCCACCGCCGATAGCGACCGTGCGCGGCGGATCGACGGGCAGCTCGATCCCGCTCTCGCCGCGCCGGGCGACTGGTGCGTCACTGTAGGCGGCACCGACTTCGCGGTAAGCCTGGAAGAAACGGCGATCACCGTGAACGGTGAGCCGGTCGAACTGGCGATGGAATACACACCGGGTGCGCGCTTCGTCGACGTCGCGCTTTACGAAACCGGTTCGGACGAGGACGCGGAGCCCGTCCAGCATTTCGGCCTCCAGCTCGAACCGACGCGCACCGGCTACGCGGTCACCACGCGCGGCGCGCGCCATGTGCTGCGTATCCTGCCGGCACACGTCGCGCACCTCACGCAGCATATGATCGAGAAGGTGCCGCCGGACCTTTCCAAGCTGCTGATCTGCCCGATGCCGGGCCTGCTGGTGAAGCTCCACGTCGCCGAGGGCGAGGAGGTCCAGCCGGGCCAGCCGCTCGCCACGGTCGAGGCGATGAAGATGGAAAACATCCTGCGCGCCGAGAAACAGGCGACGGTGGCCAAGATCAACGCCGCGCAGGGCGACAGCCTCGCGGTCGACGCGGTGATCCTCGAGCTCGAGTAATGCACCTCCATCACTCACCCGATGCGCCGGCTGCCGAGCTGACCGATTTCGAGACCTTCCTCAAGGCCGATATTCGCGTCGGCACGATCGTTGCGGCCGAAGCATTCCCCGAGGCGCGCAAGCCGAGCTACCGGCTGCGGATCGATTTCGGCCCAGCCATCGGCGAGAAGAAGAGCTGCGCGCAGATCGCGGCCAACTATGAGCTGGACGAGCTTCCCGGCCGGCAGGTCGCGGCGGTGGTCAACTTCCCGCCGCGCCAGATCGGCCCGGCGATGTCCGAGGTGCTGACGCTGGGGTTTGCGGACGAGGCGGGCGAGGTCGTGCTGTTCGCGCCCGACAAGCCGGTGCCGAATGGGTCGCGCCTGTTCTAGTCCTCGATCAGCGCGACGGCCCTGATCCAGCCCGCGCTCGCGCGTTCGATCTTCACCGGGAAGCAACTGACGGTGAAGCCGCGGCTCGGCAAGCTTTCGAGATTGGTGAGCTTTTCGATCTGGTAATACGGGCGGATGCGGCCAGCCTTGTGGCCTTCCCAGATGATCGAGGGGTCGCGGGTTTCGGCCCAGCGCCGCGCCGTGTGGCTGAACGGCGCGTCCCAGCTCCAAGCGTCGGTGCCGACCACTTCCACGCCGCGCTCGGTCAACCATAGCGTCGCCTCGGCGCCGAGGCCGACGCCCTGATCGGTGAAGTTGTCCGTTCCATAGACAGCGCCCGACTGCACGAGTACGATGTCGAGCGGCTTGAGCGTGTAACTGATCCGATCGAGCTCCGCCTCGACTTCCGCCGCGCTCACCATGTGTCCATGCGGTAGGTGGCAGAAATCGAGCTTCACGCCCGGGCGGAAGAAGCGGTCGAGCGGCGCTTCATCGATGCTTGAGGCGGGCTGGGTGCCTTCGCTAGTGGTCGAGTGGTAATGCCACGGCGCGTCCATGTGGGTGCCGTTGTGAGTCGAGAGTTCGAGCATCTCGACTGCCCAGCCTTCGCCGTCGGGCAGGTCGTTCTTTTCGAGGCCGGGGAAGAACATGGCGATTTGCTGCCAGGTGTCCTCGTGCGTCATGTAAGTGATCTTCGGTCGCATCACCTCGGGGTCGGAGATCACGTCGTTGGTGATCGGGATCGAGAGGTCGACGAAGCGGGTCATCGGGCGAGAGTGCGTTGGGCAGCGCGCGCGGTCAATCCTCCCCATTCCGTCGCAGGCCAAGGAGGGGAGTAGAGATCAATCCGCCCGCAGCTCTTCGTTCAGGAATTCAGTGACGTCCGTCAGCTCCACATCCCGCGCCACATAGGCGTCGCCGATGGCGCGCAGGAGGACGAAGGGGAGGGTGCCGGCGTCCATCTTCTTGTCGTGCAGCATGTGGTCCGCGAGGCGGCGTCCGTCGCAGTTGAGCCCGAGAGCGGCGATCTCGCTTGGCAGGCCCGCAGCATCCGCGGCGCGGGTTACCCGCTCCGCATCGGCATCACTGATCTGGCCCCGCCGTGCCGAGTAGCGCGCGGCGAGCACCATGCCGAGTGCGACGGCTTCGCCATGCAGGAGGCGGTCCGAAAAGCCGGTCTCCGCCTCCAGCGCGTGGCCGAACGTATGACCGAGATTGAGCAGCGCGCGCCGGTCGGCGGTTTCGCGCTCGTCCTCGGCGACGATCCGCGCCTTGGCCGCGACGCTGGCGGCGACGGCGTGCTCCAGCGGCGCATCCTCGCGCGCGAGGACAGCTTCGCCATGGGCCGAGAGCCAGTCGAAGAACTGCGCGTCGCCCAGCACGCCGTACTTGAGCACTTCGGCATAGCCGGCGCGCATCTCGCGGTCGGGCAGAGTGGCGAGCGCGCCGAGATCGGCTAGGACCAGCGAGGGCTGGTGGAACGCGCCGATCAGGTTCTTGCCCGCCGCGGTGTTGATCGCGGTCTTGCCACCGACCGAGCTGTCGACCTGGGCCAGCAGCGTGGTCGGCAACTGGATGAAGCCGCAGCCGCGCTTGAGGATCGCCGCCGCGAAGCCGACGAGATCGCCGATCACCCCGCCGCCCAGCGCCAGCACGTGATCGCCGCGTTCGACTTGTTCGGCCAGCAGCCAGTCGGTGACGCGCTGCAGGTTCTCCCAGCTCTTCGACGCCTCGCCGGCCTCGAGCACGAGCCAGCGAGGCTCAAGGCCCTCACGCGCGAGCGACGCCCCGACAGGTTCCTGCCAGTGCCGCGCCACGTTGGCGTCGGTCACGATCGGCACGGAGCTCTTGCGCAGCAACGGCGCGCATTGGCGTGCCACGTCGTGCAGCAGGTCCTTGCCGATGCGAACCTCGTAGGATCGGCCGCCCAGTTCCACCGGCACTACAGCCATCGATCGATCGCCTCCACTATGGCCATTGCCGTGTCGAGATGCGGACCGTCCTCGCCCGCCACGCGGATCGGCGCTTCGGCGTAGAACGGCTCGCGCTCGCGATGGAGCCGCGTCAGGATCTCGTGCGGATTGCCGTTCCGCAGCAGCGGGCGGACGTCGCGCCGCGCGGTCCGCTCGACCAGCGTCGCCACGTCGCAGTCGATCCACACGGCGATCGCCTTCTCCAGGATCAGCGCGCGCGTGACGTTGTTGACGAAGGCGCCTCCGCCGGTGGCGATAACCCCGTGCCGTTCCTCGATCAGCCGCGCGATCACCCGCCGCTCTCCGTCGCGGAAGTAGCTCTCGCCGAAGCGGTCGAAGATCTCGGTGATCGGCATCCGAGCCGCGTCTTCGATCGCCTCGTCCGCGTCGACGAAGCTCTTGCCCAGCAGCGCCGCGAGCTTGCGGCCCACGGTGGACTTGCCCGCGCCCATCAGGCCGACGAGCACGACCGGGCGGTCGATCCGCCGCGCGACGCGGGCGATTTCAGCGTCGTTCCATGTTTCGGACTGCTGGGTCATTGCCGCTTCGCCTATAGATGGGCTAGGTGCGGCGCAACTGTGCAAGGACGGGCAAAGAAGGGTCTGCTGGCTTGGCAATGACGGGTAGGCGTGTCGTATGGGCGGTGGTGGTGCTGGTCGCCGCACTGCTGCTCTATGCCTGGATCGACGGAGGAGAGGAGCCGATACGCCCCATCGCCGAGCCGATCGACCTGCCGGAGACGGCGGAATGAAGGCGGCCCTCTTCGCCGGTGGCGCGGCGCTCGCACTGAGCTCCACGTTCGTGCTGGCGCAGAGCGCGCCCGAATCGTTGTTGCCGCCGGGGTTCGACGATCCGGCGCCGGCGCCGAGTCCCACGCCCACTCCGCGCCCCACAGCCACGAGCACTGCCGCCCCTGCGCCGAGCGCGACCAGCACGCCCGTCATCCAGCCGCTGCCCGAGCTCGATGTCGCGGATATCGAGCTGCCGCCGGATCTGCCCTCGCTCGAAGAGCTGGAGGCGATGGACACCGACGAACTCGACGAGCTGCTCGGACTCAAGCCACGTGACGACATTCCGCGGGCCGCACGCCGCTCGCTTGCCGAAGTCGGCGTGCTCGCGCCGGACGAAGGCGGGTTCGCGACGGCGTCGCTTGCGGCGCAGCCCGCCTCGCTGGTGCGAGCGGCGCTCGCCGGAACGCGCGGGCCGCTCGTCTCGCGCTGGGGTCATATCCTGCTCCGGCGCGCACTCGCGAGCCGCCTTGCGGCACCAGAAGGGATGGATCCGGTCGACTTCGCAGCGCTCCGCACCGCGACGCTCAACTCCATCGGCGAATACACCGCCGCACGCGCGATCGCGCAGGACGTCGATACGAGCAACTGGAACGGCGCACTGACCGGCGCTGCGCTCGACGCCTATGTCGCGACCGGAGACATCGTCGGCGCCTGTCCGGCGGTCCAGCTTCAGGGCAGCGACCGCGACGAAGCGCGCTGGCAGCTCTGGCGCTCGATCTGCTCGGCCTTTGCGGGGCAGGGCGTGCGTGCCGGGACCGAGCTCAGCCGCGCGCTGTCGCGCGGAACCGCGCCGGCGATCGACGTCCTTCTCGCGCAGCGCTACGCCGGCGCCGCGGGATCGGGGCGGCGAGCCGTCAACCTCGAGTGGGATGAGGTCGATGAGATCACGCCCTGGCGTTTCGCGCTCGCGACGGCGGTCGGCGCGGAAATTCCCGAGAACCTGCTTGCGGACCCCGAACCCTACTATCAGCGGGTCTCCGCCGTCGCGCCAATGCTCGCCCCCACGGCGCGCGCGGAAGGTGCCGACCGAGCGGCACGTGAAGGTATTCTCTCTGCCTCCGCGATGGTCGATCTCTACAGTCAGATCTATGCAGTCGAAGGCGCCGAAGGCCCCGCTGCCGCGACCGCCGCAAGCTTGCGGGAGGCCTATGTCGGCGAACCCGCGTCGCGCCTCACTGCGATGCGGGAGATCTGGGGCTCTTCCGATTCGCCCGCCTACGGGCGGCTGGTGCTCACCGCCTATGCCGCGGCACGCCTGCGGCCGAGCGAGGATCTGGCGGAGGCTGCCCCGCAGTTGATCGCGTCGATGCTTGCCGCCGGGCTCGACCGAGACGCAATGGAATGGGCGCCCGTCGTCGAGCAGGGAAGCCAAGCCTGGGCGCTCCTCGCACTGGCGCAGCCGGATGCGCAGGATTCCATCGGCGGTGGGCCGCTCGACACTTTCATCGATGCCGACGGCAGCGCTGGACAACGCAAGTCGCGCTTCTTCGTCGCGGCCCTGGCGGGGCTGGGGCGGATCGATGGCGATACCGCCCAATCTTATTCGGCACGTGTCGGGATCGATCTCTCGCGCGAGACGAAGTGGATACGCATGATCGAACGCGCCGCCGACGTCGACAACCCGGCGCTCGTAGCGCTGCTCGCTGGGCTTGGCATGCAGGGCGAGGGGTGGGAGCGGATGACCGCGCGGCATCTGTTCCACATCGTCTCCGCGCTCAACCGAGTCGGGCTTTCGGCGGAAGCGCGCATGATCGCGGCGGAGGCCGTGGCGCGCGCCTGATCCCGCCTCGCGCTTGCGAGTGGGACCAGAGGTGGGTCAGAATGCGATTGATGCTCCGGCTCCGTACCCATCCGCCATTCCTCTCCGCCAAGCGGGAAGGAGAGTAGTGTCAGGGATCGAGGATTTCCTTGCCATGCTCGCTGCCGAGCGTGGCGCGGCGGCGAACACGCTCGCGGCGTACCGACGGGATCTCGAAGGGGCGGAGGAAGCGATCGGCTCGCTCGAGCTCGCAGAACGCGACGATCTGGCCCGTCTGGGCCAGGCGTGGGCCACGCTCGCGCCGTCGAGCGTGGCGCGAAAATCCTCGGCACTGCGGCAGTTCTACGGCTTCCTGGTAGACGAAGGCCAGCGCAGCGACGACCCTTCCGCCGCATTGCCACGGCCTGCAACGCGGCGTCCGCTGCCGAAGATTCTCTCGCACGGCGAGATCGAGGCGCTTTTCGCCCGTGCAGAGGAGGAAGCCCAGGGCGACGATGCGCGCGCGGTGCGGCTCTTAACGCTGCTGGAGCTTCTCTACGGGTCGGGGCTGCGCGCGACCGAGCTCGTCTCGTTGCCGCTCTCGGCGGTGCCGCGGGATGCGCCCTTGCTCACGGTGACCGGCAAAGGCGGGCAGGCGCGCATGGTGCCAGTCAGCGGCCGGGCGGGAGCGGCACTGTCGCGCTGGCTGCCGCTGCGGCCGGAGGGATCGAAGCACCTCTTCCCTTCGCGGGGAGGCAAACACCTGACGCGCGTGCGCCTTTTTCAGCTCCTGAAGGCACTTGCCGCCCGTGCCGGCCTGGGGCCGGAAAAGGTCAGCCCGCACGTGCTGCGCCATGCCTTCGCGACGCATCTGCTGGAGGGCGGGGCGGACTTGCGCGTGCTCCAGACGCTGCTCGGCCATGCGGATATTGCAACCACGCAGATCTACACCCACGTCGACAGCGCCCGGCTGGTCGCGTTGGTCAACGAACGGCATCCTCTTGCCGTTCGCGGCTGCGCGGACTAGGCGCTCTGCGATGATTTCCTATCTCGAATTCGAGAAGCCCGTCGCGCAGCTCGAGGCTCGGATCGCAGAACTGCGCACCGCAGCCGAAGGCGACGACGTCGATATCTCGGGCGAGCTCCAGCGGCTCGAACAGAAGAGCGCCGATCTGCTCTCCAGCACATATGCGGCGTTGACGCCGTGGCAGAAGACGCAGGTCGCCCGCCATCCGGCGCGGCCGCACTTCCGCGATTTCGTCGAGCATGCGTTCGAAGAGTTCATTCCGCTCGGCGGGGACCGCTGCTACGGCGAGGACGAGGCGATCCTCGGCGGGTTCGCGAAGCTCGGCGATCGCCGTGTCATGCTGATCGGGCACGAGAAGGGCAACGACACCGAAAGCCGCCTGAGGCACAATTTCGGCATGGGCAAGCCCGAGGGATACCGCAAGGCCATCCGTCTCATGGAGATGGCCGGGCGCTTCGGTCTGCCGGTGGTGACGCTCGTCGATACGTCGGGGGCCTTTCCCGGCGTCGAGGCGGAGGAGCGCGGCCAGGCCGAGGCGATCGCGCGCTCGACCGAAGCCTGCCTCGCGCTGCCCGTGCCGATGGTCGCGACGATCGTGGGCGAGGGCGGATCGGGCGGCGCGGTGGCGCTGGCGAGCGCCGAGCGCGTGCTGATGCTCGAACATGCGGTCTACTCGGTGATTTCGCCGGAAGGTTGTGCGTCGATCCTCTGGCGGACGGCCGAGAAGGCCCCTGATGCTGCCGAAGCGATGAAAGTCACCGCCCAGCACCTCGAGCGGCTCGGCGTGATCGATCGCATCGTGCCCGAGCCCGTGGGCGGTGCGCACCGCGACCCGGTGGCGACCGCGCACACCCTGGCGCATGCAATCGGCGAAGAGCTGGACGCCCTGTCGGATCTCGCGCCGCCGATCTGAA
>JAPSJS010000062.1 GCA_031178065.1 Altererythrobacter sp.
CCTCACCGCGATCGACAGCGCCGTGGTGATGCACAACGCCTCCACCCAGTTCTCCGACGGCGGGGAGTTCGGCATGGGCGCGGAAATCGGCATCGCCACCGGCAAGATGCACGCCCGCGGCCCCGTTGGCCTGGAGCAGCTCACGAGCTTCAAGTACATCGTGCGCGGGGACGGGCAAACTCGTCCTTGACGAGTTTGTTTTTTGTTTAGCCTCAAGCGCCGGCGGGCCCATCCGGGCCCTTGGCTTCCGCGCCAGTAGGCGCGGCGGCCGGTCGGCCTTGCGGTCCGCTGGTCGCGGACCGGACCAGCTCTCCACAGCCACGGCCGGGAAAGCTCCGGTCGGCGACAGCCGACCGCAAGGGCGACGGCCCGCCCACAGGCGCCCCGTAGCGAAGCGGAGGGAACAGCGCCGAGGACGCGCGCGCGGATGCGCGTGCGAAAGAACAAACAAAAAACATTTTCCTACAGCACACCTCGTGTGCTGTAGAATCGAAAATGACCCGCCGCACCGACAGTCGCGAGGCCCGCCTGCCCGTCCGCGCGGGCGAATTGCCCGCCTTCACCCCCGTCCCGCGCGAGCGCCCGCGCCGCGACGGCTGGACCGAGCATCGCCAGCGCGCCTTCATCGAGGCGCTGGCCGACACCGGCAGCGTCGACGCCGCCTGCCGCGCCGTCAACATGAGCCAGCCCGGCGTCTACCAGCTCCGCCGCGAGCCCGGCGCGGAGAGCTTCCGCCAGGCGTGGGAGGCCGCGCTCCAGCTCGGCGTCCAGCGGATCGAGGACGTCGCGATGGAGCGCGCGCTCAACGGCGTCGAGGTGCCCGTCTACTCCTACGGCAAGCTCGTCGGCACCCGCCGCACCTACAACGACCGGCTGCTCATGTTCATGCTCCGCAACCGCGCGCCCGAGCGCTTCACCGAAGGCAAGGCGAAAAGCCTCGGCGCGATCGGCAAGATGGAGCTCGACCGCCTGAAGAAGCAGTGGCGCAAGGAATGGGAGGAGGAGCAGGAGCGCGAGGCCTCGGAGGCCGACCACCACGCCGCCGATTTCGTCGAGCGCATTGCCGAGATGCACGTCCGCTGGTGGGCCCACCTCAGCCCCCGCACCCGCGCCGCCTACCGCGAGTTCCGCCGCCTCGAAGCCCTCGACGAGGGCTGGCGGACCCGCACCGACGCCCCCGAAGCCGACACCGCCGCGGCCGAGGCCGAATACACCGAAGTCTTCGCGGGCGACGGCCGCTCCCGAGCCGCCCTCCTCGGCGAAGCCTGCGCCATCGGCGACGACCGAACCTGCCCGGAACTGGAGAACGGCGAGGCCGGCGAGGAGCCGGAGGAGCCCCCACCCGCCAAACCCGCCGGCCCGCGCATCAGAACGCTGGGGGACGACAGGTGGTAACCTCCTCCCCTCCCGCTCGCGGGAGGGGCCGGGGGTGGGCCTGTTTCATCGCAACGCCTAACGCATAAGAGCCCCGGTCCGCGACCAGCGGACCGCAAGCGCGACCGCGCGCCGCCGCTTATGCGCCAACCCAAGGGGCGCGGATGCCCGCCGCCCGGCGTTTGAGGGCGCAAAACAAAAACCTCAAACCACCCGCGCTACCGCTTGAAGCAATGCTCCCGATGCCATCCGAGAAACGCCGGATGCGGCCGCAGCGCCAGCCGCTCGGGCGCGAGCGCCTTCCCGGACTTGTTGATGATAGCCTCCACGCTCGGACGGTCGTTGACCTGGCGGGAGATCAGGATGTCGAGATCGTCCGACAGGCCGATCAGCCCGCGGTCGAACATCCAATGCGCGGTGCCCGACAGTGCGAGGCCATTGCGCACGCTGTCCGGCCCGCCACGCTCGACCGGGCGAATATGCGCCGCCTCGGCCTCCAACCGGCCACCGCCGTTGACCAGTTTCCACCCCGTCACCGCGCAGCGACCGTCATAGGCGTTCAGCACCGCGCGGCGAAAGGCGCGGTCGCGAAAGGGGCGATTGACGAGCGATTGCACGATAGGCCGCTCGATCTCAAACGGCATTTGCGGGTCCTGCACGCGGTTCAGCGGTTCGAGGTCGCCGGTGCGCGGCAGCGTGTCGTCCTCGGGCAGGCCCAGCGCGATAATGCGCGCGAAGTCGGAATTGGACAGCGGGCGAACGGCCGCTTGGGCGTTCGCTAAATCCCGCTCAACTGGCACGCCGTCCACCTTGTGCGGAACAGTCGGTGAGAACGGCAGATAACTGCCCTCTTGGATAATCGCACGGTACCGGTTTGACATGTCCGGATCGGGAATGATCCGCTCAACCTTCGCCACGGCGAAGAAGCCTTTGGACTGCGGAAGCTTCACCGGCTCGCGATAGACGATCCAATTATCGACCATCTGCTTAGCGCGGCTGAGATAGACTTTCGGAAACTGGTAATGCACTTCGGGGATGTCGTCGTAGATCGACCCATCCTTGTGCATGAATACACCAAAGGTCATCGGCCCTTGCGCCTCTACTAATCTAGAAAGTCGGCCCCGATTAGGGCGGCACGCACTCCATCACGAAAATTTCGGATAGACTGTGCACGATAGAGCTCGCTCAATCGCTGCCTATTGGCAATAGTAGGGAAAAGAAGATCGAGATTTCGCGAACGCGGGCGGACATTCATCGCGTCGAGAGCATCGTTTAATACTCGCTTCGGATCGACAAGCCTCTCCGCCTCTTGCGGAGATGCGGGAAGACCATACGCTTGTGGGTCGCCTTCGATACCCACCGATCCAAGGACTGCCGAGCCATCGGCGAGGATCCAAGCTTCAGTTTCGTGCCGAGGGGTCAAGCAAATACAGCGGAAGGCCTCTAAATCGCACTCAGCATGCATGGCCTCGCAATAGGCCGTTGAGCGACAAGCTAGAGTAGCCTGTAATCCCCGGCCGCCAGTATCTGAATGGACGAAGACGATTTCAAAAGCTTCGAAAAACTCGCAAGCTTCTTTTGCGACGTTAGTGACTTCGCGAGACGTAAGACCCAGGCGAACGGACGGCTGATCGGGCACCTCAATAATTGAATCGCCGTCCCCGGTAGCAATCACATCGCGGATGATTCTCGGGATGATCACGTCCAAGTAAGGCGCGTCGCTGCGTCCTTCGTAAAAAACACCCCATCCGAGATATTTCATCCAGAATCACCCGGGCGCTGAAGCAACCTGTCAACTTCCGACCGACTAAGATGTTTCTCAGGCTCGAAGAGATCGCTCACGGCAGTCACTCCGGTTCGCATTCGAGTGCGGGTGTTCACCCTCTCGCTGCCCGGAACCACTTGGCTAATCAGGTCAGCGGCTACTATTTCTTCATCGCGAAGTTCTTCCATCACCTTCGGCGAATGCGTATTCAAAATGACCTGAAAGGTTTGCCCGCTCGCCGAACGAATAACCGTCGCATCGCGGATAATCTCAACGAGCGTGGGTATCCGCCCGTCATGCACACCATTCTCTGGCTCTTCATAGCATAACGTCCCCTTTCGATCAGGATCGTTAAGGACGGTTAGAAGGGCTAATAGTCTAAGGGTTCCATCCGAAATCACCCGACTGCTAAAACTCAAGTCAGTCGTAAATTTTACGTTAAATGCATAGTCTCTGCGATCGTCAGCCTGCACTTCAATACCGCACACACTCGGGATGAGGGCAGCCAAATCCGCGGCGATATCAGAGAGAACACCATTCGGGCGGTCTGGACGCCGAGTCTGCTCTCTAATCCGATTCAAAACCGCTGCGAGATTCGAAGCGTCAGGTCTGAGAACTGTTTTTTCAAATCGATCACTCGGCTTTCGCGCCGCTTGAGGATTGATTTCGAGAAACTTAATAGCGCCAAGCGCCTTACGGACGGCGTACAAGTGGGGAAAATCAGCGTTGGAGATGGTAGAGAGGGCTGTTCTAGACGCTTCCCGCAAAGAGAACTGCATTGGGTTGCCACTCTTGCTGGGCCCATCTTGCCTTACTAGCAGCGCGTCTCCTGAGTCATTCTTACGAATGAAGGGCACCGAATATCGGCCATAGTTCGGGTTCAAAGGAGCCAGAAAATCTGCTGAGTCCTCCGATCTTTTCAAAGAACGGCAAAATTCATTAGTAACAAATATCCCGAGGGGTGCGCCAACGTCATTGTAGCCGATTTGAAGCTCGACCTCGTAGCGAAGGCGCTGGGACGGTACGGAAAACTTTTTGCCAAAATCGTCGTTTCCGGTGGCTCTCAAGAAAAGCTCAGCAGCAATGGTTATTACGTTGCTTTGACCTTCGGAAGTGTGTCGGAAGAACTCTTCTGGCTCGCCACGGAGGTCTTGAAACGCTGTATGAACGTCAGTTTCTGACAGTGCCGCGAGCAACTGGAGCGCATCGAACAGGTTTGACTTCCCGCTCGCGTTTGGACCAACGATAGCTGTGAAGGGTCGTAAATCGAGAGAGAACTTCGAGAAGGTCTTGAAACCATCAATTTCGATGCGAGTGAGCATGCCTTCGAGTATCCTAGCCTAGCGGAGATTGCCATCCCCGCATCACTCCTCCCCTAACCCGCAGCGCCGCAATGAACGTCTCCTGCGGGATGCTCACGTTCCCCTGCCTACGCCCGGACAGGCCGCCTCCGGCGCTCCCACGCCCTCACAACGAGGTTACTCCTCCCCCATCCTTAGCGCCGCAATAAACGCCTCCTGCGGAATGCTCACATTGCCATACTCTCGCATCCGCGCCTTGCCCTTCTTCTGCTTGTCCAGCAGCTTCTTCTTGCGCGAGATGTCCCCGCCGTAGCACTTGGCGGTCACGTCCTTGCGCAGCGCGGCGATGGTTTCGCGGGCGATGACCTTGCCGCCGATCGCGGCCTGGATCGGGATCTTGAACAGGTGGCGCGGGATCAGGTCTTTCAGGCGCTCGCACATGCCGCGGCCGCGCTCTTCGGCCACGTTGCGGTGGACGATCAGGCTCAGCGCGTCGACCGGCTCGTTGTTGACCAGGATGTTCATCTTGACGAGGTCCCCCTCGCGCAGGCCGATCTGCTCGTAGTCGAAGCTGGCATAGCCGCGGCTGATCGATTTCAGGCGGTCGTAGAAGTCGAACACGACCTCGTTCAGCGGCAGCTCGTAAGTCACCTGCGCCCGCCCGCCGACGTAAGTCAGGTCGGTCTGGATGCCGCGCCGGTCTTGGCACAGCTTGAGGATGGAGCCGAGGTATTCGTCGGGCGTGTAGATCGTCGCCTTGATCCACGGCTCCTCGATCCACTCGATCCGGTTGGGATCGGGATAGTCGGCCGGGTTGTGCAGCTCGATCGTCTTCGCCTCCTCGTTCTTCGTCTTGCCGAGGCGGATGCGGTAAACGACGCTGGGGGCGGTGGTGATGAGGTCGAGGTCGTATTCGCGGGTGAGGCGTTCCTGGATGATCTCCAGGTGCAGCAGGCCGAGGAACCCGCAGCGGAAGCCGAAGCCGAGTGCGGCCGAGCTTTCCATCTCGTAGGAGAAGCTCGCGTCGTTGAGGCGCAGGCGGCCGATGGATTCGCGCAGCTTCTCGAAGTCCGCCGCGTCGACCGGGAACAGGCCGCAGAAGACGACCGGCTGGACTTCCTTGTAGCCGGCGAGCGCCTTGTCCGCCCCGCCCTTCACCGTGGTGATCGTGTCGCCGACGCGGGCCTGCTCGACTTCCTTGATCTGCGCGGTGATGAAGCCGATCTCGCCCGGGCCGATCTCCGGCAGGTCGACGCGCTTGGGGGTGAAGGCGCCGACGCGGTCGATCAGGTGCTGGGTGCCGCCCTGCATGAATTTGACCTGGAGGCCCTTTTTCAGCACGCCGTCGATCACGCGCACGAGGATGACGACGCCGAGGTAGGGGTCGTACCATGAGTCGACCAGCATGGCCTTGAGCGGCGCGTCGCGGTCGCCCTTGGGGGGCGGGATGCGGGCAACGATGGCTTCCAGCGTGTCCTCGATGCCGATGCCGGATTTGGCGCTGGTGAGCACCGCTTCGCTGGCGTCGATGCCGATGATGTCCTCGATCTCCTTGCGGACCATTTCGGGTTCGGCGGCGGGGAGATCGATCTTGTTGATGACGGGGACGATCTCGTGATCGTGCTCGATCGACTGGTAGACGTTGGCGAGCGTCTGCGCCTCGACGCCCTGCGAGGCGTCGACCACCAGCAGCGCGCCCTCGCACGCGGCGAGGCTGCGGCTGACCTCGTAGGCGAAGTCGACGTGGCCGGGGGTGTCCATCAGGTTGAGCTCGTAGGTCTGCCCATCCTTCGCAGTGTAGTTCAGGCGTACGGTCTGGGCCTTGATGGTGATCCCACGCTCGCGCTCAATGTCCATATTATCAAGGACTTGCTCGCTCATCTCGCGGTCCGTCAGGCCCCCGCAATGCTGGATCAGCCGATCGGCCAGCGTCGACTTGCCATGGTCGATATGCGCAATGATGCTAAAGTTCCGGATACGTGCAAGATCGGTCATCATAATTCCGCTGAGGGATACTTGGTGCAATGCAGCACCGTTCGCCTCGCCCCTTAGCCGTGGCGGAGCGGCCTGTCAGCCATCTGAATTGGCTGGCTAGCCGGCAGCGGCGCGCCGTTCGTTCGTGTCGTCGGGGAGTGGGCGATCGTTGAAGGGCATGCTGGCCGGACCGCCGAGATCATCGGGAAGCGCCTGGTCGAACTCGACGCCCATGCGATTGTCGACACACCAGCGCGTAGTCGCCTCCGCGACCAGCGTGTCGGAGATCGCGATGCGGAAGCGCGTCCCCTCGGGCACGTTCCAAAGCCCCTCGATCAGTGCCCCCCGCACCGAGACGTTACGGATGGTCCCGGCGTAGTGCTGCCCCGCGTGCTCGAGCACGATCTTGCGCAGCATGGTCCGGCGCGGAGCGCGGGCGGAGCGCGGGCCGACAGCCTCCATCGCCAGGCCGGCGGCAAGGCGTTCGTCGGCGTCCTGCGGGCTCAGGGGCTTGGAGTAGATGTAGCCCTGGACATGCGTGCACCCGTGCGCCCGAACGAGATCAAGCTCGTCGAGCGTTTCCACCCCCTCGGCCGTGACGTCCATTCCCAGCGCCTGCGCCAGGCTCGTGATCGAGGCGATGATCGCACCGTTGCGGCTGCCCGGCTGGGTCGCCCCGCGCACGAAGCTCTGGTCGATCTTGATCTTGTCGAACGGCGCCTTCTTCAGATAGCCGAGCGAGGAATAGCCGGTCCCGAAATCGTCCAGCGCCAGCCGCACTCCGATCCGCTTGAGAGCCGCGAACATGGCCTCGTTGTCGGCATCGTCGTCCAGGAACACGCTCTCGGTGATCTCCAGCTCGAGCCGCGAGGGCGCGATGCCGGCCTGGGCGACGGCATTGGTGATGATCGCGGGCAATTGCGGGTTGGCGAACTGGAGCGGCGAGACGTTGACCGCACAGCGTACTTCCTCGGGCCATTGCGCCAGCGCGCTGCAGACCGTGCGGATCGCCCATTCGCCGATCGTTCCGATCAGGCCCGTGTCCTCCGCGATCGGGACGAACTTCTCGGGCGAGAGCCACCCCCGCCGCGCATGGTTCCAGCGCAGCAGCGCCTCGAAGCCGGTGATCCGCGCGGTCGCGGCGTGCACGACGGGCTGATAGAACAGCTGGAGCCCGCCGTCGGCGATCGCATCCCGCAGATCCTGCTCCAGTGCACTGCGCTCTTCGGCGACGGTGTGCAGGTCGTTGGAATAGAAGTGATACCGCCCGCGCCCGGCGTCCTTGGCGGCATAGAGCGAGAGATCGGCGTTGCGGATCAGGGACTCGCTCGAAACCCCGTCGTCGGGGCATATCGCGATCCCGACCGAGGAGCCGATCACGACCCGCTGCCCCTCGACCGAATAGGGCTGCGAGAGGGCATGAATGATCTCCTGCGCCAGATGCGCGAGCTTCTCGCGGGCGACGCGGCCCGGCAGGATCACCTCGAACTCGTCCCCGCCGAGGCGCCCTACTCGGCCCGCCTGGCCGACGGTGCGCTCGAGCCGCTGCGCGACCTGCTTCAGCAGCGCATCGCCGGCTGGGTGGCCGAGCGTGTCATTGACATGCTTGAAGCGGTCGAGGTCGAGCAGAAGGATGGCGCACTCCCGCTCGCGTTCCTGCGGGCTGCCGATGATCTTCTCCAGCGTCTGCGACATCTGAAACCGGTTCGCGAGGCCGGTGAGGGAGTCATAGCGCGCGAGCCGGGTGGCGTTCTCCTGACTGCGCTTCTTCTCCGTCAGATCGGTTCCGGAGCCGCGGAAGCCGCAGAAATTGCGGAACCCGTCGTAGACCGGCCGGCCGTTGATCGACCACCAGCGCTCGCCGCCCGTCACGGCCGCCTTCACGGCCAGCTCCTGAAACGAGGACCGGGCGGACAGATGGAAGGTCAGCGTCCGTTCGCCTTCGCGGTTCTCGTCGCCTAGGTCGAACAACTGCGAGAACGGGCGCCCCACAAGCTCTGCCTCGGCCCGCCCAAGCGTCACGGCGACCGACGGGGAAAGGTAGGTCAGATTGCCGCGGCGGTCGGTTTCCCAGAACCAGCCCTGCCCGGTTTCCTCGTAGTCCTTGAGGATGCTTTGGGCACGGTCGCGAACGCGGGCAAGCGCCTCGCTCTCCTCCGCCTTCGCCCGCTCGAACCGGATCTGGTAAGCCGCGACGATCGCTCCCGCGATCGCGGCTATCGCCAGGCCGGCATAGGCGAAGAACGAACCGTCGACGATCGCGGCGGGCGCCCAGCAGCCGATCTTGCTGACGAAGACCAGCACGATCCGGCCGCTCATCAGCGCAGCGAAGAGGATGTTGACGGTCACCAGCCCGGCAACGCCGATCCGCCAGTCGAGCACGCCGTAGTACATCCAGTCGGCCAGGCCGAGCCCGACCCCGGCAGCGGAAAGGCCGACGAGCGCAATGCCGAGCGTCCGCTTCAGTCCGGGTGATCGTTCGGCGGCATCGCCCCAAGCATTCAATGCCTTGCCGGCCGCAGCGCAAACGACGGCAACCACGCCGCAGATCACCGCGAGCAGCGTCGGCGGCGTCAGAGTGACTACACCGGCGAGCGCGAATGTGGACGCGATCGCGACGGCCATCCATGTCAGAGCGGGTGGAACCGCTGGAGGAGCCGCAGCCAATGCGGAAACCTTCGCGCGCTTTGTCTCGCGCCGATCGCGCTCGACACGGCGCTCCGGATCGGAGGAGATTTCGGGTGTTTCGCTCCGCGCCTCGCGGGGTGCCCCAAGGGGCGAGCGCCGCCGCGCGGCCCCGTTTGGTTCCGTCCCCCTCTTGACTGGCGCTCCACCCATATGGGGACGATACCGCGAATCCCTTGAAAAATCGGTTAACCGTTCGCCTGTCGAAACCCGACGAGCGTGCGGCCGAGTCTCCTTGCCAAGGCAATTGGGGCCGGGCATGAGTCTGCCGGCGAACATTGCTGCAGCGGAGAAGAGGATGGCAGGATCCAGAACCGCGCCCGGTCCCGGCTCGCCGCCGCTCGGGAACGCGGTCCGACGACAGCGGCTCCCCTTTCTTGCCGGAGTGCGACGCTGACATGCACCACATCGCGATTATCGGTTCGGGCCCCGCCGGGTACTACACCGCGGAAGCCGCGCAGAAGCATTGGGGCGATGACGTCCGCATCGACATTTTCGACACTCTGCCCGTCCCTTACGGGCTGATCCGCACCGGCGTCGCGCCCGATCACCAGTCGATCAAGGGCGTCAGCCGCCGCTACGAAGCGACCGCGCTCAACGAGAACGTGCGCTTCGTCGGCAACGTCACCGTGGGCAGCGACGTCAGCATGGACGAGCTGCGCGAGCTCTACGATGCAGTCGTTCTCGCTACCGGCGCGCCCAACGATCGGCCGCTCGGGCTCGAGGGCGAGGATCTCGGCAACATCTTCGGCAGCGCGGCGTTCGTGGGCTGGTACAACGGCCATCCGCAGTTCGCCGGGCTCGACCCCGACCTGTCCGGCAGGAACGCCGTCGTCATCGGCATGGGCAACGTCGCGCTCGACGTCGCGCGCATTCTCGCCAAGACCGAAGCCGAGTTCGCGGGGGCCGACATCGTCGCGCATGCGCTCGATGCGCTGCGGGTCTCGAGCCTGCGCACGATTACGATCGTGGGACGGCGCGGCCCCCACCAGATCATGATGACGCCCAAGGAACTGGGCGAGCTCATGCACCTCGACCGCGCCACGCCGCGCGTCGATCCCGGCGACCTTCCGGACGAGGCGGAAGATGCGATCCTCGAACCGGGGCTGCGCAAGTCGGTCACGCATCTGCGGAGCTTCGCCGCAATCCCCGAGAGCGAGCGCGCCGACAAGGCAATTGAGATCGACTTCGACATGTTCGCCTCCCCGCTCCGCTTTCTCGGCGAAGGCAAGGTAACCGGGCTGGAGGTGGAACGCACCAGGGTCGAGACCGGCCGCGCGACCGGCACGGGCGAGACATATGTAATCCCCGCCGATCTCGTGGTCAGTTGCATCGGCTACCGCAGCTCGCCGATCCCCGGCGTCCCGTTCGACGAACGCGCCGGACGCTTCGCCAACGACGAAGGGCGCATCCTGCCAGGCATCTACTGCGTCGGCTGGGCGCGGCGCGGGCCGACCGGCACGATCGGCACCAACCGCCCCGACGGCTTCGGCGTCGTCGAGAAGATCGCCGAGGATCTGACCTCAGGCGCCCTCGGCGCGGGCGGCAAGGAAGGCCGCACGGGCTTCAACGCGCTCGCCGAGAAGCGCGACCTCGACGTCGTCACCTTCCGCGACTGGAAGAAGATCGAGGAAGCCGAAGCCAAAGCCGCCCGCGACGGCGCCCCGCGTGAAAAGTTCGTCGATATCGAGGCGATGATCCGGGCGCGGGGGTAGGCTCCGCCACTGGACTCACCAGTTGCGATATGAGACCTTCCTCCCTGGAGAGAGGAGGCGCAAATGCCCGCATTCGACCTGATCATTCGCAATGGCACCATCGTCGACGGCACCGGCGCGGAGCGCTTCACTGGCGATGTCGCAATCAGGGATGGCCTGATCGTCCAGGTCGGCACCGTCCAGGGCGACGCCACAGAGGAGATCGACGCTGCCGGCACGATCGTGACGCCCGGCTTCGTCGACATTCATACCCACTATGACGGGCAAGCGACGTGGGACCAGGAAATGGCCCCCTCGAGCTGGCACGGCGTCACCACCGTGATCATGGGCAACTGCGGCGTCGGCTTCGCGCCGGCGCACCCGGACCGCCATGAGTGGCTGATCGGCCTGATGGAAGGGGTAGAGGACATCCCCGGCACCGCGCTCGCGGAGGGCATCACCTGGGAATGGGAGACCTTCCCCGAATATCTCGACGCGCTCGAAAAGCTGCCGCGCACGGTCGATGTGGGAACGCACGTGCCCCATGGCGCGGTGCGCGCCTATGTGCTCGGCGACCGGGAACAGCCCGGTGCGGTTCCGACCGAAGATGACATCGCCGCGATGGCTCGCATCGTTGAAGACGGCGTGCGCGCCGGCGCGCTCGGCTTCTCGACGAGCCGCACGGTGATCCACAAGTCGGTCGATGGCGAGCTCGTCCCCGGCACGACCGCCACGCCCGAGGAACTGGTCGCGATCGGCCGTGCCATGGGCCGTGCCGGTCACGGCGTGTTCGAAATGGCGAGCGACCTGAACCGGGAGTGGAACGAGTTCGACTGGATGGGCCGGCTGAGCCGCGAAACCGGCCTCCCGGTCACGTTCGCCGCGCTCCAGTCGATCGCCAAGGAACTTCCGCTGGAAGAGCAGATCGCGACCATGCGGGCCGAGAACGACAACGGCGCCAACATCGTCGCGCAGATCGCCTTGCGCGGCAACGGCATCATCATGGCCTGGCGCGGCACCGTCCACCCGTTCCGCTTCCGCCCGAGCTGGCAGGCGATCATGGCCCTGCCATGGGAGGAGCAGAAGGCGAAGCTGCTCGACCCGGCCTTCAAGGCGCGGCTGCTGTCCGAGGCGAACGATTTCTCCGGCGCGCCGCAGGACATGCTCGGCCTGCTGATGATCGTCGTCGCGGGCTGGACGATGCAGTTCGAGATGGACGAGAATTTCGACTACGAGCCTGGCCCCGAGGCGAGCGTGCAGGCGCGCGCCGCCGCAGCCGGAATGAGCTGCGAGGAATATGCCTACGACATGCTCTGCCGCGAGGACGGCACGGGGTTCATCTACCTGCCGATCCTCAACTACGCCGACGGCAACCTCGACTTCCTCGAGGCGCTGCAGCAGGCCGACGACACGGTGAACTCGCTCTCGGACGGCGGAGCGCACTGCGGCACGATCTGCGACGCGGCGAGCCCGACATTCATGCTCCAGCACTGGGTGCGCGATCGCAAGCGAGGCGGGCGTATCGGGCTGGAGCACGCAATCAGGCGCCAGTGCGCGGACACGGCGCGTCTTTACGGGCTGGAGGACCGCGGCGTGATCGCACCCGGTTACCTGGCCGACCTCAACGTGATCGATCTCAACCGGCTGAAGCTCGGCAAGCCCTGGCTCGCCTTCGACTTGCCGGCAGGGGGCAAGCGCCTGCTGCAGAAGGCCGAGGGCTATGTGGCAACGATCAAGGGCGGCGTGGTCACCTTCCGCGACGGCAAATGGACCGGCGCGACGCCCGCCGGCCTCATCCGCGGCCCGCAGCGCGCCGCCATGCTCGAAGCGGCGGAGTAACCGTTTCAACCTTCACGTCATCCCAACGAAAGCTGGGATGACGGAAGCCTCTAAACCCGCATCGGCATCAGCACATAGAGCGCCGGGCTGTTCGCATCCTGCCGGATCAGCGTCGGCGCGCCGGCGTCTGCCAGGTGCAGCTCCACCGTGTCGCTGTCGATCTGGCTCAGGATGTCCTTGAGGTAATTGGCGTTGAAGCCGATCTCGAACCCTTCGGCAGTGTAGTCCGCCGGGACTTCCTCGGCCGCGGTGCCGTTGTCGGGGCTGGTGACCGAGAGCGTCACTTTGTCCGTCTCGAGCCCCATCTTGACCGCGCGGGTCTTCTCGGTGGCGATCGTCGCGACGCGGTCGACGCCTTCGTAGAAGCTCTTCGGGTCGAGCTTGAGCAGCTTGTCGTTGCCGGTCGGGATCACACGGCTGTAATCGGGAAACGTGCCGTCGATCAGCTTGCTGGTCAGCACCACCCCGCCCTCACCGCCGAGCGTGAAGCGGATCTTGCTCGCCGACAGATCGACCTGAACGTTGCCGTCGAGCGACTCCTCGAGCAGCTTGCGCAGTTCCGCCACGGCTTTGCGCGGCACGATCACGTCGGGCATGCCCGCCGCGCCTTCGGGCTGCGCGATGGTGAAGCGCGCGAGGCGGTGGCCGTCGGTCGCCGCCGCCTTGAGCACCGGCTTGTCCTCGTCCGAGACGTGGAGGAAGATGCCGTTGAGGTAGTAGCGCGTCTCCTCGGTCGAGATGGCGAACCGGGTGCGGTCGATCAGCTCGGCCAGGGTCTTGGCGGGAATCTCGAAGCTCGTCGGCAGGTCGCCCTCGACGATCATGGGGAAGTCGTCGCGCGGCAGCGTGGGAAGCTGGAAACGGCTGCGCCCGGCCTTGACCGTCATGCGGTTGTCGGCGGTCTCCAGGCTGACCTGGCTCCCGTCGGGCAGCTTGCGCGCGATGTCGAACAGCAGGTGCGCCGAAACCGTGATCGCGCCCGGCGCATCGACGGAGGCTGCGGCCATGTTCTCCACCACCTGCAGATCGAGATCGGTCGCCATGACCTTGAGCGCTCCGCCCTCTCCCGCCTCGATCAGCACGTTCGAGAGGATCGGGATGGTGTTGCGCCGCTCCACCACGGATTGGACGTGGCTGAGGCACCTCAGGAGCGTGGCACGTTCGATAGTGGCCTTCATCGCGTATCAATTCCCCCATGCGCGCCCGCCGAAAGGTTCGGGGCCGGAATCGCCCGCGAGCGCCGGAAAGTGGCGATTATCCTTAGTGACGAGGCGTGACGGGGCAAGAACGAATGGCCCTGCGCGCCGATTCCTTGGGGATAAATCCGTGATCCGGGGCTTACGTCGCGTGCCGGCCGGCGGTCAGGACATCATCGCCATGCCGCCGTTCACGTGCAAGGTCTGCCCCGTGATATAGGTTGCCTCGTCCGAAGCGAGATAGGCGACCGCCGCGCCGATGTCCTCGCCCTCGCCCATGCGTCCCATCGGAATGCGGGCGTTGAGCGCGTCCTTCTGCGCATCGGGAAGCTGGTCCGTCATCGCAGTGCGGATGAAGCCGGGAGCGACGCAGTTAACGGTGATCCCGCGGCTCGCAAGCTCCTGCGCGAGGCTCTTCGACATGCCGACGAGCCCCGCCTTGGCCGCGGCGTAGTTCATCTGGCCCGGATTGCCCGTCGCACCGACGACGCTGGTGATGCTGACGATACGGCCGTGCCTCGCCTTCATCATCGGCCGTGCGGCAGCACGCATCAGACGGAACGCGGCTTCGAGATTGATCCGCATGACCGCGTCCCACTCGTCGTCCTTCATCCGCATGGCGAGGTTGTCGCGCGTCACCCCGGCATTGTTGACCAGAATGTCGATCTTGCCGAGTGTATCGACCGTTGCGGGGATCAGCTCCTCGACCTGCGTCGTGTTCGAAAGATCGCAGGTTATCTCGACATGGTCGCCGCCGACCTCTTCGTTGATCTGCTCACGAAAGCTGCGCAGCTTTGCGCTGTTCGACCCGCTGAGCGCCAACCGGGCACCCTGGCGTGCCAGCGCATAGGCAATCGCCGAACCGATCCCGCCGCTGGCGCCGGTAACGAGGGCGGTCTTTCCTTCGAGCGAAAACATTATCCGATCTCCTTCGCGAGCGCTTCGATGTCCGCCATGGTGATGGCGCTGGTGGTCCGGGCTTCCTTGTCGATCCGGCCGATCATGGGGGCGAGGACTTTGCCGCCCAACTCGACGAATTGCTCGACGCCGGCGCGGCGCATGGCGAGCACGCTTTCGCGCCACCGGACCCGGCCGGTGACCTGCTCGACCAGCAGCCGCTGCTCCTCTGCCGGATCCGTCACCTGCGCCGCGGTGACGTTGGCGTAGAGCAGCAGAGTGAAAGCGCCGGGCGCGGTCTTCGCCAGCGCCTCGGCCATGGCGTCCGCCGCGGGCTGCATCAGGTCGCAGTGGAACGGCGCGGAGACCGGCAGCAGCACGCCGCGCTTGATCTCGAACTCCTTCACCATGCCGACCGCGCGCTCGATCGCGCCTTTGTGGCCCGAGAGCACGACCTGCCCCGGATCGTTGTCGTTGGCGACCTGGCACACCTCGCCTTCTGCAGCCGCCTCGGCCAGCGCCTGCGCCTTCTCGAGGTCGGCGCCGAGCAGAGCACACATCGCGCCCTCGCCCACCGGCACAGCCGCTTGCATCGCCTGTCCGCGCAGCTTGAGCAGCCGCGCGGTATCCGCCAGCGAGAACGCACCCACGGCGCAGAGCGCGGTATATTCGCCGAGCGAGT
>JAPSJS010000099.1 GCA_031178065.1 Altererythrobacter sp.
AGCGTGAAGGACACGATCATCGTGTCGTCGACCGGCGCCATTGCGATGCCGTGGCGCGCCAGCACGTTGATGTCGTATTTCACGTTTTGCCCGACCTTCAGCACCGCGTCGCTTTCGAGCAGCGGGCGCAGCATGGTCAGCGCGGTCTCGCGCGCGACCTGCTGGGGCCGCTCGGCGAACATGTCGCTGCCGCCGTGCGCGAGCGGGATGTAGCAGGCATCGTTGGGCCCCAGAGCGAGGCTGATCCCGGCGAGGTCCGCGCGCATGGCATCGAGGGCGCTCGTCTCGGTATCGATCGCGACCAGCCCGGCGGCGAAGGCGCGTTCGATCCAGTGCTCGAGCCGCTCGGCCGTCTGCACGCATTCGTAAGTGCTACGATCAATCTCCGGCATCTGCGGCAGCGGCTGGCGAGTGCCGTTCGGGCTCGCTTCCGCGCCCTTGTTGACTGGTTTTGCAGGGTTGAGGTTGGTCGCGCGATCAGGGCTGCCGTTGCCGCCGTCGAGCCGCCGCAGCAGGCTGGTGAAGCCGTGCTTCTCCAGAAACGCTGCAAGCGGGTCGCGCGGCACCGCGGTGAGCTTGAACTCCTCCAGTGCCATCGGCAGATCGCAGTCTTCCTTGAGCTGCACGAGCACGCGGCTGAGTTCGGCCATCGCGCGGCCTTCGATCAATCGGTCCTTGAGCTTGGAAGGCTTCATGGCCGGCGCGGCGTCCAGCGCGGCGGTGAGGCCGCCGTGTTCGACGATCAGCTTGGACGCCGTCTTGGGACCGATCCCGAAGATCCCCGGCACGTTATCGACCGAATCGCCCATCAGCGCGAGCACGTCGCCGACCAGCTCGGGCGGCACGCCGAACTTCTCGACCACCTCGTCGGGCCCGATGCGCTGATTCTTCATCGTGTCGAGCATGTCGATACAGCCGCCTTCAGGCACGCCCTCGGCGGGTTCGGCACATTTGCCGACGAGCTGCATCAGATCTTTGTCCGACGAGACAATGGTCACGTCCCACCCCTGGCGGGTGGCTTCACGCGCGTAAGAGGCGATCAGGTCGTCCGCCTCCAGCCCGTCTTCCTCGATGCAAGGCAGGCTGAACGCGCGGGTGGCGTCGCGGATCAGCGGGAACTGCGGCACCAGATCCTCCGGCGGCGGGGGACGGTTGGCCTTGTACTGGTCGTAGATCTGGTTGCGGAAGCTGGTCGATCCCTTGTCGAGGATGACCGCGAGGTGCGTCGGACCGTCGGCCTTGTCGAGATCGTCGGCCAGCTTCCACAGCATCGTGGTATAGCCATAGACCGCGCCCACCGGCGTCCCTTGCGGGTCAGTGAGCGGCGGGAGCCGGTGATAGGCGCGGAAGATATAGGCCGAGCCGTCGACCAGGTAGAGATGCTGTTTGTCTGCCATCGAAGGCGTGGTAGCAGCGCAAATTCCGCGGGTCAGCCGCTTTCGTTCAAGCGGAGGCGCAACCGCAATTGCGGCGCAAAAGTGTCAAACCGCTTGCCACGCCACAAAATCGCCATTATTGCGGCGGGCTGAAGTCTACATGCTTGTGGGCTTCGCGTCGCGGCCTCTCAATAGCGAAGTCCGCGATGAAACCACTCGCTGTTCAAGGAAATTGACATATGCGCAAGATCGTTCTCGCCGCCGCCGCTGCCGGCGCCGCTCTGACCCTCGCCGCTTGCTCGGAAGGCACGCAGGACTCCGCTGAGCAGACCGTCGACAGCGCCGCTGCCGATGCCGAAGCCAATGCCGACGCGGCTGGCGCGGCCGTCGAAGACGCCGCCACCGACGCCGGTGCGGCCGTCGAAGGCGCGACCGAAGACGCCACTGCTGCTGCTGACGAAGCTGCCGCCGCTGCGGAAGCCGAAGTGCAGGACGAGACGACCACCGAAGCTCAGGCAGACTGATCTTCGCGTTCGTTTAGCGAAAAAAGAGGAAGGGCGGCGTCGCGAGACGCTGCCCTTTCTTTTTGCGCCATCGCGTTAGGCGAATGCGAGGAGCTGGTTTCGGTGGGGCCGCTCAGCCGGCGTTGTCATCCCGCTCGTCGCGCCGGGAGGTGGCGCTGGTCACGTCCTGATCGTGTCCGCTCTTGTTGCTGAAGAAGGCGAGGGCGAACAGGCCGCAGCCGAGGAGCACCGAGATGAACACGCCCAGGATGGTCGCGACCACCGCATGGATGCTCCACGCACCGACGATATAGAGATAGACCAGCGCGGCGGCGACCATCAGGACACCGGCCAGCGCGATCCATTTTACCATGCGCCGGAACTCGCGCTCGGCCTGCTGTCTGGATGTCACCATGTCGGACAAGGCCATAGACCAGAGGTTCCGCCCGGAACAGGGCTAAACCCATTCCGAAGGAAGGTCTGCTTCTCTCCAGGCCGCCGCTAGCGGCTCATCGGGCAAGTGGCGCCCGTCTCGGGATCAGGGAAGCCGTGCTTCCGCCTGCGTGGCGTAAGTCGCCTCGGCCCAGGTGACGCCCTGTGGATTGTCATATCCAGAGTACACCGCCCGCGCGATCTGCGCGATCTTGCTCTCCCGCGCCAGCCGCGCGCCCTGCCCGGTGACATAGATGGCCACTGCGAAAGCCTTCCCGTCAGGGGTGCGGACAATGCCGATGTCGCTCGATGTATTGTTGAGCGAGCCCGTCTTGTGCGCGACGAACGCGCCGGCGGGCAGCAGGGCCGGAATCCGCCGCTTGCCGGTGATGCACCGCTCCATCGCGCCGAGAATGACCTGGCGGCTGCTCTTGGAAAGCCAGCGTCCCTGGTAAAGGCCGGCGAGCAGTTCGGTCATCGCGCGCGGGGTCGCGCTGTCGCGCAGATCGACGGCCCTCGCCGGATCGATCTCCCCGTCGTCGCGCACGAGCGTGGCGATGTCGCGGGTGAGCTGGAATTCCTCGATACCCGCGCGGCGCATCCAGTCGTTCACCGCATCCGGCCCGCCGACGGCGGCGAGCAGTGCGTCGGTCGCGGGATTGCTGGAGCGGGTGATCATCAGTTCTATGAGCTGGCTTGCAGGCAAGTGCTTGCCGCGCCGTACCGGGGCCTTAACGCTCGAGAACGGTTCGGAGCGCACGGGGATGAGCAGTGGAAATTCGCTCGACAGGCTCCACCGCCCCTGCTCGACACCTTCCATGTAGGTCGCGGCGATGGCGATCTTGCTGGTGCTTGCCATCGGGAAGCGCTGGTCGCCCAGGACCGAGAATTCCTGGCCCGTCGCGAGATCGAGCACGGCCACGCCGATGCGGCCATTGGCGCCGTCGGCCAGCCGCACGATCTGCCGCTCGAAACCGCTCTCGTAAACAGCCTGGAACGTGCGCGGGGCACGTGTTTCGGTGCCGAGGACGTTGTCGAACACCGCCTCGTAATTGGTGGTCTGCGCCTGGACCGGTTGCACCACGGCGAGGCCGAACGCGAACGCCCCCGCCAGTCCCCTCATGAATCGCGATCCCAAAGCCATGCCGGCTGTCGTAACCCTCCCTTGGTTAGCAACAACTTAACGGACACGGATTCCTGCGGGCAAGCGGCAGGGCGACGAGAGGTGGCTCAGCAGCGGCAGGGCCCCTCCCGTGTCGCCATGCGCAAAGAAGTCACGCTGCCACGATCGCCTCGGCGATGCGATCGGTGGTGTCGTGGATCATGGTCTTGGCGATTTCGCCGACCAGCCGCTTCTCCAGCTCGGTGTGATAATGGCGCC
>JAPSJS010000100.1 GCA_031178065.1 Altererythrobacter sp.
AACACAATGCCTGTCGCCTCAGCTTGCCAGCAGGCATTGTGTTGCAGCGCATCGCGCCCGTTTGCTAGAGCGGGCGCGATGCGCCGCTTCGCCGCCCTGATCCTCTCGCTCGTTGCGCTGGCCTGGTCGGTCGGGGCGGCAGCCGAGGTCCGGATGAGCTTTCACAGCTTCAACGGCTCGGTCTTGTTCGGCCGCTTTCCGCACGCCTTCGTCGTTCTGGAAGGGACTCTCGACAAGACCGGCCATCCGATCGACGAGAACTACGGCTTCACCGCGAAGACGATCTCCACCCGCCTTCTGAACGAGCCGGTCGAGCACGCGGTGCTGGCCGAGGAAGACAAGTACATCCGCGAAACCAATCGTCATTTCACGGTGACGCTCACCGACGCGCAGTACTGGGAGGTGCGCGCCGAAGTGGCGAAGTGGCGCGATGCCCCGGGCAAGTACTACGACCTCGACAAGCGCAACTGCATCCACTTCGTCGGCGCCATGGCGCAGATTGCCGGGCTGCGAGTGGAATATCCCGAGAACATGCTGCGCCGGCCGAAGAAGTGGCTCAACCACATCACCCTGCTGAACCCCCAGCTGGGCGCCGAGGCTATCTAGCGACCTCCCGTGAACGGGAGGGGATAAGGTGCGCGCGATACTTGCTCCCTTCGCTCCGCTCGGGAATCACCGCCGCATGGCGATTCTCTCCGACCGGTGGATCCGGCAACAGGCGACTGAAACGGGCATGATCGAGCCCTTCGTCGAAGCGCAGCGGCGCGAGGGCTGCATCTCCTACGGTCTGTCGAGCTACGGCTACGACGCGCGCGTGGCGGACGAGTTCAAGATATTCACCAACGTCGACAGCGCAGTGGTCGACCCGAAGGATTTCGCCGCCAACTCCTTCGTCGACCGCAAGACCGACGTCTGCGTGATCCCGCCCAACTCCTTCGCGCTCGCCCGCACGATCGAATACTTCCGCGTCCCGGAGGACGTCCTGGTCATCTGCCTCGGCAAGAGCACCTATGCACGCTGCGGGATCATCGTGAACGTCACGCCGCTGGAGCCGGGCTGGGAAGGCCACGTGACGCTGGAGTTCTCCAACACCACCCCGCTGCCAGCGAAGATCTACGCCAACGAAGGCGCGTGCCAGTTCCTCTTCCTCCAGGGCAACGAGCGCTGCGAGACGAGCTACAAGGACCGCGCGGGCAAATATATGGGCCAGCTCGGCGTGACGCTGCCGCGGCTCTAGAGCGCCTGCCAGCAGGTACTGGCATCGCTTGCCGAAATAGCGCATCCTGCTCCCGCTGAACGACGGCTGGAGAGCGTGAATGGCCGACAGGGAATTCGACATCGTCGTCTATGGGGCGACCGGCTACACAGGGCGGCTGGTCGCCGAGCACTTCGTCCGCGAGTACGGCGGCAGGCCGGATGCGCCGAAATGGGCCATGGCCGGCCGCAGCCTCACCAAGCTGCAGGACGTGCGCGCGGCGATCGCTGCGCCGGCCGAAACGCCGCTGATCGTCGCGGATGCCGACGATCCGGCGAGCCTCGAGGCCATGTGCCACCGCACGCGCGTGGTGCTGACCACAGTCGGGCCCTACCAGCTCTACGGCGATGCGCTGGTCGCCGCCTGCGTCCGCACCGGCACCGACTATGCCGACCTGTGCGGCGAGCCCGGCTGGATGCGCGAGCAGATCGACCTGCATCACGAGGCAGCGAAAGCGGGCGGCGCGCGGATCTGCTTTTCCAGCGGGTTCGATTCGATCCCCTTCGATCTCGGCGTACTGATGCTGCAGAAGGAGGCGGTGAAGCAGTTCGGCAAGGCCGCCCCGCGCGTACGGGGCCGCGTGCGGGCGATGAAGGGGACCTTCTCGGGCGGCACCGCCGCCAGCCTCTCCGCCACCGTGAAGGCCGTCGCGAAGAACCCCAGGCTCGTTCCCATTCTACAGAGCCCGTTCGGGTTGACGCCGGGCTTCGAAGGTCCGGACCAGCCAATGGGCCTCGTGCCGCATTACGAGGACGACCTCGGCAAATGGGCCGCGCCTTTCATCATGGCGACGATCAACACCAAGAACGTCCACCGCACGAACTTCCTCGCGGGTTTCCCCTATGGCGAGGACTTCCGCTACGACGAGATGATGCTGACGAGTCCGGGCGAGGCGGGCCAGGCCGCCGCGAATGCGGTTGCCGACATGCTCAAGAACCCGTTCGGCGCCAAGCCCCCGAAGCCGGGCGAGGGCCCGAGCCCGGAAGAGCGCGAGAACGGCCTCTACGACGTGCTGTTCATCGGCGAGATGCCGGGCGGCGAGCGGCTCCACTTCGGCGTGAAGGGCAGATACGATCCGGGCTATGGCTCGACCAGCCGCATGCTCGCGGAAACGGGCATGGCGCTGCTCGGCAGCGAGGTGCCGGGCGGCGTGGGCACCCCCGGCTACTTCCTCGGCGAAGCCCTGGTGAAGCGGCTCGAGGAGCATGCCGAGATCGCCTTCGCGCCCGAGGATTGACGCGGCCGCGAGCGCGCGGCGCGATGGCCATTTTCCATTCCCGAGCGTTTGCTCGGCGGGAAATCATGGGGAAGAGGAGAGGAACCAATGTCCACCATCGCCGCCATCATCGGGCGCATCATGCTGGCCGTCATCTTCATTCTGTCGGGGATCGGGAAGATCGTCGATCCGGCAGGAACGGCCGAGTACATCGAAAGCGCGACGACTCTGCCGGGCAGCCTCGCCCTGCCGACAGGCGTGTTCGAGCTGGTCCTGGGTCTGATGCTCGCGATCGGTCTGATGACGCGGATCGCCTCGATCCTGCTGGCGGGTTTCACACTGCTCACGGCGTTCTTTTTCCATAACGAACTGGGCGACCAGACCCAGCTCACCGCGGCGCTCAAGAACATTGCGATCGCCGGCGGCTTGCTGCTCGTCTTCGCCTATGGGCAAATGCGCGGCAGCTTTGACTATATGCGCGAGCGCAACCGCACGCGCAAAGCCGAGCTGCGCGCAGCACATGCCGAAGGCAAGGCCGAAGGGCTGGCCACCACCCACACCGCCGATTGACCGGCTGCGTGCGGGCGGCGGCTACCCTCAGAAGCTCGTCCGCACGCTCAGCTTGAAGTTGCGGCCGGCAAGCGGCACGAAATCCTTGGTGAAGCTCGCGTGGCGGCGTCCTTCGGCGTCGAAGATGTTGTCCGCCTGCAGCAGGACCGTCAGATTGTCGTTGCCGCGCATCGGCTTCCACGCGAGCGAAGCGTTCACGTGGGTGAAGCTGTCGGTCTCGGTCTCGAACGGCGCGATGCGGTCCTGCTTGCCGAACCACTGCGCTTCCACCCGCGCGTCGAACGGCCCGGTCTGCGCCTCCAGCGCGCCGAGCAGTCGCAGCGGCGGGATGCGCGGCAGCGGCGTGCCGTCGCTCAGCTCGGCGCGGATATAGTCGCCGCGCACGTCGGCGAGCAGAGTGAAGCCGTCGGTCTCGTAGACCGGATAAGTCACCTCGCCCTCGACCCCGAAGTAGCGCGCGTCGCCCTGCAGGTATTCGAACACCGGGAGCCCGTCTTCCTCGAGGCCGGTTTCGGCAAGATAGATGTAGTTGTCGAACCAGTTGTTGAACACCGCGAGGCTGACCGTGCCGTCGCCGATCGGGCCGCGCGCGAAGGCCTCGACACCCCA
>JAPSJS010000063.1 GCA_031178065.1 Altererythrobacter sp.
ACGAACCCTCGCTCTCCGAAGGCTCGCTGAAGCCGCCGATCTTCCTCACCAGCACCTTCGCGTTCGAGAACGCGGCGGCCGGCAAGCGCCACTTCGAAGGCATCACCGGTCTGCGCCCCGGCGGCGCGGAAGGGCTGGTCTATTCGCGCTTCAACGGACCCAACCAGGAGATCCTCGAGGACCGGCTGAGCATCTGGGACGGCGCGGAGGACGCTCTGTCGTTCTCCAGCGGAATGACCGCGATCTGCATCCTGATGCTCGCCTATATTTCCGCGGGCGACGTGATCGTCCATTCGGGCCCGCTCTACGCCGCGAGCGAGGGCTTCGTCGCCAAGGTGCTGGCCAAGTTCGGCGTGACTTACGTCGACTTCCCCGCCGGCGCGACACGCGAGGAGCTCGACGCGGTGATCGCCAAGGCCAAGGCGCAGGCCGACGAGCAAGGCGGCAAAGTCGCGATGATCTATCTCGAAAGCCCGGGCAATCCGACCAATGCGCTGGTCGACGTAGAGGCGGTGCGCGAGGCACGCGATGCGGCGCTCGACAAGGACGTGACCCCGATCGCGATCGACAACACCTTCCTCGGCCCGCTGTGGCAGCGCCCGCTCGACAATGGGGCGGACATCGTCGCCTATTCGCTGACCAAGTACGTCGGCGGCCACTCGGACCTCGTCGCGGGCAGTGTGGCGGGCGCGAAGAAGTGGATGGATCCGGTCCGCGCGCTGCGCAACACGATGGGCGGCATCGCCGACCCGAACACCGCGTGGATGCTGTTGCGCTCGCTGGAAACGGTCGAGCTTCGCATGCAGCGTGCGGGCGAGAACGCGGCCAAGGTCTGCGAATACCTGCGCGGCCATTCCAAGGTCGAGCGGCTGGGCTATCTCGGCTTCATCGAGGACGCACGGCAAAAGGACATCTACGATCGGCACTGCACCGGCGCGGGATCGACTTTCTCGGTCTTCATCAAAGGGGGCGAGGCCGAGTGCTTCCGCTTTCTCGACGCGCTGAAGGTCGCCAAGCTCGCGGTCAGCCTCGGCGGCACGGAGACGTTGGCGAGCCATCCTGCTTCGATGACGCACCTTTCGGTGCCGGGTCCGCGCAGGGCGACGCTTGGCATTATCGACAATCTGGTGCGCATCTCGGTCGGCATCGAAGATCCGGACGATCTGATCTCCGATTTCGAGCAGGCGCTCGAACAGGTCTGACGCGCGGATGAAGGTCGGGTTTCTCGCCTGTGCCGGCACGCTGCCGGACGCCGGACCGCGGCGCGGCGACGCCTTCGAGCACGATCTCGAAGTCGCCGCGCTGCGCCCGGCGCTGGCCGCGCGCGGGCTGGAGCTGGTCGAGATCGACTGGCGTGCGCCGCTGGAGCAGTTCGCCGATCTCGGCTGCGTGCTGCTCGGCACCGCCTGGGACTATCAGGACCGCGCGGCCGAATTCGTCGCGCGGCTCGATGCGCTGACCGCGCGCGGAATCCGGGTCTGCAATCCGCCCGACGTGGTGCGCTGGAACATCGACAAGAGCTATCTCGCGGAACTCGCCGGCCGCAGCGCCGCGACAGTGCCGACGCTGTGGCACGATGACGTCGGACGGGCTGAGGTCGAGGCGGCGATGGCGCACTTCGGCGCCGACCGCGTGGTGGTGAAGCGCCGCGTCGGCGCAGGCGGCGAAGGCCAGCACAGCTTCACACGTGGGACGCTGCCCGAAGCAGGCTGGCGCATGGGCCGCGCGGCGATGATCCAGCCCTTCCTGCCCGCGATCCTCGAGGAGGGCGAGTTCACCTTCGTCTTCGTCGACGGCCACTTCTCGCACGGAGTCAACAAGCGCGCCGCGACGGGCGAGTATCGCATCCAGTCGATCTTCGGGGGGCACGAGGCGGGCTACGATCCGGCACCCGCCGATCTCGCCACCGCCGAAGCGGTGATGGCCGCTCTGCCCTTCGCCGACCTGCTCTATGCGCGGATCGACATGGTCCGGCTGCCCGGCGGCGAACTCGCGGTGATGGAGGCAGAACTGATCGAGCCCTACCTCTATCCTGAGCAGGGTCCCGACTTGGGGGATCGGCTGGCCGATGCGCTGGCGCGGTGGTTAACGGTTCCGGCGGCGTAGGGCGGAGCAGTTAAGCCATCATCCCAGCGATCGCCGGGATGACGGAGAGGCGTATACCGCCCTACCCCTTCCACTCGCGCCGCTCTTCCGCCTGGCGGAGGACCTCGTAGGCTACCTGCAGCGCCTGGAACTGCCTTGCAGCCTCGGCGTCGCCAGGTTTGACGTCGGGATGCACTTCCTTCGCGCGGTTGCGGTAGGCCTTCTTCACCGCCGGGAAATCGGCATCGCTTTCCAGCCCGAGCAGGTCGAGCGCGCGCATCTCGTCGGCGGAGCGTGACCCGTCGCCGCTGCCGGTCCAACCGTAGTGCTGTGCCTCGGCATAGCCGGCGCTTTCCGCCCGCTCGGCCTTGGCGCGCGCTTCCTTCTCGGCCTTGTCGAGGCCTTCGAAATAGTCCCATTTCGAATTGTATTCGGCCGCGTGGCGCTGGCAGAAATACCAGCGGTCGGGGCTGTTGGGGGCCTTGGGCGCCGGGCAGTCGCCGGCTTCCTCGCACCCGTGCCGGTCGCACAGGCGTACGGTCACCGCTTCACGCGACGTGCCGTAGCTGCGCCAGCGGGGAAAGCCCCAGTCAAGCGATCGGCGGGCGCGGCTCACGCGAAGCCTCGTAAAGTCGTCGGTCCGGCTGACATCGGCCCTAGTCTAGGGATCGTTGCCCGCGCTGGAAAGGCGCGCGACAAAGGTTCGGTCAGAAATGTTGCACTGCAACATAGCGTTCATGTTTGTGCTGTATGGACCGTGCGACGGAATTGCCGAAAGAACATGAGATGAGCAGACAGCTTACATTTTCCGCGACGGTGTGCACGCTGACGCTGGCGTTGTTCGCGCTCGTCGCGGGACAGGGCGGCATGATCGATGGCCTCACGCCCACGGCGCAGATCGCGCCGCTCACCATCGGTACCGCGATCGAGTGATCGAAATCGGCGCGCCCCCGGCGATACGGGGGCGCGCCACGTTTCATCAGTTGACGACTACGCTCACCGCACGGCGGTTCTGCGCCCACGCCGCTTCGTTCGAGCCGAGCGCGACCGGGCGTTCCTTGCCGTAGCTGACCGTGCGGATGCGATTGGTCGCCACGCCCAGGCTGACGAGGTAGTTTTTCGCCGCGTTGGCGCGCCGCTCACCCAGCGCGAGGTTGTATTCGCGCGTACCGCGTTCGTCGGCATGGCCTTCGACCGTGATCGTGATGTTCGGATACTGCGCCAGGTACTGCGCTTGCGTCTGCAGCGCGGCCATGTCCGCACTGTCGACGTTGTAGCGGTCGGTATCGAAGTAGATCACGTTCTGACCGTTCACCGCATTCTCGAAATGCTCCTGCGTGCCCAGGACGGGCCCGGTCGGGCCGGTCGGCGTCGGGGCGGAGGTCGTCGGGGCCGGCTCGGGCGGAAGCGATTCAGGCGGCTCCTTCTTGCACGCAGCCAGAGCCACGGTTCCTGCGAGAAGAGCGACGGTTGCAAAGCGTAGTTTCATGGACGTTTCCTCAAAAGCCAAGACGAAGGGTGCGACCCAAGCGACAAATCACAAATGCATTCAAGGCAGAATCGGTCCCCAGGCGGGGTCCGACGCATCCACCGGCGTCGGCAGACGCCGCAGGTTCCGGCCGGTGAGATCGACCTGCCAGAGCGAGGCCTTGCCCGATCCGCGTTCCGTACGGAAGAACTGAATGATCCGGCCGTTCGGGCTCCAGGTCGGCGCCTCGTCCTGCCAGCCGTCGGTCAGCGTGCGCATGTTACGGCCGCTCGGGCTCATCACCGCGATGTTGAAGTCGCCGGCGATGCGGGTGAAGGCGATCTGGTCGCCGCGCGGGCTCCACTCGGGCGTCGCCGCCCGCCCGCCGAAGAACGAGATCCGGCGCTGGTTCGAACCGTCCGCGTTCATGACGTAGATCTGCTGCCCGCCGGACCGGTCGCTTTCGAACACGATCTGGCTGCCGTCCGGCGAATAGGATCCGCCGATGTCGATGCCCGGCGCATCGGTCAGCCGCACGCTCTGCCCGCCCCCGGCCGGGACGCGGTAGATGTCGGTGTTGCCGGCGACCGCCATCGAATAGAGGATATAGCGGCCATCGGGGCTCCAGCGCGGCGCGATGGTCGGGTTCCCGCTTTCGGTCACGAGCGTCTGCCGGCCGGTGCCGATGTCGTAGACGTAGATCCGGGGATTGCCGTCCACGTAAGAGAGGTAGAGCAGCTTGCTGTAGTCGGGCGAGAAGCGCGGCGTCAGCGCGGTGGAGCGCCCGGTGGTGATGAACCGGTGGTTCGCACCGTCCGAATCCATGATCGCGAGCCGCTTGACCCGGTTATCCTTGGGGCCGGTCTCCGCGATGTAGGCGATGCGGCTGTCGAAGAAGGGATCCTCGCCGGACAGACGCGAATAGACGAGGTCGGAGCACTTGTGCGCCGCCCGGCGCCACTCGGCTGGCTCGACCACCCACCCTTCGCGCACGAGCTCGCTCTTGAGTGCCATGTCGTAGAGGTAGCAGCCGACGATCAGCTTGTTGTCGGCTCGCGCACGGACATAGCCGTGCACCAGCATCTCGGCGCCGCGGCTCGACCAGGTCGGCCAGTTCGGCGCAGTGATCTGCGGGTAAGTCGGCTGTGGCAGCGAATCGGGGCCGACCGGCTTGAACAGCCCGTTGTTCTTGAGGTCGTTGAAGACCACGCGGGCCAGTTCCTTGCCTAGCGCCGCGGTGCCCGACGAATTGGCTGGCGTCGGCGTGTCGCGATCGGTCGCGAAACCGGGAATCGCGATGCCGAGATCCTGCCACTCGCTTTCGTCGGTGACGGTGAAGGTCAAGCCGCCTTCCTGCTGTTCGATCGTCTCGACTTCGCCCACGGTGGGAACGGGGGCGCCGAGATCGCCCGCCGAAGCAGGCGGCGGCGCCTCCTGCGCTGCGGCAGGCGCGGCAAAGAGGGCGAGAGTCAGAAGGGCTAGGATCGGTTTCATTGCGAAAGGTTCCTGTCGAATCTGGCGCCGTCGATCGACTTCCAGGCGTTGTAATACTCGGGCGGCAAGTCGAATGGTGCCGCCAGTTGGACCGCGCGGACGGCGCGTTCGGCGTGGAGCGCGGCCTGCGGCCGGTTGGCCGGCGTGATGCCCGACTGGTCCACTACGCGCGGCGCGCCCGAAAGGCTCCCGTCCTCGTTGAGGCGGAACGAGAGGATGGACACCAGCTTGTCGGCGTCAACGCCTTGCGGGGCGGACCAGTGCGGTTTGATCTGGCGGATGATCGCCTGGATGATCGAAGCCTTCGCGCTCGCGCCGATCTGGCTTGCGGGAATGCGCGTTTCCTCTGTCGTGGTGCTCGAGCCCGATCCGGCGAGAAAGTCGCTGCCGACACGGCTGCCGCCGCTGCGCTCGGTGCGTCGCTGCTCGGGTTGGCTCGTGCGGCGCGGCGTCGGCTCGCGGCGCGGCTCCGCCTCGCGGCGCGGGGCGGTCGTCGCGCGCGGACGCGGGCGCTCGGGCGGCGCCGGCCGTTCGACTTCGGCCGGGCGTGGAGGTTCGATTACCGCCGGCGCGGGCGCGGGCTCTTCGCTCAGCGTCGGGGCGATCGCCGCGCGGCTCTCGGCCACGAGTTCGGGCGCTTCGGCGACCGGGCCCACATCCTCTGCAAGGCTCACCGTCATCCGCTCGGGAATTTCCGGCGGATCCGCCGCCCGCGGCTGGAACAGCAACACCGCCACCAGGGCGGCGTGCAGCACCACGGCAACGCCGAGGCCCAGCCTCTCTTCACGGGATAGAGCGATGTCTGCCATCAATGTCTCCGGCTATGGAGCCGAAACTGAACCGTGCGTGACCAGTTGGATCTGGTTGAATCCCGCGCGGTTCAATTCGCCCATGACCGCCATGACGCGGCCGTAGTCGAGCGACCGGTCGGCGCGCAGCGTCACTTGCGGCGGATTGCCGTCCGCTCCCGGTGCGATGTTCGCCAGCCTGTCCGGCAATTCGCCCGGCGCGAGCGCGGCTTGGTCGAGATAGATCGTGCCGTCGCCGACGATCGAAACGGTGATCTGCTCGGGCTCCTGCGGCAGCGCGTTGGCGCGGCTGTCGGGCAGGTCGACGGGCACGCCGGCGGTCAGCATCGGCGCGGTAACCATGAAAATGATCAGCAGCACCAGCATGACGTCGACCAGCGGAGTGACGTTGATCTCCGCCATCGGCGTGCGGCGGCTGCCGCGTCCGCGCTTGCCGGAACGGGCGAGACCCATCGCCATTACAAGCGCTCCAGTTCGCGGCTCAGGCTGGCGTGGAAGCGGTCGGCGAAGCGCTGCAGCCGCGCCTCGAACGCGTTCACCGCGTGGCTGAAGCGGTTATAGGCGATGACTGCGGGGATGGCGGCGAACAGGCCGATCGCGGTGGCGAACAGCGCCTCGGAAATGCCCGGTGCGACGACCGCGAGCGAGCTCGATTCCTGCGCACCGATCTGGAAGAAGCTGTTCATGATGCCCCAGACGGTGCCGAACAGGCCCACGAAGGGCGCGACCGAGCCCACGGTGGCGAGGAAGTTGAGGCGTGCGGCGAGTTCGTCCGCCTCCTCCGCGACCTGGCCTTCCATCGCCAGCGCGACACGCTCGCGCAGACCTTCGCGGTCCTTGACCCCGCCCTTCGTCGAGCGGCGCCATTCGGACATGCCGGCCCCGGCGATCCGCGCGATCGGAATGTTGCGCTTGGCGTGCTGCTGCATGAAGCCGTCGAAATCGTCCGTCCGCCAGAAGTCCGCCTCAAACGCGGCAGCGCGGCGGCGGATCCCGCCCATCCGCATGCTGAACGAAACGATGATCATCCAGGTCCAGATGCTCGCTGCGAGCAGCCCGACCATGACGAGCTGGACGACGATATCGGCATCGAGGAACAATTGTACCGGATCGAGCCGGTTCGGCGTCGCCGCCGCGAGTTGCGTCAGGATCATAGAGCTTCTTCTTCGATGGGGAGGAGGGGTTTGAAAGCTTCACGCCAGGCGGGCGGCTGCCGACGCGGGCGCCCGTCGGGCGCGACGAAGCCGACTCTCAGTTCCGCCTCGGTAAGGAGTTCGTCGCCGCGCAGCGCGCGCTGATGCATCCGGCAGCTTGCCGAGCGCATCTCGGTGCAGCGCGTTTCGATCACAACATCGTCGTCGAGCCGCGCGGGGCGGAGATAGCGGATCGACAGATCGGCAACCGCATAGGCGCCCTGGCCCGTCTCGACCGCGGCGCGCTGGTCGATCCCGAGCAGCCGCAGCAGGTCGGACCGGGCCCGCTCGAACCAGCGCAGATAGTTCGCATGATAGGTCACGCCGGAAAGGTCCGTATCCTCGTAATAGACGCGCACGGCGTAGAGATGGCGCGTGCCATCGATCAGGCCGCCGGGGGGGACAGGACGCGTGGTCATGATCGCGGGGGCCTTAGCTGATCGCCGAGTCGCCAAGCAACTGAAACTGCCAGTCGTGGCTATTTCGCGATCATCCGCCCGAGGGGCTCGCCGCCGAACAGGTGGACATGGAGGTGCGGCACTTCCTGCCCGCCGTGCTGCCCGAGATTGGCCAGCAGGCGGTATCCCGGCTCGACCAGCCCCTTCTCGCGCGCGATCCTGCCGACGGCGCGGACGAAGCCGGCGATCTCTTCCGCACTCGCCTGCGCGGAGAAATCGTCCCAGCTCACATAGCGGCCCTTGGGGATCACCAGCGTGTGGACCTTAGCCTGCGGATTGATGTCCTCGAATGCGTAAGCCCACTCGTCCTCGTAGACCGTGGTCGAGGGGATCTCGCCGCGCAGGATCTTCGCGAAGATGTTGTCGTCGTCGTAGGGCTGCGTCGCGTCGATCGGCATCACTCGCTCCTTGAAGCCTTCTCATCCAGTCCCGAAACGCCCTCGCGCCGGTCGAGCTCCGTCAGCACTTCGGCGAGCGGGATGTCCTTGGCGGAGAGCAGGACCATGAGGTGGAAAATCAGGTCGGCCGCTTCACCGATCAGTTCCTCGCGCTCTCCGGCCAGCGCGGCCACGGCGGCTTCGACCGCTTCCTCGCCCACCTTGCGCGCGATCACCGGCAGGCCGCGGGCGTGGAGCTGTGCAACGTAGCTCGACTGCGGATCGGCCTTTCGGCGCTCGGCGATAATGTCTTCGAGGCGCGAGAGCGTGTCCATGCGCCGCCTCATGCGGACGGCGCGCGGCGCGGTCAATCCTTGTCGGGCGCCTTGCGCTTTGCCGCCATGCGCCGGCCGATCACGAGGCCGGCGAGGCCGAGCCCGAACAGCGCGAGGCTCGATGGCTCGGGCAGCGGCGTTCCCGCCGCTTGGGCGGGAGCGGCGATGCAAAGGAGAAGGATCGGGAGTGCTCGCATGGTCCTGTTCGCCTGACGCCGAATTTGTCTCGGTCGCAAGCCAAGCTTCATCGCCGTCCCGGATTGGTACTTGCAGAAGGGACCGAATTAACCGCGTGCCGGCAGGCCGGCGGCGCGCAATGCGTCGTGCGCCTCGGCGATCGTGTGCGTACCGAAGTGGAAGATCGAGGCGGCCAGAACCGCGCTCGCGTGCCCTTCGGTGACACCTTCGACCAGATGCTGCAGTGTGCCCACACCGCCGCTGGCGACCACCGGCACGGGCACGGCATCGGCAATCGCGCGGGTCAGTGCGAGGTCGTAACCGGCCTGGGTGCCGTCGCCATCCATCGAAGTGACGAGCAATTCGCCCGCGCCGAGTTCCGCCAGCCGGACCGCGTGCGCGACCGCGTCTATTCCGGTCGCCCGGCGCCCGCCGTGGGTGAAGACCTCCCACTTGTCCTCGCCGATGCGCCGCGCATCGACCGAGGCGACGCAGCACTGGCTGCCGAAGCGCACCGCGATTTCCCCCACAACTTCAGGCCGCGCGACGGCCGCGCTGTTGACCGCGACTTTGTCCGCACCCGCCAGCAGCAGCGCGCGCGCATCCTCGGCGGTGCGCACCCCGCCGCCGACGGTGAAAGGCATGAAGCACACCGCCGCCGTGCGCCGCACGATGTCGAGGAGCGTGCCGCGCCCTTCGTGGCTGGCCGAGATGTCGAGGAAGCACAGCTCGTCCGCCCCGGCGGCGTCGTAGGCCTGCGCCTGCTCGACCGGGTCCCCGGCGTCCTTGAGATCGACGAAGTTGACGCCCTTGACCACGCGGCCATCGGCCACGTCGAGACAGGGGATGACGCGAATGCGGACGGTCACGTCCGCGCCGCCATGGCAATCGCCGTCGCCAGATCGAGCCGCCCGTCGTAGAGCGCGCGGCCGGTGATCACACCCTCGATCCCCCCACTTCCTTCAAGGCTCTTCGCGTGGAGCGCGAGGAGGTGGATGTCGTCGAGTCCCTTCACCCCGCCGCTGGCGATGACCGGGATATCGACCCGGCGCGCAAGGTCGACCGTCGAATCGATGTTGCAGCCCTTGAGCAGCCCGTCGCGCCCGATGTCGGTGAACAGCACGCTGGCGACACCTGCATCCTCGAACCGGCGCGCAAGATCCGCCACCGGCACGTCGGACACTTCGGCCCAGCCTTCGGTCGCGACCATGCCGTCCTTCGCATCGACCGCCACGACGATCCCACCCTCGAACTCGCGCGCCATGTCCTTGACGAACTGCGGGTCCTTGAGCGCCGCCGTGCCCATCACGATCCGCGCGACGCCGAGATCGAACCAGCCCTCCACCGCTTCTCGCGTACGGATGCCGCCGCCAAGCTGGACGTAGCCGGGGAAAGCCGCGACGATCGCCTCGACCGCCTCGCGGTTCTCCGCCTTGCCGGCGAACGAGCCGTCGAGGTCGACGACGTGCAGATGCTCCGCCCCGGCCTCGGCGAACAGCAGAGCCTGCGCCGCGGGATCGTCGCCATAGACCGTGGCGCGCGCCATATCGCCTTCGGCAAGGCGTACGACCTGGCCACCCTTGAGGTCGATTGCGGGGAAAACGATCATGGGCGCCACTCCAGAAAGCGCGCGAGCAGCGCGAGGCCGTACGCCTGACTTTTCTCCGGATGGAACTGGACGCCCAGCACGTTGCCGCGCGCGACCGCGGCGACGAGACCACCGCCGTGATCGGTCATCGCGGCAATGTCGGCCGGGTTCTCCGCCGCGAAATGGAAGGAGTGGAGAAAATAGGCCTCGCCCGCCTCCAGCACCGGGCCGGCGTGCGCGGTAAGCGCGACATCGTTCCAACCCATGTGCGGCACCTTGATCGCGGGGTCGGTCTGCTCGATCGCGCGCACCTCGCCCGCGATCCAGCCGAGGCCCGGCGTCGTCCCATGCTCCAGCCCGCGGTCGGCCAGCAGTTGCATGCCGACGCAGACTCCGAGGAACGGGGCGCCGCCGACCTCGACCCGCTCTTCCATCGCCTCGACCAGCCCCGGGATCGAGCGCAGCCCTTCCGCACAGGCGCGGAACGAGCCGACGCCGGGGAGGACGATACGGTCCGCCGTGCGCACCGTATCGGGATCGGCGGTTACGTCCACCGAGGCGCCGACCGTGCGAAGCGCGTTTTCGACCGAGTGGAGATTGCCGGCGCCGTAATCGATCAGCGCGGTCCTCTCAGCCACCGAGCATGCCCTTCGTGCTCGGCACGGTGCCGCCCTTGCGCGGATCGATCTCCACCGCCTGGCGCATGGCGCGGGCGAAACCTTTGTAGATCGCCTCGCAGATGTGGTGGTTGTTGCTGCCGTAGAGCAGCTCGACATGGAGCGTGATCCCGGCCGCCTGGGCGACCGAGTGGAACCAGTGCTCGATCAACTCGGTGTCCCATTCGCCGAGCCGCGTCTGCGAGAAGCCTGCGCGCCAGACGAGATAGGGCCGCCCGGAAATATCCAGCGCGACCCGCGCCAGCGTCTCGTCCATCGGCGAGTAGGCCTGGCCGTAGCGGCCGATCCCGCCTTTGTCGCCGAGCGCCTCGGCGAGCGCCTGCCCGAGCGCGATCGCGCTGTCTTCAGTCGTGTGGTGCTGGTCAACGTGCAGGTCGCCCGCGACCCTCATCGTCACGTCGATCAGCGAGTGGCGGGAGAACTGCTCGACCATGTGGTCGAGGAATCCGATCCCCGTCGACACCGCATAGGTGCCGGTCCCGTCGAGGTTGACCTCGACTTCGATCGCGGTTTCCGCGGTCTTTCGCTCGATCCTGCCGGTGCGCATAGGTGCGGCGCTATACGCAAGGCTGGGCACGGCGCAAGCATTGGCGCTTGACCGGCGCGCGAAGCGGCTTCACCAAGCGGGCATATGAGCGACGATACGCCCGATAGCCTGATCCCCTACGACGAGATCGTGCAGGAAGCGCTGCGCGCCGTGGTCGGCCGCGTGCTCGGCGAGATCGAGGGGACAGGCGGCGACCTGCCTGGAAACCACCACTTCTACATCACCTTCAAGACCCACGCGCCGGGCGTTGCGATCCCCGCCCACCTGCGCGAGCGGTTTCCGGACGAAATGACGATCGTGCTCCAGAACAAGTTCTGGGACCTGAAGGTGCGGGAAGACGGCTTCAGCGTCGGCCTCAGCTTCAATCAGGTTCCGTCCAAGCTGGAAATCCCCTTCGCCGCGATCACCGCCTTCGTCGACCCTGCGGTCGATTTCGGGCTGCAGTTCCAGGCCAGCGTCGCCGACATGGCGCCCGAGGCGCACGACGATGCCGAGAACGATGCGCCGGAACACGGCGAAGGCCCGGTCGTTTCCGAGGATGAAGACGGCTCTAACGTCGTCACGGTCGATTTCGGCCGCAAGAAGTAATCCGGCCGGCCTTGCGCCCGCCGCGGATCGAGGGGCGAACGATGGCGAAATCGAAGGGCAAAGCCGGAAACTCGGCATCGGACAGAATCGCCGGCACGATCGACGAGGCAGGTGACAAGCTCACCCCCGGCGGCCGGGACGTGGCCGGCCCCAGCCCCAATCCCGCGACCAACCTGCTGATCCATGACATCCTGCTGCGTAGCGGCGGCAGGGTTCTCCGTCTCGGGCTCGAGAAAGGCCTGCTGCGCAATCGCTACGGCAAGTCGACCGCCAAGGAGATCGTGGAAAATCGCTCCATGGTGCAGACACTCGCGTCCTACGCCGTCGCACGCGTGGCGACACGCTCGGTGCCGGGCGCGATCGTGGTCGGCGGCGGCATACTGGCGAAGGCACTGCTCGACCGCCGCCAGTCGCGCCGCGCTGCAAAGCGCGAGGGCGACAGGAAGCTGCGCGCGAAGGCACAGCAGGAATAGCCTCGCGCGGCGCGGCCACCGCGGGGCTTGATTTCGCGCGGTCGCTCGGCGCATGAGCGCGCATGGCCGACCAGGACACTCTTCACCGCCGCGGACTGATGTTCATCCTCTCCTCGCCCTCGGGCGCGGGCAAGACCACGATCTCGCGTATGCTGCTCGAGGCCGACGACGAGATCTGCCTCTCGGTCTCGGCTACTACGCGGCCGAAGCGCCCGGGCGAGATCGACGGCGTGCACTACCACTTCGTCGACGATCCCGAGTTCGACCGGATGATCGAGGAAGACGATTTCTACGAGTGGGCCCCGGTGTTCGGCTACCGCTACGGCACGCCCAAGGGGCATATCCGCGCCGGGCTGAAAGAAGGGCAGGACTTCCTGTTCGACATCGACTGGCAGGGCACCCAGCAGCTCTACCAGAAGGACGAGCAGGACGTGGCGCGGGTGTTCATCCTGCCGCCCAGCCTCGATGAACTGCACCGCCGGCTTCAGAACCGCGGCACCGACAGCAAGGACGTGATCGACGGCCGCATGGAACGCGCCCGGGCCGAGATCAGCCACTGGGACGGCTACGACTACGTCGTGGTCAACGACGATGTGCAGGTCTGCTTCGAGAAAGTCCGCGCGATCCTTCAGGCCGAACGCATGAAGCGCGCGCGCCAGACCGGGTTGATCGGCTTCGTGCGGGAATTGATGGCCTAGCCCTCCCAGCGCCTCGCATGGCGAGGCCGGGGATGCTTGCAATCAAGCCGGCTCGGCGAAGTGGGTCGGCAGGTGCGCGTTGACGATGCCGCCGTCGACGGTCAGCGTCTCGCCGATCGTGTAGTCGCCCGCGCGGCTCGCGAGATAGACGGCGGTGCCGCCCATGTCGAACTTGTCGCCGACCCGCTTGCTGGGAATGCCCGCGGCCGACTTCTCCTCCTGGTCGCGCGCGGCGCGGTTCATGCTGGAGGGGAAAGCGCCCGGCGCGAGGCTGGTGACGTAGATGTGGTCCTTCACCAGCCGTGCGGCCATGCGGCGCGTGAGGTGGATCAGCGCCGCCTTGGACGCCTGGTAGGAGTAGGTCTCCCACGGGTTCACCCGCTGCCCGTCGACCGAGGTGATGTTGATCACCTTGGCGGGCCGCTCCGGGCTCGCTGCCGCCGTGAGCAGTTTGTGAAGCTTCTGCGTCAGGAAGAACGGCGTCTTTACGTTGAGGTCCATGACCTTGTCCCAGCCGCTTTCCGGGAACTCGATATAGTCCGCGCCCCATGCGGCGCCGGCGTTGTTGATCAGAATGTCCAGCCGGCTCTCGCGGGCGGAGATCTCCTCGACCAGCGCCTCGATCCCCTCCATCGTCGAGATGTCGCCCTGGATGCCGACGACTTTCTCGCCAAGTTCCTGGCAGGTCGCCTCGATCTCGTCGATCTTGCGCGCGGTGATGTAGACCCGCTCGATCCCGGCGGCGAGGAAGCCCTCGACGATCATCCGCCCGATCCCGCGGCTGCCGCCGGTCACGAGTGCGATCCGGCCTTCGAGGCTGAAGAGGTCGTTGAGGGTCATGCAGTTTCTCCAGTTGCCCCTCCCGCCTGCGGGAGGGGAGCGAGACTTGGCGGCGCCCAAGCGGCGCCTAGTCGCAGCGGGGTGGGCCTGTCGGCCCATACCCACCCCCAGCCCCTCCCGCAGGCGGGAGGGGAGAATATCAATAGCCGCTCATCTCCGCCACGCGGCCGGCGTGGTAGTAGACGTCGCCCATGAACTCCGCCAGCACGCGGTCGCGCTTCATGTAGAGGCCGATGTCGTACTCGTCGGTCATGCCGATGCCGCCGTGCATCTGCACGCCTTCCTTGACCGCGAGGCCCGCCGCCTTGCCGACCTTGGCCTTGGCGACCGAGGCCATCAGGTCCGCCTTCTCGCTTCCGGCATCAAGGAGCTGCTGCGCCTTGATCGTGACGGCGCGGGCGATCTCGACTTCGGAATAGAGGTGCGCCGCCCGGTGCTGGAGCGCCTGGAACTCGCCGATCAGCTTTCCAAACTGCTTGCGCTGCTTGAGGTAATCGACCGTCATGTCCATCGCCCCGCGCGCGACACCGACGCCTTCGGCCGCCGCGCCGACACGGCCGGCCATCAGCACCTTGTTCAGGACCTCGCGCCCGCCATCCACTTCGCCGATCACGGCGTCCCCGTCGAGTTCGACATTGTCGAAGGTGGTGTGCGTCGCCATCGAGCTGTCGACGAGGCGCACGGCATCGTGGCTCATGCCTGCGACGTCCTTCGGCACGGCGAACAGCGTGATGCCTTCCGCGTCGTCCTCCGCCCCGGACGTACGCGCGGCGACGACGATCATGTCCGCGCTGCCGCCGTAGACGACGAAGTCCTTGCGGCCCGACAGGCGGAAGCCGTTGCCCGACTTCTCGGCCCGGGTCCTGATCCGCTCCGGCCGGTGCTTGGCGCCCTCGTCGATCGCGACCGCGAACACGCTCTCGCCCGAGACGAGCCCCGGCAGCCAGCGCCGGCGCAGGTCGTCGCTGCCATGCTGGAGCGCAGTGCCGGCGAGCACTGCGCTCGTCAGGAAAGGCGACGGCGTGAGATTGCGGCCGATCTCCTCGAGCACGATTCCCGCCTCGACATGGCCCATGCCGAGCCCACCGTCGTCCTCGCCCACGAGAATGCCGGTGAAGCCCATTTCGGCGAACTGCTTCCAAAGTGCATGGCCGAAGCCGTCCTTGCAGTTGCGGTCGCGCCAGTGGCGGAGATGCTTCGCGATCGCGCCTTCCTCGGCCATAAACTGGCCGACGGTGTCGGAAAGCATCGCCTGATCGTCGGTGTGGTAGAGTGGCATTCGAACTCCCTCTCCCCTTCAGGGGAGAGGGCCGGGGA
>JAPSJS010000064.1 GCA_031178065.1 Altererythrobacter sp.
GGTCGACTGCGCGAGCCGCGCGCCCGCCCCATCGAGCCGCGCGGTCGGCCCCACATCCCGCGGCGCGCGCTTGTCCGCGAACACCGGCGGCGCGCCGCCGAACGCCGCGCGCGCGGCGTGGTCGTAGAGGCACGGCGCCCCGCTCGCCGGAACGGTCCACCACCACGGCTCCCCGATCTGGAAGCGCACCGGCAGCCCGCAATGCTCCTGCAATGCCGTGAACTGCACGGCGACCGACTGCAGCCAGGCCATCGCCTCCGCATTCGCGGGGGAGAGCAGGGCGGAGGGCGGGTCCCATCCGGTCCGCGAGGGCGTGCCGTCGTGCGCCCGCTGCTGCCATTCTTCCGGGCAATGCTCGGCCAGCAGCTCGTAGGAGAGGGAGACGATCGTGTCGTAACCCCACGCGCGGCAAAGCTCGAAGAACGCGCGGTGCCACAGCAGCGCCGGCCGGGCGATCGCCGCCGGCCGCTCGACCGGCAGTGCGCCGCCTTCCGCGCGCAGCCGCGGGAAATGGCTCATGCCGAGATAGTGCAGGATCGTGCCGCGATAGCCGAGGCCGCGGACATTGCGCAGCAGGCGCGCGGGCGTCTGGTTGTAGAGGTCGTCGTAGGCGGTCGCCATGCGCTCGCCGTGGGGCGGCAGCATGGCGTCCCCGATCTCCAGCATCGCGCGGCTGCCCTCGCAGACGATGTCCGTCAGCTCGACATGGCCGTTGACGCGCTCCGGAAGCGGCGCCGTGCTGCCCGGCACATGGCCCGGCGGCACGAGCGAGATGAACATGCGGTCGATATCGCCGGGATGGATCGGCTCGCCCGGCAGCGCCCAGCCGCTCTCGAGCGCGGAGAACGGCAGCTCGATCAGCGCGTCGGTCGGGCTTCCGCTGGCATAGTTCCACAGCCGCACGTACCAGGTGCGCGGATTGCCGGCCGCGTCGCGCCCCTCGATCGTCAGCGTCGGCCCGTTCGCCTGATCGAGCGGGGTCAGCGTCGGCGAGGTCCAGCGGAAGCGCAGGACGGTATGCGAATAATCCCGGTCCGCCGCATAGGCGAGCAGCGGATGGTCGAGCCTGTCCTCGCTCGCCCAGATTAGCCCGGCAAGCTCGCCCTGGTGCAGGAACTCGCACTCGATCCGCAGGCTGTCGGGCCCGGTGGCGAGCACCGCCGCCATCATCGGGCGCGGGAAGTCGACCGTCCAGAACCGCGGATCGAACCGCTGAATCCAGTCACGATCCTGCCCGCGGCGTTCGCGGGCGAGCCAGAAAGGCATAATCTTCTCCTTAGGCGCCGACGGGCCGCACCCGGCGCTTGAGGGTTAAACAAACAACGCCCGCCGCACCGCACTGGCGACTTGCCGGCTGGAGCGTTGCAGAGCGACCGGCGCATCGGCGCCGCGCTGCGGGGCGAGATTGATCGAAACGCGCACCTCGCGCGCCAGTGCGGGCGGCAGCGACGGCTCGACCCGGCCCGCGCTGGTCGGCACGAACAGCTCGGGCCCGCGCTCGCCGACGAGATAGCCGCGCCCGGGCGAGACGGGCCCGCCGGTCGCGCGGCCGGGCAAGCCGAACAGCGCGCCGACCAATCCTCCCAACATGCCGCCGAGGCCGCCGCCCTGCCGCCCGATCCCACCGAACAGTTCGTCGAACCCCAGCCGCAGCGATTGCGCCGCGATCTGGTCGATCGCGCTCAGTGCCACGCGCCGCAGGTCGTCGAAGCCGAGGGTCCCCCGGCGGATCGCCGACAGCAGCCCGCGTTCGAGGATCGACCCCGCATCGCGAAAGCCCGCAACCAGCGTGGAGTCGAACGCCCCTCGCATTTCGGCGATGTCGGCGGCGAAGCCCTGCGTGCCCGCGCGCACCTCGATCAGCATTTCCTCCACGTCATCCATCGGTTTCGCGCTCCAGCATGCGTTCGATCTCGGCCCGCGTCGGAATAGCGGGCGCGCCGGCGGGATCGGCGAGGCTCGCCGCCAGCTCGGCCGGCGTCGCCCTCCAGAACTCCTCCGGCCGCCAGCCGAGCGCCCGCGCCGCAAGCGCTGCGAGGGCGAGGGAGGCGAGACCGAACGACAATCTCCCCTCCCGCTTGCGGGAGGGGCAGGGGGTGGGCCCGACCTCATTCTGCGCTTCGCCGAGGCCCACCCCGCTGCGACTAGGACTTGCTTTGCAAGCCCAAGTCTCGCGCCCCTCCCGCAGGCGGGAGGGGGTTGATCCGCCCATCTAGCCCGACCCCTGGAGGATCTGTCCCAGCAGCGCGCGCAGCGGTTTCGCGCAGGCGGCGAGGCCCTGTTGCATCACCGCTTCGCCCACTTGCGCATGCGTCAACGCACCGCGATCGGCAAGGCAGTGCCAGAACAGCGCGGTCATCTCCGACAGCGCCAGCCGTCCTTCGCCCGCTCGCTCGACCAACGCGAACAGCGGGCCCAGCTCCTCCTCGGCCGCGATCAGCGCCGAAAAGCTCGGCCGCAGCACCTGCGGCTGGCCGGCGATCACAAGCGTGGCCTCGCCGCGATGCGGATTCGCAGGTATGATTGTCGCGCTACCGCCTGCGGCTACTTGAGCGCGGGTCATGCCGGCACCACCGCGCCAGAGCTTTCGAGCTGCAGCGTGTAGGTCCGCTCGCCGTTGAAATCCCCGGCGTAGTCGAGCCGCTGAACCAGGAACCGGCCGCGAAGCCGCTCGCCGTCCTCGAACGAGAGCTCGTAGTCGTCGATCGTCCCGGCCAGCGCGTGCGCGCGCACGGCCGCTTCGGCCTCGCTGGCGAGAAAGATTCCGCTCGCTGACACCGAAACCGACCGCGTCCCCGCGCCCGACAGCAACTCGCGCCAGCCGCCGCTGTCCTTGTGCGTGACGACCACGGTGTCCCCGTTGATCGACATCTGCGTGGTCCTGAGACCGGCGACGGTCGTGTAGGCGGGCGGCTGCCCCGATCCCTGGGCATCGCGCCCGATCTTGAGAAGGAAGGCGGAGCCTTTCTGGGCTGTCATGGGTGATCTCCAAAAAATGGGAAACAAGTCTCCCCTCCCGCTTGCGGGAGGGGTTGGGGGTGGGCCCGCTCTGATTTTGCGGCCTGGTCCGGCCCACCCCGCTGCGACTAGAGCCTGCTGCGCAGGCCCAAGTCTCGCGCCCCTCCCGCAAGCGGGAGGGGAGTCAGCTCGCCAGACACCTGAACCGGTATTCCAGCAGCACGCCGCGGCGGTTGTTGGCGCGGCGCTCGGCGCGGGCGCGCAGGAAGAGCGTCGAGGCGATCGCGAAGCCCGCCTGCTGCCGCGGCAGCGCCGCGATCCGGCGTTCGATCGCGCCGGTCAACGCGCCGTCCGCCGCCGGGTCGTCGCCCCGCGTATGAAGCTCGAGCGCCACGCGGATCTCGCGGCCCGTGCGGTCCTTGGTGCTCCAGTCGGCGCTGGCGCTCGCGGCGATGCCGAGCCAGGGCGGGCTGGCGCGCAGCGGCGCTTCCTCCTCGACCGCGTTGAGGGTGCCCAGCGGGGCGGGACCGCCGCGCAGCCAGGCGACCAGCGCGGCGCGCAAGGCATGTTCCATTGGTCAGTCCTCCGCGAAAGTGGGCCAGAGCAGGCGCGCGCTGCGCCAGCGGCCAGGATCGCGCCGGCGGGCGCGGACGCCGTTCTCCACGCGCGCTTCGGCAAGCCGCGCGGCCTTGCGGGCGATCCGCGCGGCGAGGGCGGCGAGCGGCGGGCGGGCTTCGGCCTCGATCATGTCAGCCGCATCCGGCGCCACGGCCGCCACAGCGCGGTCACGGCCGAGGGCAGGGCCGCCGCCGCGCCTCCGTCGCGCGCGCGGTAAAGCTCGGCCGCGAGGCGGACGATCCCATGCCGCAGCCCGCCGGGCAGCGTGTCCCACCCCGGCGCAAGGCCCGCGGCGAAGCGCACCGCGATCCGCCCCTCCGCGCCCTGCCGCAGCAGGCGCACCCGCCCGGTCCCGTCGGCGTCGAGTTCGATTTCGTAGGCATCCGCCGCCAGCGCAAAACGCGGGCCCTCGGCCGGAATGCCCTCTATGCCGACGATCGCCTGAACCGGCCGGGTCGCGAGCGCCTGCCACTCGCGGCTGGCGGGAAGGATCTCCTCGCAGGTGGCTTCGAGCGGCATGGCCCCGGTGAAAGCCTCGCACGCCTCGACCCCCGCGCCCAGCAGCGCGGCGAGCGAGGCATCTTCCGCCGAGGCGGTAATCGCCAGCCACCGCTTGAGGTCGGCGAGCGCGGCGCCCGCCAGATCGGGCGGCGTCAATATGGTCCGCTTCATGCGAACTCCCCCTTTTTTGTTTGAGCCTCAGGCGCCGGCGGGGCCATCCGGCCCCTTGGCTATCCTCGCGCCTTCGGCGCTGCGGGCGGCCGTGCAGGTGGCCTTCGGCCAGCTGCGTCTTCGACTACGCTTCCGGCCTTGCGGTCCGCTGGTCGCGGACCGGACCTTTCCAGGCCCTCATTGGTCGAGAAAGCTCGGGGCTGCGTAGGCAGCCCCGCAAGCGCGACCGCGCGCCCGCAGCGCCGTAAGGCGCGAGGAAATCGCACCCGCGGATGCGGGTGCGGAACCAAGACTCTCTACCCCTCGATCTTCAGCAGCTTGATCGCGTTCGAATCGAGCACTTGCCCGCCCACGCGCTTGGTCGCGTAGAAGTGGACGAAAGGCTTGTTGGTGAACGGATCGCGCAGGATCTGCGTGGCACTGCGTTCGGCGATCAGATAGCCGGCGCGGAAGTTGCCGAAGGCGATCGGGCAGGCGCCGGCCGCGATGCCGGGCATGTCCTCCGCCTCGATCACCGGGTAGCCGAGCAGGCGGTCCGGCTGGCCCTCGACCAGTCCGGGCTGCCACAGGAACGTGCCCTCGCTGGTCTTGAGCTTGCGCACTTCGGCCAGGGTCGAGGAGTTCATCACGAAGCTCGCGCCCTGCCGGTGCCCGGCCTTGAGCGTGTGAACCAGCACGATCAGCGCCAGGTCGGGATCGCTGCCGAGGCCCGCCGCATCGCCGCTGCCGATGTGCTGCAGCGTGCCGAAGGTCCGCGCGCCGTCGTCGGCGGCGGAGGAGGGCGCGGCGAGGAAGCCCGCAGGCTGGTTCGCGCCGGTGCCGCTCACGAAGGCGGCGCCTTCCGCCCGGGCGAACTCCATCGCGATCTCGCTCGCCAGCCAGGCCTCCACGTCGAAGGCCGCGTCGTCGAGCATCGCCTGGCTCGCCGCCGGGTTGGCGTAGAGCTCGCCGGTGGGCGGGGCGATTTCGGTGAACTGGGGCGTGTCGGTCTCGGGCCGCGCGGCGGTTTCGCTGACCCAGCCGGAGGCGGTGCCGCCGGTACTGACCAGCTTGCGGTAGCCGCTCGTGCCGGTCTGCACGACTTGCGCGATGGCGCGGATCGGGCTGATCTCGGTCAGCGCGCGGGCGATCGCCGCGTCGATCTCGCGCGGCACGGCATAGCCGCCGTCGGCCGGCACGCCGACCGAGAGCGACTTGACCTCGGCCGTCGAGCCGCGGCGCAAGTAGCCATCGACGAAGCCTTTCACTTCGGGACTGCCGGACGCGCCGGTGAGGGCCGGCCGCTGCGCCGCGCGGGCGATCCGGTCGAGGCGGGTCTTCACCGTGTCGACATCGGCGCGCAGCGCGGCGACCTCGGTTTCGGTCTTCTCCTGCCGCGCGACCAGGTCGAAGCTCTCCTCGAGCGGATCGGCGGGAGTGGTGTCGGTTACGGGCATATCCATGGGCATTCACCTTTCTTCGGGGGGTAAAAGTGTGGGCCCCCGCGAAGGCGGGGGTCTCAGGCGGTTGGCGGAGCGCAAGCGGCACGAGATCCCCGCCTCCGCGGGGACTCGGGAAAGATTATTGGAGGTGTGGAATCTCGGTCGCGAAGGGACCGCAAGGCCGACCGGCCGCCCGCAGCGCCGTCAGGCGCGAGGATAGCCAAGGCCGCGGATGCGGCCGCCGGCGCTTGAGGCTAACAAACAAGATGCACCCGCGCCGCGTGTTGCAGGGGGTGGGTCACGAGGCTGATTTCGAACACCTCGATGTCCTCCAGCACGCGCCCCTCGGGCTCGTGCCGGAAGGCCCGCGCGCGGTAGCCGAAGCTGAGGCCGCTCACAGCGCGCCGGCGGAGCATGGCGGCGGCGCGGCCGTCCGGGTTGTCGAGCGCAGCGATCACGCGCAGGCCGCGCGCGTCCTCCGCGATCCGCTCGACCCAGCCGATCCGCTGCTCGGGCCGGTGCTGCCAGTAGAGCGGCAGCGGCCCCTGGCGCTCGGCCAATGTGCGGGCGAAGGCGCCGCGCCGGATCGTGTCGCGGCTGGCGTCGGCGCGGTCGAACAGCGCCGCGTAGCCGGCCAGCCGCGTCACCGCAGCACCTCGGTCACGCCCAGCCGCACGGCAATGCCGATCAGCACCAGCGCCAGCATGCCGCGCACGAGCCAGGCCAGCGCCGCGCGCCACACGCTCGCCTTGGCGTCGCGCCAGGCCTGGAGCAGCTCGCGCAGCTCGCCCAGATCGTCGCGCGCGTCGGGATCGGCGAGGCCGGTGCGCTGGAGCGCGCGATCGGCGCCGAGGTCGGTCGCTTCCTCGACGATCGCGCGCAGCGTCACCAGCTCGCAGCCGCCCTGCTTCGCCTCGGCCATCAGCCGGGCGATCATGTCGGTTCTGTCCATTTCGCTTACTCCAGTCCGAGGATCGCGCGCTTCTCGTCGGCCGAGAGGAACTCGGCGGCGGAAACCTGCGTCCACAGCTTCTCGCGGTCCTCGGCCAGCGCCGGGACCCGGTCGAGATCGACGGCCAGCGCCGCATCGGGGAACCACGGCTCCAGCCCTTCGCGCAGGCCGGCGAGAATCTTGCCCGCCAGCGGCAGCAGCGTCAGCCGCCACAGCGCGCGGTTGGCCTCGCGGTAGTTGGCGTAGGTATTGTCGCCCGGCAGCCCGAGCAGCATCGGCGGCACCCCGAAGGCGAGCGCGATGTCGCGCGCCGCCGCGGCCTTGAGCGTGGCGAAGTCCATGTCCGCCGGCGAGAGCGCCATGGCCTGCCACTTGAGCCCGCCTTCGAGCAGCATCGGCCGCCCGGCATTGGTCTGCCCCTGGAACCCTGCGGCGAGCTCGTCCTTCAGCCGCTCGAACTGCTCGCCGGTCAGCCCGCCGCCGTCGTCCGCCTCGAACACCAGCGCGCCCGAGGGCCGCGCGGCATTCTCGAGCAGCGACCGGTTCCACGCGCTCGCCGCGTTGTGGATCGCCACGGCCTGCTCGGCCGCCGCCAGCGCGCCGGCGCCGTAGTGGTCGTCGCCCGGATGGAAGCCGCGCAAGTGGATCAGGTTCGGCCAGCCCGCCTCGTCCTCGACCGGGATCGTCAGCGTCCGCTCGGCGAGGCGATAGGCATAGGCGGACGGCCAGCCGTCCTCCCCCGCCACGACCGCGACCCGCTCGGGCCTGAGCGCGAACAGCTCGACCGGCCGGCCGGCGGCGTCCTTCATCACCTGGACATAGGCATTGCCGTGCAGCAGCAGATGCGCTGCCACGGTCTCGACCAGCGCCTGCCCCGCGCTCGTCGCCGCGACCAGCGCCTCGAGCGCGGGATCGGTCGGCTGGAGCGGCGCGCTGCCGACCCCCTCGGCCACGATCCGCACGCTGCGCTGCGCCACCGGATTGTCGAGATAGGCCCGCCGCACGCTGCGCGTATATTCGTACGGTGGCACGCCGCCGCCCTCGAACGCCAGCGCCCACGGCGAAACGAACCCGCGCGCAAGCGGCACGCGGGCCTGGCTCCCGCCCTTGAAGGCGGAAGCGATGGAGGTGAGGAAGGACATGGGGTTACCTTTCGCAAAACAGAAATCCTCCCCATCGCAAGTCGATGGGGAGGACTGAAAAACACACGAGCCCCCGCGCAGGCGGGGGCCTCAGGCTATCGGGCAGAGCGTCAGCGGCCTGAGGTCCCCGCCTGCGCGGGGACTCGCGCAAAGTTTCAAATCACCGAAACCCGCGGTCGCTTTGCGGTGCCGAGCATCAGCTCGCTCAGCGCCCAGACCAGCGCGTCGGCGCGGTCCGGTGACCGGCCCGGGCCTTGGTAACAGCCGCCGGCCATCAGGCCGCACATCTGGTCCTCGAGCTGCGGGAACAGGCCCGCATGGCGCACCCGGCCGCTCTCGTAGAGCGCGGCGACCGGTTCGGCGCGGGCCGCCTTGCCGCGGCTGGCGTGGACCAGCTTCAATGGCAGCGAGACGTCCGCAGCGCGCAGCACGCTGGCGACCATCGCGCCCCCCTGGTTGGCCTCGGCCACCACCCGGTCGGCCCGCCATGCGCGCGCCGCCTCGGCCACGGCGCGCGCCCAGCGCTCGGGGCTCGGCCGTTCGATCGAGCAGTCGGCCAGCACCACGCCGCGCTGGCGGAGCCCGTCGCCCGGCGCCAGCCCCGCGACGACGATCCCGCAGGCGTCGCCCTCCATGCCGGCCGGGGGATCGACCCCCACGACCACGCGGCGAAGGTCCCCTTCGTCCGCGGTCTCGTCGCGGCACTGTTCGAGCAGCGCCCGGCTCCACAGTGCGCCGTCAACTTCGGTCAGCAGCTCGCCGTCGAGTTCCTGCCGCCCCAGCAGGGTTCCGGAAAAGCGGTTCTCGACTGCGGCGATGAACGCCTCCGGCAGATTGCGGGCATTCTCCTTCATCGTCCCGCGCGTGGTGACGAAATCGCCGTCGGTCAGCAGCCGCTGCACGAGCGGGACCGCGCGCGGGGTGGTCGTGGCCGCGACTTGCGGCTGATCGCCCAGCCGCAGGCCCAGCATGAGATTGTCCCACACGCGCACTCCGCGGTTCGCCGCCTGGTGCCATTTGCCGATTTCGTCGCACCAGGCATGGCTGTGCTGCGGCCCTCGCAGGCTTTCGGGCTCGGCTGCCGAATAGAGGCGCGCCTCGGCCCCGCCGGCCCAGCGCAGCAGGCGGCGCGAAGGTTCGAACGCCGGACGCCGCTTGGGCGAGGCGATCGCCAGCAGCCCGCTGTCGCCTTCGACCATCACGGCGCGCGCCTCGTCGAGCGAGGCGCCGACCAGGGCGATCCGCGCCTTCGGATCGCTTTCGGCGATCGAGCGGACCCATTCGGCGCCCGCGCGGGTCTTGCCGAAGCCGCGCCCCGCCATGACCATCCATCCGAACCAGTCGCCGGGCGGCGGCAATTGCCCGATATGCGCCCAGAGCAGCCAGTGCCTGCCGAGCGAGCAGCGCTGGCGATGGGTCATCGCCTCCAGCAGGGCGCGCCGCTCGCCGCAGGGCAGGTCCAGCAGCCAGTCGCGCCGTGCCGTTCCGCCGCGCGTCATCGGCCGCGCTCCGGCCCCGCGCGGTTAGCGCCGCTGCGCTTGCGCATCCGGTCGATCATCGCGTCGATCGAATCGAGCACCGCTCCTTCGTCTTCCTCCTCCTCGAAGGCGCGCGTTTCGGTCACCGTCTTGCGATGCGCGGCGAGCAGCCGGATCGCATTGGCGACGTCCAGCTTGCGGTCGGGATCGTTGCCGCGCAGATGGGCGAGCACTTCCATTTCGAGATGCTCGTATCCCTCGCACAGCGCCTGGCGCCATTCGGCGGCGAATCCCGGGTGCTCGCGGCGCGTCTTGTAGACGCGGCTGAGCGAGGCCCCGGCCTTCTCCGCCGATCGGGTCACGTTGGAGGTGGCGGCGAGCTCCTGCAGAAAATAGGTCCGCCAGTGCTTGTCGAGGGCGCCTTCGCCATCCTGCGCCTTCTGTGCAGGCGTGATCTTCACCCGCTTGCGCGGGGTGTTGGTACCGCATTCGGCCATGGTGTCGCTCCCGGTTCAACCTGCGCGACGGTCCGAAACGCAATCGGGCGGCGCCGGAAGTCCGGCACCGCCCGTTTCGAATCACACTATCGCGATGTTCCTCTTCTCTAACCAAACACCGTCACGATGTCAAGAGAAAAGTACCAGATAGGTTAGATCAATCGCCATTGCGCTGCCTTCGTGGCTCGCCTAAGCGCCGCGGACCCGCGAGGAACGAAGGGCTCAGGCGTGCTGCGCAAACTCTACGAATGGACGATGGAGAAGGCCTCCCACCCGCATGCCGAGGGGTGGCTGGCCCTGATCAGCTTCGTCGAGTCGAGCTTCTTCCCGATCCCGCCGCACCCGCTGCTCGGCCTGATGTGCCTGGCAGAGCCGAAGAAGGCGATTCGCTTCGCCGTGATCTGCACGGTCGCTTCGGTTCTGGGCGGGCTGTTCGGCTATGCGATCGGGTACTTCCTCTACGACACCGTCGGTACCGCGCTGCTTTCCGCGATCGGGCTGGCCGAGGAATTCCCGGTTGCCGCCTGCCACTTGCGCGAGCGCGACTGGGAAGTGATCTTCCTTGCCGGCAGCACGCCGGTGCCGTTCAAGCTGCTGACGATCACCGCCGGCTTCATCGAGATGGCGCTGGTGCCGTTCATCCTCGCCAGCATCGCCGGCCGCGCGCTGATCTTCCTGACGGTCGGCGTGCTGTTCCGCCTGTTCGGCGCCCCGATCAAGCGGGTGATCGACGAATACCTGATCACGGTCACCACCGTGTTCGCAGTGCTCGTGGTTGGCGGCTTCCTCGCGCTGTCGTACCTCTCGGGCGGCGACGAGGCGGCGCAGGACAAGTGCGCCGCCGCCGCGATCGAGGCGGTATAGGGATCATAGCCATCTCCCCTTCAGGGGAGAGGGTTGGGAGAGGGGGAGTCCCGGGATGGTTCCGTCTCCCGCCTCCCCTCTCAACTCCGGCTAGCTCGCTGCGCTCGCAAGCCTGCGTATCTCTCCCCGGAAGGGGAGAGAGGGCGCCTGCCTAGCCCTCGAACGTCGTCTCCAGGGTGATTTCCGCCTTGAGCAGCTTCGAGATCGGGCAATTCGCCTTCGCCTCGGCCGCCAGCTTCTCGAACTCCTCGCGCCCGATCCCCTCGACCCGGCCGGTCAGCGTCAGGTCGGAACGGGTGACGGTGAAGCCTTCGCCTTCCTTCTCCAGCGTCACCTTGGCTTCGGTGTCGAGCGTGCCCTGCTCGTGCCCGGCGCGCGCCAGCGCGAAGCTCAGCGCCATGGTGAAGCAGCTCGCATGGGCGGCGGCGATCAGTTCCTCGGGATTGGTCCCCGGCGCGCCTTCGAAGCGGGTGGCGAAGCCGTAGGGCTGATCCTTCAGTGCGCCCGAGCCGGTCGAGACGCTGCCCTTGCCGCTCTTGCCGAGCCCTTCGTAACGCGCGCTACCCGTGTTGGTGGTCTTCATCGCTTTCGATCTCCTTCACAATCGAGACGGCTGGCGGGCGTCAGCGTTCCGCGCTTTCGCGCCAGTCCTGCCAGTACGACGCCAGCTCGCCCGGAACGGATCGTGCGAACGCGGCGTCGAGCGGATAGTGCGGCATCGCCTGTGCGACCGCATCGAGCACCGCGTTGCCTTGCGCCCGATCCTTGCGCCGCTTGAGCGGGTTGCGCTCGGCCTGATCGGCGAGCCACAGCTTGTGCAGGGCGAACCAGCGGGGGTCGGGCACCACCAGTCGGGCGGCGCTCCAGTCGCGGCATGGAACGACCTGATTGACCGGGCGCCCGAGCAGCAGCCATTCCTGAGAAGGCAGTGAGATCGGGCGCGGTCGCTCGCGCGGGGCGAGCGTTTCGGCGCGCGATGGCGCGACCAGCAGATCGACTTCGTAGGTCGCGGCGTTCCGCGCCTGGCAATGTCGCTCGCTATTGACTGTGAACGTCGGATCGACCGCCTTGAGCGCCGCCCATAGTCCCGCCTCCTCGGCTTGCTCTTCGGCGACCCACGCAAGATCGAAGTCTTCGGTCTCGTCGGGCGCATCTGCAATCGCGCCACCGGCCTCGATAGCGTAGGCCGGGAGGCAATTCGTCCCGATGACGAGCAAGGTTCCGTCGAGCAGGCGGCGCCGGTCGAGCTCGCGCAGCAGTTCGCCCGCGGCGCTCGACAGCATCGGAAGATGCAGGGGGCGGGCCATGCGCCCGATCTCTTCGACCAGCCCGCTGGCTTTCGTCAGGCGGTGCTGCAGGTCCGATTTGGCGGCGCGATAATCGGCAAGCCGTCGTTCCAGTTCGGGCGACATCCGGCCGAGGCTCTTGCCGTTGTTCGACCTGTCGATTGCCTCGTAGAGATACTCGTACTTGCCGACCCGTTTGCGCACGAGATTGTAAGGCAGCCGGGAGAGACCGCGCTGCGCCTCGATCATCGCCTCGTAGCGCGGCCGCAGGTTGATCAGCGCTCGCGCCTGCTCGTCGCTGAAGGGGCTTACGCGGTCTTCCATGAACAACAATTTATCCTGCATTCCTGAAAAACACAAGAATGCAGGATAAATTGTTTCATTTCAGTAATCTAAACAATACCCACTGCTTTGCCCGCGCGCTCGAACATGCCGAGGATCGTCTCGACTTCCTCTTCCGAATGTTCGGCGCAGAGCGAGCAGCGGAGCAGGGTCATGTTGGCGGGGGTTGCCGGCGGGCGGGCGAGGTTGACGTAGAGGCCTTCCTTGAGCAGCGCCTCCCACATCGCGGCGCCGCGTTCGAGATCGGGCATGATCACCGCGACGATCGCGCTCTGCGGTTCCTCGGTCCCGAGCTGGAAGCCGAGGTCCTTGAGGCCGCCGTGCAGCCGCTTGGAATTCTCCCACAGGTGCGCGCGCTTGTTCGATCCCTGCATCAGCTTGCGGATGCTCGTCGCTGCGGTCGCGACCACGCTGGGCGGGAGCGAGGCGGTGAAGACGTAGGGGCGGCAGACCAGCCGCAGGATCTCGAACTTCGGGTGGTTGGAGACGCAGAAGCCGCCGACCGTGCCGACGCTCTTGGAGAAGGTGCCGATGATGAAGTCGACGTCGTCGATCACCCCCGCCTGTTCGCACACGCCGCGGCCGTGCTCGCCGATGAAGCCCATCGAGTGCGCCTCGTCCACCAGCACCATGGCGCCGTAGTTCCTGGCGATCGCGACCATTTCCTTCAGCGGCGCCACGTCGCCGAGCATCGAGTAGACGCCCTCGAGCACGACCAGCTTGCCCGCGCCTTCGGGAATGCGGCGCAGGCGCTTTTCCATCGCCTCGATATCGTTGTGCTTGAACGGAACCACTTCCGCCTTGCCCATCGCGCACCCGTCCCAGATGCTCGCATGGCTGTCGATGTCGAGGACGATGTAGTCGCCCTTGCCGGCGATCGTGGAGATGATTCCGAGATTGGCCTGGTAGCCGGTCGAGAACACCATGGCGTGGTCCATGGCGTAGAACTCGCGCAGCGCGTCCTCGCACTCCTTGTGGCCCTGGTAGGTGCCGTTGAGAACCCGGCTGCCAGTCGTGCCCGAACCGAAATCGTCGAGCGCCTGCTTGCCCGCTTCGACCACGTCGGGGTCGAAGGTCATGCCCATGTAGTTGTAGGTGCCGAGCAGGATCGTGTCGCGCCCGTTGCAAATCGCGCGGGTGGGGGAGATGACTTTCTCCATCACCAGGCTGAAGGGATCTTCCTGGCCGGTGGCGAGCAGGCCTTCGCGCATGGCGATGAAGTCGTCGAACTTGCTGAACAGGTCGCGCGACTCGCCGGCTTCCAGCACTTCGGGCTTGTCCGGCTGCGAAATACCCTCGCTCACCGGTCGGCCTGCAGCTTGTGCACCGCATCGACCAACTGCCCGTAGGTCTCGATCTCGGCCTGCTGGTTCATGGAGATGATCACGTCGAACTCGTCCTCGATCGCGGCGACGAAATCCATCACCGTCAGGCTGTCGAACTCGAGGTCACCGGCGAACGTCGTCGCCTCGGTGATCTCGACGCCTTTCTTGTTGAACGGCTCGATCAGGCGGCGGATGGTCTGGTCGGTTTCGGCGCGGTCCATGTGCGGTGTTCCAATCTTGCAACTGCAGGCGGGCGCGTGCCCGTCATGTCAAAGCGGCGGCAAAGCGGGTCCGGCCCCCGCTTGTCAAGCGGGCACCAGCCGGCGCACCGCCGCCATGAACGGTCCGATCGAGACCGGCTTCGCGAGATAGTCGGCCGCGCCGGCATCGCGGATCCGGTCCTCGTCGCCCTTGCCGGCATAGGCGGTTACGGCCAGCACCGGCACGTCGGCCAGCCCCCGCTCGCGTTTGAGCGCGGCGATCAGGTCGACCCCGGAGACGTTGGGGAGCTGAATGTCCATCAGCACCAGATCCGGCGCAAAAGCGCGCGCGGCGTCGAGCACGAACTCGCCGTCGGCGACCGGCTCGACCTCGAAACCGTTCGCACGCAGGACGTCGCAGAACAGTTTCCGGTTGAGGTCGTTGTCCTCGACAACCAGCACTCTCTTTGCCACAGGCTCGCTCACGTCGGGCATGCTCCCTTGCTGCCTCACCTGCCTTATGACCCCCGGAGGACGCTGACAATTATTCGCGAGACCCGAACGAACGATCATGCCCCTGGCGACGCCGATTCGCTGGCGCTAGCCGCGCTCGGCTGGGTGCTGCAGGACGACGACCGGGCGCAGCGCCTGCTCTCGCTGACCGGGCTCACGCCCGAGATCCTGCGCGAGCGGCTGACCGACCGCAGCGTGCTCGCCGCCGTTCTCGACTTTCTCGCCAACCACGAACCCGACCTCGTCCTCGCGGCCGACGCGCTGAACGTCGCGCCCGACATGCTGATCGAGGCACACAGGAGCCTTTCGCAATGAGCCGCCCGCTGATCATCTCCGACTGCGACGAAGTGCTGCTGCACATGGTGGCGCACTTCCGCGACTGGCTGGGCGAGAGCGAGGGAGTCGATTTCACCATCGGCAGCAACAACTTCGCCGAAGCCATGCGCTGGCGCGAGAGCGGCGAGCGCGTGGGGGAGCGCGACATGTGGCGCCTGCTGGGCCGCTTCTTCGACACCGAGATGGACCGCCAGCTTCCGATCGAGGGCGCTGTCGCGGGGGTCACGGCGCTGACCGAGCATGCCGACGTGGTGATCCTGACCAACCTGAACGACGAACGGCAGGAGCGCCGCGCGCGCCAGCTCGCCGATCACGGGATTGCGGCGCGGGTCTTCACCAACCAGGGGCCCAAGGGGCCGGCGCTCAAGGCGATCGTCGATGAAGATCGCGCGGCTGGGCGCATATTCCTCGAC
>JAPSJS010000016.1 GCA_031178065.1 Altererythrobacter sp.
GCGTGCGCAGCGGCCCGTGCCATTCGGCGCCGGTGAGAAAATAGACGCCGTTCACCTTGATCAGCGCGTTGCCTTCGTAACCGACGTGATCGCCGTCGGTGTCGACGAGCTGCCGCACCGGTCCCTCGAACCCGTCGCGCGCGGCATTGAGCTTGCCGATGTTGCCGCCGCCCCACAGGAAGTAGAGGCCGTCCTCGTCCTCGAACGGGAAGCCGTCGATGCCGTCTACGAAATAGCCGTCGGTCACGTTCTCGTACGGACCGGCAGCGGTGCCGCTGGTCGAGCGGTAGAGCCAGGTCTTTCCGCCGACTCCGCGCTCCATGACCGAGAAGGCGAGGTAGTAGGTCCGGTCGGCCTCGACCCAGCGGATCTCGGGCGCCCAGAGCTCGGCGACGCGGCCGCCGAAGTCGTAGCCCATGTCCTGCCACTGCCAGACGGAGCCGCGATCCTCCCAGGTCTCGAGGTCCTGCGAGCGCCAGAGCTTCACTCCGCCCTCCGGCCGGTGATAGCCATAGCCGCTGAGCGTGCCGACGAGATAGTAATAGCCGTCGTGGCCAAGCGTGACCGAGGGATCGCGCATCGTCTCGCTGGTGACGAGCGGGCTGCGCGCGGCGACGGCGCTGTCCTCGGTCAGTATCGATGCCGCCTGGCGCAGCCGCCCGTCGGGCGCCGTTTCGAGCGGGACGAGACCGACCTGTTCGCAGAACAGCGCGAAATCGTCGTCGCATTCGGGATTGTAGCTCGCCGCAGGGCGCCCGTCGTCGAGCGTCACGATCGAGCTTTGCCCGGCATGAGGGACCGCCAGCATCCGCATCGAGAAGGGCCCGTAGGGCGTCGGCGCGGAGGCGAGGAACAGATCGTTGGTCGCCGTGCGCAGCCGGCCGGTGACTTCGCTCGCCGCGAGCCAGTAATGGCCGTCATGCTTGAACATCGTCGCACCGCTGCGCCCGACGTGGGTGCGCACGGGCCAGTCCTTGCCCTCCGGTGGCGCCTCGGCGAACAGCGCCTGATCGGGTTTCAGGAAGCGCGGCGCCTCGGCGAGCCGCGATAGATCAGGCGCGAGCTTCGCGATCCAGCCGCCGCCCCACAGCAGGTAGTGCGTGCCGTCGTCGACGAACAGCGAGACGTCGCTCGCGCCGTCGATCAGGCATGGGCTCGCGGCGAACGCGCCGTCGGGGGCGGCGACCTTGCCCGCGGCCACGCGTGCGCAGCCCGTCTTGTCTGCGAACGCGAGATAGAGGGCGTCGCCCGCCACCGTGACCGACGGCGCCAGATAGCGCTCGGACGTGTCACCTGCACGGATGCCTTGTCCCGAGATCTTCGCCGGTCCATGCGCGGTCCAGTCGCGGCCGTTGCTGGACGTCCATAACGACACGCCATGGCGCGGGCCCGTGCGGAGCGTCGTTCCGGTCAGGAACCAGCGCCCATCCTCCGCCCGGGCAATCGAGGCGTCGCCGAGCGCGCGGTCGGAGAAGATCGGCTCGACCGGGCGCGCATCCGGGCCGGGCATCACGGTCGCGTTGCGGTCCATCGAGGGGTGGTCGAGGAAGATATCGTCAGCAACGGCGGGCTTGGCTGCGTCCTGCGCGGCGAGCGGCACCGAGAGCATCACGGCGGCAAGCACCGGCGCGACCCAGTGTATCCTCACTGCTCGCTCCCCTTGCGCAGGTCACGCAGATTGACCGATTTGGGCTTCGGCTGCGCATCGAGGATCGCGGCCAGCCGTGCCTCCACGTCGGGCATGGTCCCGGCCAGATTGCGCGTCTCGCCCGGATCGGCCTTCAGGTCGTAGAATTCGACGTCGACCTGGCCCGTCTTCTCGTGCGTCCAGCGGACCAGCCGATAGCGTTCCGTCCGGATTGCCTGCCCGATGCGATTGGGACGGTTGAAGCTGTGATAGGCGAAATTCTGGAGCTGCGCGGGCCGGCCGAGCAGCACCGGCACGATGCTTTCGCCGTCGACGTGCTGCGCACCGCTCGGCATCGAAATGCCCGCAAGCTCAAGCAGCGTGGGATAGAGATCGACCGTCTCGACCACGTGATCCGGCGCCTGCGCCGCACCGCCGGTTCCCGGCCCGGCGAGGATCATCGCCTGGCGGACCGCCTGCTCGTAATTGGTGTGCTTGGTCCACAGGCCGTGGTCGCCCAGATGATACCCGTGATCGCCCCACAGCACGACTATTGTGTCGTCCCGCAGCCCCTCGGCCTCGAGCGCGTCGAGCAGATAGCCGATCTGCGCGTCGACATAGCTGACCCCGGCATAATAGCCGTGCATCAGGCGCCGCTTCAGCGCCTCAGGGTAGTCCTTGCCCAGTCCTTCGGGGACCGGCTTGTACGCCACGATCTCGCCGCCCACCTTGCCTGCGAACTGCGGCGCGCCGTCGGGCAGAGCCTCATGTTCGGGCAAAGGCAGGCGCTGCGGATCGTAGAGGTCCCAGTACTTCTTCGGCACCGAGAACGGGAGGTGCGGGCGTGCGAACCCGACGGCAAGGAAGAAGGGCTCGTTCGCATCCCGGAGCCGGGCAAGCCGGCCGGCGGCGTGTCGGGCGACGCGGCCGTCGGCATAGGCATCGTCCGGGACATCCGGCGCCTCGAACGCCGCGCCGCGCGGCAGCGTGGCGGCATAGGCCCAGACGTCCTGCCCCTGGGGGACCGGCACTTCGTAGAACAGCGCCTCTTCGCGGGTCGGCTGGCCGCCGGTGCTTTCGCGCAGCAGGTATTCGACCACCTTGTCCTTGTGCGGCGCGATCGACCAGCTCGCGGGATCGTCGTCCGACCCGTGGCCGACGTGAAAGACCTTGCCGATCGCTTCGGTGTGATACCCAGCCTGCTTGAACCGCTCGGGCAGGGTCACTGCGTTCGGAATGTAGTCGCGCAGGTCCATTCCGAAGTCATAGATCCCGGTCGAGGTCGAGCGCGTGCCGGTCATCAGATTGATCCGGCTCGGCGCGCAGACGGCCTGATTGGCGTAGGCTCGTTCGAACCGCGTGCCGCGCGCCGCGAGCGCATCGATATTCGGGCTGATGGCATAGGGATCGCCGAACGCACCGAGGGCGGCCTTGAGATCGTCGACCAGGATGAAAAGGACGTTCGGACGTTCCTCCGCCTCTGCCGAGGGGGATGCCGCCGCCTGCGGCAACGTGGTCTGTGCGCAGCCGGCGAGAGCCGTGGCAGCCATCAGCCCGAGCGTGCGCCTTGCCCACTTACAGGTATGCATCAATTCTCTCTCCCGAAATTCCATCATTCCCCACCTGCCGACATGTCAGCGGCGGCCCTCGTCGGCCTCGTAGACGAGACGGAAGCCGACGTTGGAGGCGCCCATGCCGGGGTCGCGGCCGGTGCGAGCGGCGGGGCGGTAGCGGCGGCAGTAGTTGGGGGCGCAGAGATAGCTGCCGCCCTTGATCACGCGGGGAACCAACCCCGGCTGAGCCGGATCGTAGGCGGCGTTCTCGCTCGGACCCTTGGGGTTCTCCACCGGAGCCTCCGGGTCGTGACCAGGGGCGTAGACGTCCGACGTCATCTCCCACACGTTTCCGACCATGTCGTAGAGCCCGTTGGCATTGGGCGCATAACAACCGACCGGCGCAATGCGGTCGAAGCCATCGTCGCTCGCGTTGTGGACGGGAAACACGCCCTGCCAGCTGTTCGCCTCCGCAGGCTGCTCAGTGCTGGGCGCTGCGCCGGCGCGGGCGGCATATTCCCATTCCGCCTCGGTCGGCAAACGGCCGCCGCGCCAACGGGCGTAGGCCGCCATGTCGTCATAGGCGAGATGCACCACCGGCTCGTCCGCGTGGTAGTCGGGCCCGGTAGGACCATAGGGCTTGCGCCAGTTCGCACCCGGCACATACTCCCACCAATCGGCATATTGCGTGGACGGGTTGTCGGGCGGCGTGAACACCGCCGATCCCGGCTCCAGCATATGAGGTGGAATCTGGTCGAGAGGCACGCCGAACAGCGCGGGGTCGACCGGTTCTTCGGCAATCGTGTGATAGCCGGTCGCCTCGACGAATGCCGCGAACTGGCGATTGGTGACTTCGTGGCGATCGATCCGGAACGGACTGACGGTGACCTGGCGTGCCGGCCCTTCTTCGGGATAGACGTCCTCCTGTCCCATCATGAACGTGCCGCCGGGCAGGCTGACGGGGTCGTCGGAAGGGGTGACACAGGCCCGGTCCGCCGCGGCAGCGAGGCGCGGCTCGCTACCGGCGGGGGCCGGGCCGTCGCAACCGCCGATCAGCAGTAGCGCGATCAGGGACAGCCGCCCGCCGAACGGTGCTGATCGTGCATGTCGAGAGCGTGGAATCACCATGGCTACCAGGCGGTCGGAGACCGCCTCAGTTCGGGAATGCCTTGACCAGCGCATCGTGCTGCGCGCGGCTGATCGGCAGCATCGAGCCGTGCCGGGCACCCGGGGTCATCTCGTAGCGGTTCCACTCGGGAATCCCCGAATTGCCCGAGACCTGATACCACGGCCCTTCCAGCCGCGGCGCCATCGAGAGGCCGTAGCTAGTCCCCGCATATTGCTCGTAATAGAGATACCAGTCCCCGCCGTCGGGCGAGCGGATCAGCGTCGGCGCCTCGCGGAAATTGGGGCTGAGCGGCGGGCCGGGCTCGGGGAACGGGCCGGTGAGCGTGGGGCCGCAGGTGATGCGAACCGTCTTGCCCGTGGTCCAGTTGTACGATGGGTAGCGCTCGTCCTTGACGATGGCGCAATAACCGCCCGCCGGGTTGGGCTGCATGATCGTATCTATCGTCGCCATGTCCCAGGTGAAGAGCCGCTTCGGCGGCGCAGTGAAGGTCTTGAGATCCCTTGAGAGCGCGTAGAGCGTGCGCTGGCTGGCCCAGTAACGCTCCGGATCCTCGTCGCTGCCGGGCACGTTCGGGGTGTGCCACATCAGCAGGAACTGGCCGGACGGCTTGTCGAAGAACAGCTTGGGCGCGCCGATCCGCTGGAGCGCATGCGGATGGTTCTTCACCTTCGACAGATCGGGCTGATAGGTGCCGAACGGCTCCCAACGGATCAGATCGTCGGACACCCAGAAGCGGATCAGAGGATCGTCGTCGCTCTTGTTGCCGACGAGGTAATAGCGCCCGTCCGGCCCCTGCGCGATCGAGGCGTGGCCGTGGTAGTCGGAGGAGACCGGCTTTCCCTTGTTGAGGAAGGTCCAGTGCAACCCGTCCGTGCTGATCGAATAGTAGAGCGTGCCGTAGTCGCCCTTCATCATATGCGCGAAGAGATACGCCTTCTCGGACTCGGCGGCGGGCTTCGCCTCTTCCGCAGCCTGCGCGAGCGCTTGCCCCGCTCCGAGCACGAACAGCATCGGCGCGAGCGCGCGCAGAATCCCCTTCACCATCGATGTCACGCTAGCCTCCTCCCAGACACTTCGAGCTGATGCGGAAGTGCCGCATTCTCGGAATGGCGGAAGAGTATCATTAATCTGATAAATAACAACCCGGCATGTGCGGGATCAGGTCGCGCCTTCAGGCTTTGCGGCCGCGACGAAGCGTGCAGCGCGTTCCCGGATCTCGGGGAGAGTCACGCCCGGCGCGTAGAGCGCCGACCCGATGCCGAAGCCGGACGCGCCGGCCGCTTTCCAGGGATCCATTCCTTCAGGCGTAACGCCTCCCACCACCAGCACCGGCAGCGACGGTGGCAGCACCGCCCGCTGCGCCTTCAGCACTTTGGGCGAGGCCGCCTCGGCGGGGAACAGCTTGAGCGCATGCGCTCCCGCCCGAGCGGCTGCGAAGGCTTCGCTGGGCGTGAAGTAGCCGGGCAGCGAGACGAGGCCTGCTTCGACCGTGGCGGCGATCACCGAAACGTCCGTATTGGGGGATACGATCAGCTCGCCGCCAGCGTCGCGCACCCGGGAGACTTGGTCCGGGCCAGTCACGGTCCCTGCCCCCGCCATCGCAGCGCCATCGAGCCGGCGGGCGAGCCGCGCGATGCTGTCGAACGGATCGGGCGAGTTGAGCGGCACTTCGATCAGCGTGAATCCGGCCTCTGCCAGAGCCTCACCCACGCCCTCGACCTCGTCGGGCCGGACGCCGCGCAGGATCGCGACGAGGGGGCATTTCGCAAAAGCGTTCCGGAATCTCGTATCCACACTCATTCCACCAAATCCCAAATTAGCCGGATGCCGGCGGCGAACGCGGCGTGGCTGTCGACGATCGTGGCCTCGCCGCCGAACGCGGCGACCGCGCGCGCGTAGAGCCGGCCGAGCTCTGGCCCGGCGAGGATGAAGGGGCTCGCGCCCGCGGCATGCGCGGCGACGTCCGCGCCGATCAGCAGGCCGCTGGCGTAGGACGCCGATTCCTCGCGTGGCCGCTTGCGCAGCAGCACGTCCGCCCGCACCCCGAACAAGTGCGCCAGCAGGTCGGGCGAACGCGCCCGCTCGACACCGGCGAGGAAGGCCGCATCGTCTTCGGCAGCACGGTCGATCTGGCCGGCGAGCAGGCTGTGATCCTTCAAGAGGGCGAACATCTCGCCGGTGATGGCGGTGGTGAAACGGGTGATCGCACCGTCGGCGACATGAGCCCATTTGCAGTGAGTGCCGGGCTGCGCGAGGAGCGCGGTCGAGGGTACCTGTCCGGCCGCCACGGCGCCGAGGAACTGCACTTCCTCGCCGCGCATGGTGTCTGCACGGCCCTCGCCTTCGAATGAAAGCCCGGGGACAATCGCGGTGCGGCCCGGCTCGACCCAGCGCAGCGCCGCGGCCAGATCCTCGACCCGGGCCGGGCACGGCACATATCCCGCATCGGCCCATCCCCGATCCGAGCCGACCATGCCCGCGCACAGCATCGGCAGGTCGCCGAGCCGCTGCCGGATCGCCGCCGCCTCGCCCACAAACCCGTCGCGCCCGACCTTGACGACCCCTCGGTCGTCCCGCTCGGTGTGCTCCACCGCGCCGTCCTCGCCGATGACGAACACGCGTCGGTTGGTGGTGCCCCAGTCGACCGCGAGGAAGCGCCCCTTCATCGCCGGCCGCTCACCACCAGGTCGCGTAGAGCGCGAGGAGGATGGCGATCACCCCGAAGGCGGCGGCGTTGAAGCCCGCCGTCGTGCGGTAGCTGATCCCCGTCGTGGTGATCCGGTCGCGTCCGGCGGCGCCAGGAATGGCGAGCGACAGGACGACGGCCAGTACGAGCGCGATGAGGAACACCAGGCCCATCCGGTTCATGAACGGGAAGTCCGGCATGAACTCCTTGAACGCATAGGACAATACGACCGATGCGATCGCGGCGGCGATGGCGCCCGCCTCGCTCGCCCGCTTCCAGAACAGGCCGAGCAGGAAGATCACGGTGATTCCGGGCGTGAAGAAGCCTGAGAATTCCTGGATGAACTGGAACGCCTGGTCTGACCCGCCGAGCAGCGGACGCGCCGTGAGCAGCGCGATGACCGTCGCCGCGGCGGCGGCGATCCGGCCGACCAGGACCAGGTGCTTCTCGTTCGCGGCGCGCAGGCTTTCGTCCTCGGCCGGCGGATAGGGCGCGTGCCCTGCCGCATCGGGATCGCCCGCCACGCGTTCCTCGTCCTCCGCACGCGTCGCGACGCGGCGGTACTTTGCGTAGAGATCGAGCGTGAAGATCGTGGCGATCGAGTTGATCTTGGACGCAGTCGAAGCGACGACGGCGGCCATCAGCGCGGCGAACACCAGGCCGAGCAGACCCGGCGGCAGATAGTGCATCATCGTCGGATAGGCCTCGTCCGCGGGGTCGAGCCCCGGAGCGAGGATCACCGCGGCGAGGCCCGGCAACACGACCACCGCGGGCATCAGCAGCTTGAGGAAGGCGGCGAACACGACGCCCTTCTGCGCTTCGCCCAGGCTGCGGGCGGCGAGCGCGCGCTGGATGATGTACTGGTTGAAACCCCAGTAGCTGAGGTTGGCGATCCACATGCCGCCGACGAGCACCGCGATCCCCGGCAGTTCCTGATAGCCGATCTCGCCCGGTTCGAGGATCATGTTGAACTTCTCGGGCGCCTGGTCGAGCAGGGCGGTGAAGCCGACCCACACGCCCTGTCCTCCGCCGACTTCGTTGAGCGTCAGGCCGGAGATGATAAGTCCGCCGAGCACCAGCAGCGTCACCTGGACGATGTCGGTCAGCGCCACGGCCTTGAGACCGCCGTAGAGCTGGTAGAGGAGCGCAAAGCCGCCCAGCGCATAGAGCGCCACGTCCTGGTCGACGCCGGCGACCTTGTTGACCGCGATCGAGCCGAGCCAGACGATCGAGGTGAGATTCACGAAAATGTAGAGCGCGATCCAGAAGATCGCCATCAAAGTGCGGATGGTCGGCCCGTACCGCTGTTCCAGGAACTGCGGCATCGTGTAGATTTCGTTCTTGAGGAAGATCGGCAGGAAGTACTTGCCGACGATCAGCAGCGTCAGCGCCGCCATCCATTCGTAGGAGGCGATCGCCAGCCCCAGCCGGTAGCCCGCGCCGGACATGCCGACGATCTGCTCGGCCGAGATATTGGCCGCGATCAGCGAGGCGCCGATCGCCCACCAGGGCAGATCCTTGGACGCGAGGAAATAGTCGGAGCTGTTCTTGGCGTGCCCGCCCTTCTCGCGCGACACCCATTGCGCCAGACCGAAAATGCCGATCGCGTAGATAACCACCACGACCGCATCGATGGTTGCCAGATCCAAACTCGCCTCCCGTCCCGAACTCTTGTGTTCTGCCGTGCCCATACGATAATGCGCAAGCAGCAGATGGTCTATTTATATGATCTATAGGACTTGTCCAGCGGCCACGTGCCTGCCTATATGCGGTGCAATGGACCGGGACATTATGAGGAGGATAGCGGCCTGATGACGGCGATGGACCCGGCAGAAGTGCGTACGCAGCTTGGCCGCAACCTTACCTACGGCATGCTCGATACCCTCGGGCGCGCCATCGTCATCGGCAGCTATCAGGACCGCGTATTCCCGACCGAGGCCGAACTGGCCAAGGAATACGGCGTAAGCCGCTCGGTCACGCGCGAGGCGGTGAAGATGCTGACCGCCAAGGGGCTGCTGAGCGCCCGCCCGCGGCAGGGCACGATCATCCAGCCGGCCACATCGTGGAACCTGTTCGATACCGACGTGCTGCGCTGGCTGCTCGAGCGCAAGTTCTCGGTCGAGCTGCTGCGGCACTTCAACCAGCTTCGCGTCGCGATCGAACCCGAAGCGGCGGCGCTTGCGGCCACATATGCGGAGCCGTCCGACCTCGAGGCGATCGATGCCGGGCTCAAGCGGATGCGCGCGGCCGAACAGGGGAACGACGATACGCTCGATGCCGACATCGCTTTCCACGTCGCCGTGCTGCGCGCCTCCGCCAACCCGTTCTACGCGCAGTTCCGCGACGTCGTCTCGACCGCGCTGCGGACCTCGATCCGCTTCACCAACCGGATCAAGGGCCGCTCCGCCAGCGTCGACGATCACGCCGCCGTCCGCGACGCGATCGCGGCGCGCAAGCCCGATGCCGCGCGCAAGGCGATGAAGCGGCTGATCGGCGACGTGCTCGAACTCATCGAAACCGCCGACGACGAGCCGGAGCGGCTGGCCGACTGATCGGCCCTTCGGTCACTCGCTGGCGCCCGGCGGCGCGAGCGCAGTATCGCCGGCGGCAGGCTCCCCGAATACGGGCGCACCCTCGCTGTCCCATTCGAACCGCTGAATCCGCGGCGACCGCTTGCTCGTGCATTGCATGTCCGGCCCGGGATTGGCGTGATAGATGATCCAGTTCTCGCGGCCGTCAGCGGCCGTGAAGAAGCCGTTGTGCCCCGGCGCATAGACGCCGTTCTCCGGTGATTTTCGGAAGACCGGCTCCGGCGACTTGGTCCAGGCGGACGGATCGAGCGGGTCGCTTCCCGCAGGCGCCGAGAGCAGGCCGAGGGCATAGTCGTCGGACCAGCAGGCGCTGGCCGAATAGCTGAGGAACAAGTCGCCGTCCGGGCCGAGCAGGAACTCGGGACCTTCGAGGATCTGGCGCCCGCCCTGCTTTTCCCAGGCGTGTTCCGGGCGGGCGATGATCGCCTCCTCACCCTCCAGCGTCCACGGGTCCGCCATGCGCGCGATCGCGAGCACGCTATCCGGCCCCACGTAGGGTGAGTAGACGAAGTAGCGCTCGCCCTCGTACACGAAGGTCGTGCCGTCGATGCCGCTGTAGCGGGTGTTCACCTGCCCCCGGTCGATCCAGGTGCCGGTGGTCGGATCCTCCGCGCCGTTCTCCAGCACGAACACGCCGCGATGCGCGTCGTTGTCCTGCCCGCTCGCGGCCGCCGTGTAGTAGACGTACCACTTGCCGTCGATGCGGTGCAGCTCCGGCGCCCAGATCGAAATCGCGTTGGGGCCGGTCGCGGGCGGGCGCCAGATCACCGTGGGCGATGCTTCGGCGAGCCGGGCCATGTCGCGCGTCTTGCGCATCTCCAGCCGGTCTCCGCTGGTGTGCATGTAGTAGAACACGCCCTCATGTTCGGTCACCCAGGGATCGGGGCCGGAAGGCAGGAGGGGATTGGTGAACGTGCGGGGTGCGGCGGTCGCGCAGGCCGCGAGCAGACCGCAGGCCGCGAGGGTCAGCCACCTGGCGCGGCGCTTCTTCGGATCGGACATCGGCGGTCTTCCTCCGGCAAAGAAATGGGCGGCACGGCGGCCGCCCAAGGGAGAGAAAGGGTGCCGCCGGACGAACCGGCGGCAGTTCAGGGAATCGGGAAGCCGCGGCGTCAGAACTTCACGCGGACGCTGGCCCCGTAGAACGTGTCGTCGACACGGATGTCGTGCGGGTACTGCGGGATGTCGAAGTAGCTGAGGTACTTGCCCTTCAGCACGTTCACCCCTTCGAAGTTGACCGTGATGTTCTCCGTCACGTCGTAGCCGATCGAGAAATCGAGACGGCCGTTCGGACGCACGTAGTTGAAGTAGATCTGCTGCTCCGGAACCAGGAGCTGCGTGAACGTGCCATCGTAGTAGCGATCGCGCCAGTTGTAGGCGACGCGAGCGTGCAATCCGTACTTTTCGTACAGGGCACCCACGTTGTAGGCGTGCTTCGACACTCCGCCCAGCGCCTCGCCCTGAAGCAGGTCGCCTTCGGTCAGAACCTCTGTATCGGCGTAGGTGTAGTTCGCGAACACCCCGAAACCGTCAAACCCGTCCGGCAGGAAGTCCAGGAAGTACTGACCGCCGACTTCGAAGCCCTGCAGCCTCGATGAACCGAGATTGCGCGGACGATTGATGTCGTAGGTGATCCCGTCGATCACTTCCTCGGCGACGTTCCGGGCCACGCGGTCCTTGATGTCGCGGTAATAGACGCCTGCCGCGATATAGGAGCCGCGACCGAAGTAATATTCGATCGTAGCGTCGTAGGAATCGGCCACCTGGGGCCTCAGGTTCGGATTGCCGCCGGTGCCGCTCGGGCGGATGTTCGCGTTCGACGGGATGGAATAAGTGAGGCCCGGATTGAGATCGGCGAACAACGGCTGAGCGATCGTCTTCGCATAGCTGGCGCGGAGCTGAAGCTCCGGGGTCAACTGAACACGGATGCTGGCGTTGGGCAGGAACTTCTTGCTCGACGAGGTCGCTTTCACCGGCGTGAGCACGCCCACGCCGTCCTCGGTCACCACCCCGGTTCCCAGGATAGTGCGGTCGGTGATGACATAGCGCCCGCCAATCAGGCCATCGACAGGAATGGTTCCGACGTCGAATGCATATCGGCCCTGCAGATAGAGCGCCATCGTCGCTTCGTCCGCGTCGAAGCTGCGTGTCGGGCTGTCCTCCGGATCGCCCGCGGGGCCGCCATAGAGCGCGCGCAACACATCGGTATTCTCACGCAGGAAGTCGGGATCCGGCGTGATCCAGTGCTGTCCGCCATTGATGACCGGGATCGTCGCCGGCGACTGGATCAGGAAACCCGCCGGCAGGCCCGAGTTCGCGACCAGGCGGTCGGCCATGTTCGATGCCGGCGGTCCGCCTGCGAGATTGCCGCGGAAGGTCGCGTTGCGGTCGGCATAGCGCACGCCGAACTGGACCTCGTCGAGGAACGAGCCGACCTCGTACGAGCCGTCGAACATTGCCTGCGTAATCGTGCTATTCGAGCGCCTGTAGTCCTGGAACAGGCTGTTGATGAACATGAAGCCGTCCGGATCGCCGACGGGGTTGCCGACCATGTCGGTCGTCCCATGGCGATCGTCGTTGATGTCGACGTTGACCTGTTCGATCCGCTTGCCGATGTCGACGATCGTCGTCCGGTTGTTGGTCTTGCTCTGGAAGCGCGAAAGATCGAGCCGCAGGTTCCATGGGCCGTCGGTGATCTTGACACCGCCGGCGAACAGATACTGATCGGTCTTGTCACGCTTGGCCTGGGTGCTGGTGTTGCCGGGCACGTTGTTGAACGTCGCCGAGCTGCCGATGCAGAGATCCTGGATGTCGGCCGCGTTGGGGTCACGGAAGCCCGCCGGGTTGACCGGTGCCTGGAAGCAGAGATCGGTCGCCTCGACGTTGCTGATGCTCTCCGCCCCGAAGATGTCGGAGAAAATGAAGAACGTGCCGAACTTCGCGCGGTAGCCCGAGTAGAGACCGTCCAGGTAGAACTCGACGGTGTCGTTCGGACGCCACTGGAACGCCGCGTTGACCTGGGGCCGCTGATACTTGCCGGTGTCGGTCAGTCCGCCGACGCAGGTCGGCAGAACCACGCCGTCGCCGCCCGGAGGGCCGTTGCTCCCCGAGCGCGGATCGCAGTTGAACGAGATCGGCCGGTTGAAGCTGTTGTCGGAGTAGGACAGGTTGATGAGCGCGCCCATCTCGCCGTCGCCTGCGTCCCAGCGGCCGCCGATCAGGATGCCGCCGTTGTAGCTCAGCTCGTCGGCGTTCTCGCCGTAGGTTGCGCGGCCGAGCGCGCTGACCGTCAGGCCCTTGTCGAGGTCGAAGGGCTTGCGCAGCCGCAGGTCGATATTGCCGGCAATGCCGCCTTCGATCTTCTCGGCCGAGTTCGACTTGTAGACGTCTGCCCGCGCCAGGGCCTCTGCCGGCAGGTCCTGGAAGGCGAAGCCGCGCCCGACGCCGGTGAAAATCTCGCGACCGTCGAGCGTGGTGATGATGTCGCCGATGCCGCGGATCAGCGGATTGACGATCTCGTTGTTGAAACCGTTGACCACCTGCACGCCAGGCACGCGCTGAAGCGCCGCAGCGGTCGTCGTGTCCGGGAACTTGCCGATGTCCTCGGCGACGATGGAATCAACCACCATGTCCGAGTTCCGCTTGATCTCGGCCGCACGGCTGAGACTGGCGCGGATGCCGGTGACGACGATGAGATCTTCCTCGCTGTCGGCCGGAAGGCCGGCGGAAGCGTCGACCGATTGAGAGCTGGACTGAGGCTGAGCAGCGTCTTGCGCGAAAGCCGTTCCCGACCACGCGATCGCAAGCAGCGAAGCCGAACGGAGGATGCCCTTGGACCAAATCATGATGTTCTCCCCATACCGCGTGGCGGTGTCCCGGTTTTCCGGTGTTGCGCCAATCGTAACGCGGCCGCAATAGTCTTACAAGTAGTATTTGTAGTATAATTGACGGCGGGCGCAGGTCACCTGCCCCGCCGCCTCGACCGACCTCAGTCTGCGGCGCTGATCGCCGGCTGCGTCGGAGTCGGAGGCACGACACCCTTGGGCGCCGCGGCGAGCCGCTTGATCAGATCGACCTCGGCCTGCCTATAAGGCGTGCCGTCCGTGTGAAGCACGTCGTGGAACCAGATCGTCGGTTCGTCATACGTGTACGGCTTCTTCCAGCTGTCCCACGGCAGGCGGGTCTGCGATTCCCCGTCGACGAAGCCCCAGTTGTACATCGCGATATTGAGGCGCTTGGCGATCGGCAGCGATCCGTCGAAAGTCGAGCCGTTGCCGCGGGCCATGTACTCGGTGCACAGGACCGGCCGGCCGTAGCTCAGCATCTGCTGCGCTCGCTGCTCGAACTGCTCGGGCCAGTTGTAGTCGTGGAAGCTCATCACGTCGGATTCGGCGAGCTGGATCTTCTCGACCGCGTCGCGCTTCTCCATCCGGTGCCAGTCTTCGCCGATCCACAGGCCGCTGGTCAGCGGCTGGGTGGGGTCGGCGCTGCGCGCCCATTCGAAGACGTCGTCGAGCAGCCCCGCGACCATTTCCTTCTTGTTCGGCGTGGGCTCGTAATTGCCGCCGCCCTCGTTGTTCGGCTCGTTCCAGACGTCCCATGCCAAGATGCGCTCGTCGTTGGCGAAATGCCCGACGATATCCTTCACGTAGCCTTCCAGCTTGTGATGCTGGCTCTTGTCCGCAAGCCGCTCGGCCCCGGGCGCCTGGACCCAGCCGGAGTTGTGGACGCCCGGAATCGGCGGGTGCTGCGCACCGGCAACCGGATGGGGATCCCAGCAGCTGTCGAACAGCACGAACATCGGCCGGATGCCGTGCTTGGCGGCGATGGTCAGGAACTGGTCCATCCGCTGCTTGAGGCCTTCGGGATCGTTCTCCCACAGCAGGTTGTGCAGATAGACCCGCATGGTGTTCATGCCGAGATCCGCCGCCCAGCCGAGTTCCTTGTCGATCGTCGCAGGATCGAAGGTTTCGGCCTGCCACATGTCGAGCTGGTTGATCGCAGTCGCCGGATTGTAGTTCGCGCCGACGAGCCACGGCTGCTCTTCGTACCAGTCGTTGGCTTCCTGCTTGGTCCACATCTCGCGTGCCTGCGCGGGCGCGGTCATTGCGACGACCGAAACGGCCGCGAAGAACAGGGTCATCGAACGCTTCATTGAAACCTCCCGTATTGTTCTGTGCAGCGCGTGTATCAGCGCGCCGCTTTGGCCTGCCCGCTCGACAGGCGGTAAATCATGACGTTGCGATAGGTCTCGCCCGGCTCGAGCCGCCCGGATCCGAACGTCGACTGGTTGGGCGTATCGGGGAAGAGCTGCGGCTCGAGCACGATGGTATCGCCCTGCCGGTAGATGCCCTTCGACTTGCCCGCGATCGTGCCGTCGAGGAAGTTGCCCGAGTAGAATTGCAGACCCGGCTGGTTGGACCAGAGCTCGAAGCTGCGGCCCGAAACCGGCTCCTCGACCCGCGCCATCAGGCGCGGCTCGGCTGACACGGTTTTCCCGACGACGAAGTTGTGATCGTAGCCGCGGCCGTAGACGATCTGCTGATCGCTTGCGTCGCGGACGCGCTCGCCCACCGCATGCGGTTCGCGGAAATCGAACACCGTGCCGTCCACCCGGCGGAATTCACCGGTGGGGATCAGCGTCTCGTCGACCGGGGTATAGTGATCCGCCGGAATGGTGAGCACGTGGCCCATGGCACTGCCCGCACCTTCGCCGAGCAGGTTCCAGTAGGCGTGATTGCTGATGTTGACGATCGTCGGCTCGTCGGTCGTTGCGCGATACTCGATCGTAAGCGCATTCGCTTCATCGAGCGAGTAAATCGCGAACACGGTCAGTTCGCCCGGATAGCCCTGATCGCCGTCGGGGCTGACATAACGCAGGGTGACTTTGGCGGCCGGCCCGTCTTCCACCGAGACGACCTCCCATAGCACCTTGTCGAACCCTGCTGTGCCGCCGTGTAGCGAATTGGGGCCGTTGTTGACCGGCGTCTCGTACGTCTTGCCGTCGAGCGTGAAGCGCCCCTTGGCGATCCGGTTCGCGAAGCGGCCGACGGTCGCGCCGAAGTATTCGGGCTTGGTCAGATAGCCTTCGAGCGTAGGATAGCCGAGCTGGACATCCGCCTTCTCGCCGTTGCGGTCGGGCATGATCAGCGACTGGAGCGTCGCGCCCAGGCTGATCACGGTCGCCGACACACCCTGGCCGTTCGACAGAGTCACCGCAGTGACCTGGCGCCCGTCAGGCAGTGTGCCGAAGCTTTCCTGCGATGCGGTCGCGGCGAGTGCTGCATTCGGCATGCCCATCGCGATCGCCGCCGCCGCAAGCGCGGCTGCCTTTGCCTTAAGCGTCATCTTCTCCCTCCTGATGCGAACCGTAACAACGGCCTTCTATCGAGTAAAGCAGTTTAATATGATAAATGCACTAACCCGCGTATTTGTGAGGCGCAAAGCCGCGCCGCCCGGTTTCGACTTCGAACAGGGCACCCCCGTGCTCCTCCGTTACGCCGTCCGCAGCGGAGGTGACGAACATCCGGTCGAGCGCGTGGCCGGCGAAGGCGCAGCTCGTGATCTGCGATGCAGGCAGCTCGACCGCTTCGTCGGGCCGGCCATCTGGCGAGAAGCGCAGCACCCGCGACGCGCCCCAGCACGCGACCCAGAGGCCGCCATCGCTGTCGAAGGTCATGCCGTCGGGCGTTCCCCATCCGCTCTCGAATTCGACGAACAGCTCCCGCTCGCCCAGCACGCCCTCGGCGTCCACGGGGAAGCGATAAATCAGGCCGAGCCCGCTGTCGGTATGATAGATCCAGTCGCCATCCGGCGCGATCGCGGGGCCGTTGGCGATGCGATAACCGCTGTCGACCCGCGCAACGCTGCGGTCCGGATCGAGCCTATAGAATGCGCCGTCCGGCCGGTCAGCGGTTACCGGCATGGTCCCCGCCCAAATACGCCCGTCCGCGTCGGCCTTCGCGTCGTTCAACCGATTGTCGGGCATATGGGGTTCCGGATCGACGATCGGGTTCACCTGCAGCGGATCGAGCGAAAGTTCGGCAAACCCGTTTTGCAGGCCCGCGATGAAGCCGGGCCGCTCGCGTCGCTCGATCACCCAGCCGATCATTTCGGGAACCGGCCATTCCTCGACCGCGCCATCGTCCAGCGACAGGCGGTTGAGCCGCCGCCCGAGAATGTCGACCCAGAACAGCGAATTGGCGCCAGGCGACCACAACGGCCCTTCGCCCAACTGGTCGCGGCGTGCGCGGTCGATGACGCGAAGGCGGGTCAATGGCTGTCGCGCGGCATGCCCTTGGCCGCGATCCGCTGATACTTGACCGCCGGCTCGAGCACGGCGCCCCCGTCGAACTGACCCACGATCCCGCGCTGAATCTCCTGCCAGGGAGTCTGTGAATCCACGATGCCATAGCCGCCAGCCGCTTCCAGTGCGGTTCGGCGGCGGGTCAGTTCGATATCGTCGACGAGCATGTTCACCTCGCGCCGTTTCAGGTCGACTCGAATGATGTCGCCTGTTTGGAGAAGCGCAATACCGCCCCCCGCCGCCGCTTCGGGCGAGGCGTTGAGGATCGATGGTGAGCCGGACGTGCCAGACTGGCGTCCGTCGCCGATACACGGCAGCGCTTCCACCCCGGCGCGGATCAATGACGCCGGCGGCCGCATGTTCACTACCTCGGCACCGCCGGGAAACCCGATCGGGCCGGTGCCGCGAATGACCATGATCGTCCGGTCGTCGAGACCGAGTGCGGGGTCATCGATCTTCGCATGGTAGTCCTCCGGGCCGTCGAATACGACCGCGCGTGCTTCGAAAGCGTCAGGATCGTCCGGATCGGACAAGTAGTGCGCCCGGAACCAGTCCGAGATGACGCTGGTCTTCATCACCGCGGTATCGAACAGGTTGCCGCGCAGCACCGTGAGGCCCGCGGCCGGCTTGAGGGGCGCTGCGAAGCGGCGGATGACCCGTTCGTCTTCAGGCTCGGCGTCGCAGTTGTTCTCCGCGATCGTGCGACCATTGGCCGTCAGCGCCTCGCCGAAGATCAGGTCGGCCCTGAGCAATTCGCCGATCACTGCGGGCACGCCGCCCGCGCGGTAGAAATCTTCGCCGAGATATTCACCCGCCGGCTGCAGATTGACCAGCAGCGGGATCTCGGCCCCGTGCCGCTCCCAGTCGTCGAGCGACAGCTCGACCCCGACGTGCCGCGCGATCGCGTTCAGGTGGATCGGCGCGTTGGTCGACCCACCCAGCGCCGAGTTGACGCGGATCGCGTTGAGGAAGGCCTCACGCGTGAGGATGTCCGACGGCTTGCGGTCCGCGGCAACCATCTCGACCGCACGCCGCCCCGTTTCCCATGCACACTGCTGCCGGTCCCGATGGGGCGCCGGAATCGCCGCGGAGCCGGGGAGCGCCATCCCCAGCGCCTCGGTCAGCGAGTTCATCGTCGTCGCCGTGCCCATCGTATTGCAGAAGCCGGTCGACGGGGCGGAGGACGCGACCAGCTTGATGAAACCCTTGTAGTCGATCTCGCCCGCGGCGAGCATCTCGCGCGCCTTCCAGATGATCGTGCCCGAACCGACGCGCTCGCCCTTGTGCCAGCCATTGAGCATCGGTCCGACCGAAAGCGCGATCGCCGGAATGTCCACGGTCGCGGCAGCCATCAGGCAGGCCGGCGTGGTCTTGTCGCAGCCGATCGTCAGCACCACGCCGTCGATCGGATAGCCGTGGAGAACCTCGACCAGGCTCAGATAAGCCAGATTGCGATCGAGCCCGGCCGTCGGACGCTTGCCGGTTTCCTGAATGGGATGGACCGGAAACTCCAGCGGAATGCCGCCGGCGTCGCGGATCCCTTCCTTCACCCGCTCCGCCAATACGACGTGATGGCGGTTGCACGGCGTCAGATCGCTGCCCGTCTGGGCAATGCCGATGATCGGGCGATCCGACTGCAGTTCTTCGAGCGAGAGTCCGTAGTTCAGATAACGCTCGATATAGAGCGCCGTCATGTCGGGATTTTCCGGATTGTCGAACCACGCGCGGGAACGAAGACGCGGGCGATCTTCACCTGCGCTCATTGCGGCGCCGTCCGCTGAAATCCGTGTCCGAGCCAGGTCATTCCCCCTCCAATCGATCGGCCGCGTCGGATACGCCAGCCGGTATGCACCCGGGTTGATTACCAAGCCGGTTTGAATTTATAAAGCGTATATATCCGATAAATCAGGGAAGGAAAGAACCGATGCGGAACGACGGCGATGGGGGAGCGCCCATACGGCTGGCGCTCGTCGGCATCGGCAAGATCGCACGGGATCAACATATCCCCGCGCTGCAGACCAACGGATCGTTCGACCTGGTGGCGGCAGTTAGCAGAAGCGGCGGAATTGAGAACCTCCCCTGCTTCACCGACATCGGCGACCTGCTCGAGAGCGGCCTCGAAGTGGATGCGGTATCGCTCGCGACGCCGCCTCAGGGCCGCCACGCGATCGCCAGCGCCGCGCTGAACGCGGGGCTTCACGTCATGCTGGAGAAGCCGCCAGCCGCCACGGTGAGCGAGGTTGCCGATCTTGCGGCACGCGCGCGCGCTGCCGGTGTGGCGCTCTTCGCGACATGGCATTCGCGGGAGGCGGCCTCGGTCGACGCGGCGCGCGACTGGCTGGTGGGCAAGACGCTCCATTCTGCGAGGATTGATTGGCGGGAAGACATCCGCGTCTGGCATCCGGGGCAGGAATGGATTCTCCAGCCCGGCGGGCTCGGCGTGTTCGATCCCGGCATTAATGCCCTGTCGATCGCGACCGCCATCCTTTCGCAACCCCTGCTGCTCCAGTCGGCACGGCTCGAATTTCCCGCCAACCGCCAGGCGCCGATCGCCGCCCAGCTTTCGCTTCGCAGCGGCGGTGCACCGGTCGAGGCCGCGTTCGACTTTCTGCAAACGGGTCCACAATCGTGGGACATCGTGCTGGAGACCGATTCCGGCCGCCTCGTCCTGTCGGACGGCGGCCAGCGGCTCGCGATCGACGGCGTCGAAGTCTCGGCCGGCGCCAACGAGGAGTATCCGCGTCTCTATCGCCGCTTCGCCTCGCTCGTTCGGGAAAGTGCCAGCGACGTCGACCTCGCCCCCCTGCAACTTGTCGCCGATGCATTCCTCCTTGGCGACCGCAACGAGGCGTCCCCGTTCAGCTTCTGACTTTATCCCGGCGCCCGCTGCAAGTACGAGCGGATGGATGGGGATACTTTCAGCAACGCGGATCGTAGCCGCAGCGGCGGCGGCTCTGACGCTGGCGGCCTGTGCGGGCGGCAATTTCAGGCCCGTGAGCGACAGCCCGGTGAGGATCGGCCAGCCTTACACGATACGCGGCACGACTTACACGCCAGCCGCCGCGCCTTCTTACGACGCGCTGGGATATGCGAGCTGGTACGGGAGCGAGTCCGGCAACCGCACGGCCAATGGCGAGCGCTTCCGCCCCGACTGGATCACCGGGGCCCACACCACCCTCCCCCTGCCCACCTATGTCGAGGTGACGGCGCTCGACACCGGCCGCCGGATCATCGTGCGAATCAACGATCGCGGTCCGTTCGCGCACGGCAACCGCATCGTCGATCTGTCACGCGGCGCTGCCGAGGAACTCGGCATCAAGGCGCGGGGCATTGCGCCCGTCCGCGTGCGCCGCGTCGAACCTTCGGAGAAGGATCGTGAGCGCCTTCGCGAAGGCAAGCCCGCTCGCGCACTGAAACCGGTGCCGCAGCAGGAGTTGCAGCAGCTTCGGGCACGCCTGTCGAGTTGGGGCCGCTAAGCGGAAAGCCCCGCCTTCTTCCGTCCCTCCGACACGCCGAGATGCCCCGACCGCACGTCGAAGCGGAACTGGAGGGCCGGCTGTGTGTTGAATGCACACCGGAACGCCGGATTGCTCGCTTTTTCCGATACAAGGTTGAGAGGAATTCCGATGAGACGCACTAATATTGTTCTCGCTGCAGTCGGTGCCATTGTCCTCGCCGGTTGTGCGACGGAAGAGCCCCCCGCGCCGCCTCCCCCGCCGCCGCTGCCGCCGGGTGCGGTTGCCGGTTCGGTAGCCGCGGACCGGGACGGCGACGGCATTATCGACGGTTACTACACGGCGGATGGGGTCTATCACCCCAACTACGTCCCGCCGCCCCCGCCGCCGCCTCCGCCGCCGAGTTCGACCGGTGAACGCGGGTAAAGGATAGAACCGCAGCATAATGACTTTCCGCCAGTTCGTCCGTGGCCTCACGCCGGCTGCGTTGCTCAGCGTGTCCATGGTCGCCTTCGGGTCCGTTCCTGCGCATGCAGCAACCGAGACAGCACAGCCGGCTCTGTCGCAGGACGCAGTACTGACCGACGCCATCGCGGACGCGGCTGGCGGAAAGATCAAGAAGTTCTACCGGGCACGTGACTACCGCCCGCTCTGGATCGAAGACGGCCTGATCGGCCGCGATGCGCAGGTCCTCCTGCGCTATCTCGACGACGCCGATCTCGACGGCCTCAAGGCCTCCCGATATGATCCCGACGAGTTGCGGGAAGACATCGCCAGCGCCGACACCGGCGATGTGGAGGAACTCGCTGCCGCCGAAGTGGCGCTGTCGAAAGCGCTGGTCCGTTACATCCAGGACATGCGCGAGACCCGCGACGTCGGCATGACGTTCGTCGGCGATGGCCTGGAGCCGCCGGAGCTTGACGACGATGCGATCCTGAAAGTCGCCGCGAGGAAGGATTTCAGCAGCTATCTCGCGGGCATGGCGTGGATGAGCCCGCACTATGTGCGTATGCGCGAGTTGCTGCGCGCCGCACACGCGAACGGGTCGAGCGATCGCGTCGTCGACACGCTGCGCCTGAACCTGGAGCGCGCGCGGGTCCTGCCGTCTGCGGACGTCCGCCATATCGTGGTCGACGCCGCTTCCGCCCGGCTCTGGTATTACCAGAACGGCAGGGAGGTTGGCTCGATGCGGGTGGTCGTCGGCGCTCCCGAGACACAGACGCCGATGCTCGCCGGCTATATCAACTACGCAATTCTCAATCCCTACTGGAACGTTCCCGACTACCTCGCGCGCGACAACGTGGCGAAGAAAGTCCTGGCCGGCCGCTCGCTCAACTCCATGCACATGGAAGTCCTCTCGGATTGGGGGCCGAATGCCCGGGTCGTCGATCCCGAAACGGTCGACTGGCATGCCGTCGCGGCCGGTCAGCAGGTTCTGAGGGTTCGGGAGCTGCCGGGGCCGTGGAACTCGATGGGCAAGGTCAAGTTCCTGTTCCCCAACGACGAGGGCATCTACCTCCACGACACGCCGGCGCGGGACCTGCTCCGCAGGGACGACCGCCACCTCAGCAACGGCTGCATCCGGCTGGAAAAGGCGGACGAGCTCGGCCAATGGATGCTGGGCAAGCGCCTGAAAGCCGACGGCGACGAACCCGAACAGCCCGTCCCGCTGGCCGCCCCCGTCCCGGTCTATCTGACCTACCTGACCGCCACGAGCACGAAAAAGGGCCTAGCGCTACTCGACGACGTGTACGGGCGGGATACGTAACGCGCCGACCGCTGGACGCGGACGTCCGGCCATGCCTGGCCGGACGCTTGGGCCTCCTGACGATATCGACTGCTTGCGCCGCGGCTTCGAGCGAAGGATAGGCGAGCCATGCCTCGGCCGGATCCATTCCACCTGATTCTCGCCAACAATCTGGTGCAGAACGTCGTCAATTTCACCGTCTGGTTCGCCCTGGTGTTCTGGGCGTTCCTGGAAACGCGCTCGGTGTTCGTCACCGGCATGATCGGCGGCATCTACCTGGTGTTTACCGCCGGCTTCGCGATCTGGTTCGGCAGCCTGGTGGATCATCACCGCAAGAAGCGGATCATGCTCGCCTCGAGCGCCGGGTCGTTCGTTCTCTATGCCGGCTCGCTCGCCGCCTACGTGCTGGCGCCCGAAGGCGCGCTGGGACGGGTCGACGGTGCGCCGCTCTGGGGCTTCATACTCCTCGTGATGCTGGCCGTGATCTGCGGGAATATCCGCATGATCGCACTGCCGACGCTGGTCACTGCGCTGGTCGAGGAGGACCGGCGGGACAAGGCCAACGGGCTGGTCGGCATGGTGACCGGGATCGGGTTCCTGCTGACGTCCGGCATCAGCGGCTTTCTCGTCGCTTGGGACGGGATACGCGGCACGCTGGTGCTGGCGATCGCCTTCACCGCGCTGGTCTTCCTGCATCTCTTGACGGTGCGTATCGACGATCCCGAACCGGCCTCCTCCGCGCCTGGCGGACGCAAGCACGTGGACCTTAAGGGCACGATCCGCGTCGTCGCCGCGGTGCCGGGGCTGTTCGCGCTGATCTTCTTCGCCACTTTCAACAACTTCCTCGGCGGCGTGTTCATGGCATTGATGGACGCCTACGGCCTGTCGCTGATGAACGTGCAGGCCTGGGGTATCCTGTGGGCGGTCGCCTCGTGCTCGTTCATCGTCAGCGGCCTGACCATTGCCCGCACCGGCCTCGGAAAGAACCCGCTGCGTACGCTGCTGCTGGTCAACCTGATGGTCTGGACGGTGGCGAGCGTGTTCACCATCCAGTCCTCGATCGTGCTGCTTGCAGTGGGCTGCGTGATCTGGTTGTTCCTCGGCCCCTACGCCGAGGCCGCCGAACATACGACGCTGCAGAAGGTCGTGCCCTACGAGCGGCAGGGGCGGGTGTTCGGCTTCGCGCAGTCGGTGGAGCAATCCGCCGCGCCGCTGACGGCGTTTCTGATCGGTCCGCTCACCCAGTTCCTGGCGATCCCGTTCATGACCACCGGCGCAGGCGCCGAGGCGATCGGTGACTGGTACGGCACGGGGCCGGAGCGCGGCATGGCCCTGGTATTCAGCGCAACCGGCGTGCTCGGCATCGTGATGACGCTGATCGCGTTCAATTCCCGACAGTACCGGCAGTTGTCAGCCACTTATGCAGGCACGACGAACGAAAGCGCCGCCCCGGCTCACTCCGCCGAGGGAATAGTGGAGAGCTTCTCGACCCTAGCTGCGGCAGACGGCGCCGAGCCACCACACATTCCGCCGGGAAGAGGGAGTTGATCTGGCCGACGCGGTCGTCCTCGCGCGGTGATTCGCACCTCGCCGTTTGCCACACGGCACATGATCCTCTCCGCAAGATGTGCCTTACTGCCGATCGATCCCTTCAGCGGCGCTTGGGAAGCTTTGCTGTTGGACATGTCTGAGTGACTGCTTTCTAAAGCGGATGAACTCCCGGCTCCTGCGGAACGGTGGCAAGCGTTGCGACCTTGATCTTGGCACCGCCCGAGGTGGTGACCCTGTCCAAGCCCACGACGTCGGTACGCCACTCATCCCTGCCGATGGTGAAGAGCTGATAGCCGCGGCGATCGCTCAGCAATTGGGTGTGTGGATTGTCGGCGAGGACGTTCTCCCATCCTCTTGGGACATCCGAACCATCGCCTCCCGAGGAGATCGAGGTCGCGACATACTCCGTCGCCGCAGCCGGGCCGTCGAGATTGTCCTCATGCATTGGGACTACGCCCGCATGGTGCTTGTGCACATCGCCGGTGGCCACCACGACGTTGGTGAGGCCTTTCTCGCCGATGGCATCCACCATCCGCGCCCGCGCATCGGAATAACCGCTCCACGAATCGAAATTGTGCCGGCCGTCGGCTCGGTTCTCGGGGTAGAGGAAGGGCATCATCATGACTTGCTGCGCGAGCAGGTTCCAGCCGAAGTCAGCGCTCATGCCCTCCTTCAGCCACGCTTCCTGCTCCGCGCCCAGCATCTGCGATGGCGCGGCGTCACCCGAGGGACGGCAGTGCTCCGTGTTCTGGAGCCCGCAGCGCTGGTCTGTGCGATGCTGACGAGTATCGAGCAGGTGGATGCGGAGGAGCCGACCGTAATCGAGCCGCCGGTGCATGCGCAGCCCGCCGCGCGCGGGAAACTGCGCCCGTCGGACGGGCATATTTTCGTACCACGCCTGCATCGCGGCGTAGCGGCGCAGCAGGAACATCTCGGGCGGGGTGCCTTGCTCGTCCCACGTATCCACCCAGTTATTGTCGACCTCGTGGTCATCCCAGGTGGGCAGGAAGGCAGCCGCGGCATGGGCGGCCTGGAGATCGGAATCCATCTTGTATTGGGCGTAGCGGCGGCGATAGTCGTCGAGCGAGTAGATCTCGTCACCGACATGGCTGCGGAAGCAGGTGCGCTCACCGTCTTCACCTTTTGGGCAGACACGGCCGGCCACATGCTCGTAGATGTAATCGCCGTAGTGGAACACCGCGTCGAGATCGGGTTCTTCGCTCAAGTGGCGGTAGGCCGTGAAGTAGCCGCTTTCGTAGTTCTGGCACCCGGCGACACCGATGCGCAGCCGATCCACCGGAGCACCCGCCGCCGGAGCTGATCGAACCGTTCCGACGGGGCTCGTCTCGCCGCCCACGAGAAAACGGTACCAGTAGGGCCGGCCTGGCTGGAGGCCGCCAACCTCGGCGTGGACCGAATGGCCGAGCTCGGGCCGGGCCATTTCCTCGCCCGAGTGGACGATGCGGGTAAAGCGCTCGTCTTCGGCAACCTGCCACTGCACCGGCACCGCCTTCATGGGCATACCGCTGCCCCGCTCGAGCGGATTGGGTGCGAGCCGCGTCCACAGGACGAAGCCGTCAGGATGAGGATCGCCGGACGCCACGCCGAGCTTGAAGGGATACCCCGCAAGCGACTGGCCGAAGACCGGCCGCGACGCGAGCCCGGTGAATATGGCGAGCGAACCTGCCGCCTTGATCAGATTGCGGCGATCCAGCGGCATCGTCCCGACCCTCACTGTGCGGCCTCGCCCGTGGGCGTGCCGAACCTTTCGTGGAAGCCGCCAAGTTCGATGGTGAACTCCTCGCGCGCCAGATAGTCCGCGTCCGACAGGTGCCCCTGCTTGTCGTGAGCCTTGTACCATGCACTGTACTCGGGAAGTTCCGATGCGAATTTCCCGTAATGCGTGGAGTAGGTACGGACTTCGATGCGCGGGCGGTCCGTATCCAGATGGAACTTCAGCAGCCGCAGCCAGCCGTCGCCTACCTGAGCGCTTTCCGCGCCCTTGCTTCGCGCTGTCTGCCCGCGCCCCTGATAATCGGCCATCATCTGATAGACTGCGTTGCCCGCCCGGTTCGTCTCGACGCTGAAGCCCTGGCCGCCGACATGGCCGCTCAGGACCAGGAAGATCTGGTCGTGCCGGCTGACGAACTCCTCCCAGATCATCCCCGGATCGTTATCGAGCGGGTCGAGCGTGCTGCTCAGCGGATTGGAGTTCATGTTGTGCGTGCCGTCGCGCCCCAGATAATCGTGGGTGGTCAGGATGGTCGGCAGATCCGGAAAGCGGCCGATCACCTCGGTTGCCCAGGCCAGCGAGGCGTCCGGGGCGTGGTACTGCAGGCCGATGTGGAGGAAGCGGCATCCACCCGCGGTGAAGACCTGCGCGCTGTCCGCGCCGTCATCGTGAGAGTCGACATACCAGGGCTGGTCGGCGAAGAACTTGGACCTGTCGGAAAATGCGGACTGAAACCCTGTCAGGCCGCCGACATGGCGCACCCCTTGCTTCTTGATCTCCGGTTGGGGCGGATGTGCCGGGTCGGTCCACAGAGCGTCATAGTCGTGGTTGCCCGGCACCACCGAGAACGGCAGCTTGCCCGCGATGAGTTCGAACGCCTGAACGGCGGCGGGGATTTCGAACGATCTGGTATGGACCTTGGGCGACCTGGCAACCTCCGACCCGCCATTGGGTATCCATTCGAAGCCGCGCGCGGCATGGCCCCGGTCCATCCATTCGGAATAGTGTTGCCAGACATCGCCCACATGCGTGGCGAACACGATGTCGCCGCCGGCGCTTCTGGCGTTCTCGGCCACCCAGCGCATCTGCTGGTAGAACTGGTCGATCCCGTCGATTGGGAAGCCGGACCACTTCTGGTGCCGGTAATCCACGTAGTTCTGCGTGTCGGGAATCATCGCGACGGTGAACGCGCCGCAATCGCCTTCTCGGTAGTCGGCAGCGTAGGCGGCGGTGGGAAGGGCGGCCGCGGCCAGAAGGGCGGCTCCAAACTTGGCCAGAGCTCGACAGATCGTCATGCGCAACGCTCCTTCTCGTGATGCACCGGGTTGTGGATCATTTGCTGGCGTAGGGACCGAACATGGCCTTCACGCGCCGTTCCTCGTCACCATCGTCGAGCACGAAGACGCGGTAGCTTGCCCCGCCGGGCGCCACGCGGATGACGACGTGCCCTTGCGTGCTCGCTGCGTCCTCGATGCCGTAGGTGGTCTTGAAGGTGGCCGGGGAGACATTGGTGACGAACACGTCGCGCGGGCCGGGCCAGGTCGCTTGCGACGTCATGCGCTTGTAGGTGTTCACCGCCGGATGCCCTTCCGCTCGAGATCCGATCACGATCACCCGCGGGCGTAGAATTCCCAGGAAGGCAGCGCTGTTCGCGTCCCAGCTTCCGTGATGGTTGGCCTTCATCGCGTCGACCGGGCCGCTCGCTTGCGCCGCGGGGGTTTCGACGTTCTTCCACGCGTCGGCGGAGGAGAGCGTCTCATCGCCGGCGGCCGACAAGTCGCCGCCGGTGAAATAGTCGAACTTTCCGTAGGTGACGCGAAAGGCGATGCTGAGCTTGTTCTCGATCGGATAGTCGCCTGGAGAAATGCTCTCGATCGGCGGAAAGAGCTCGCGCTTTTCGGAGCCGAGACCGGCCCAGACGGCGCCATTGGCCATCAGGTTGCGCACCTCGAACTGCGGATAGGCGTCAGGCCGGCGCAGCAGTTCGATCTGGTCGTTGCGCCCCGGCTCGAACCGTTCGACCTCGAGGCCGCGATTGTTTGTCTGCCAGTCGAGGAACTCGCGGTAGTTCGCGACCGTGCGGCTCTTCAGCGGCTTCGGATAGGCGTAGTCGGGCCGGCCTCGATCGATGATCTTGCCGATCGGCAGGTGCTCGGCGATTTCGGTGATCCCGCTCAACTGGTAATCGCCCTGTTCCGAGTGCGGTGAATCATCGACGATCGCGCCCATGTGATCGCCGTGAAAGTGCGACAGAAGGGCGTAATCGATCCTTCGCCGGGATAGGGGCAGCGCGCGCTCCACATATCGCGCGACCCATTCACCGGGCGGGCGCGAGGCATCGGGCTTGGTCGGAAGCGAGAATGGCGGCTTTTCGATTGTCTTGCCGCTGGCGTCGACCAGCAGGTTGGTGCCGTCTGGAAAGACGAGGAACGAAGCCTCACCCCGGCCGGTGTTGATATGGTGAATGTCGAGCTCGCCCTCGCTCCAGGCGGGGAGGGGTTGCCCCACCTCGGACTCTGCGGGCGCGGTTTGCGCCTCCGCAGGGCCAGTCGGCAGGAAGCCGAGCGCCAGGATACAGAGCATCAGCGGTTTGATTGCCATGACTCTTCCCGCAGGCCTGCGCGGCGTGGCTAGAAGCGCGCCCTGACGCCGATCGTCCCGGACGTGCCGTTGTTGACGTAGATCGCGCTATGGTCGCCCAGCGCGCCGCTCTCCGCCAGACTGCCGGGCACCATCACGTTGAGGGGCCTCGTCAGCAGGTTCCGAACCGAGAAGAACGCCTCGAACGTACGGCTGATCTGATACGCCCCGGAAAGGCTCACATCGAGGCGCTCCGCGAACCATGACGGCGTGGTGCTTCGGTACTTATCGCCCGTCCAGATGCCGTTGACGTAGAGCCGCACCGGCCCCTTCTTATAGGAGAATGAGAGCGTGCCGACTTTGTCCGCGACCCGGACGATCGGCTCCTCCGGCTTGTTGTACATGAACGACCCGCGCACGGAGAGGCCGTCCAGCGGCGACGGCAGCCATGTCATCGCGTGGTTGAACTCGATCTCCACGCCGCGGATGTTGACCGCGTCGCCGCTCACCGTGTCGGTCGTGATGAAGGTGTAATCTTCGTAGAGAGGATTGGTGTTCCCGAACTCCTCGGCGGTCAGTTCCTGCTCCTGGAACAGGCCCTTGACCTTGTTCTGATAGAAATTGACGGCGATCATGCCGACCGGCTCGAAGTATTGGGCGACGCGAACGGAAAAATTGTCCGAGATGGCAGGCTCGAGATTGGGATTGGGGGCCCTGACGATCATGTCCTCTTCGTTGACCCGCCAAACGCCCGCGAGAACCGCCACTTCGGGCCGTGTGATTGTGCGGCTGTAGCCCAGATGGACTTCGGTATTGTCCGCCGGAAGATATTTGAGGGAGGCGCTGGGAAAGAACTGGTCGTAATTGCCCTTGCGATCGATCATCGGCCGCGTGAGATACTGATATTGCAGCCCTTCGATCGTTGTCGCCCGATCCGTCGAACCCGAGACGGCATAGCCTGCGGCTTCGACCTCGGCCGGTGTGAGCGGGTCAAATTCGCGCGCCATGGTGTCCGTCCTCTCCCAGCGGACGCCTGCGCGGACTTTCAGGTTCGGGGCAACATCGGCCGTGCCCATGACGTAAGCCGCGGTCGTCTTCTCCTCGAAGTGCCGCTTGTTGGCGATGTTGGCGTTGTACCACTGCGTCGCCGTTTGCGTGTGCTGCCAGTGCCCGGGATTGTCGAGGAACATCTGCCCGAGCTTGTAGGGGCTCGGCATGTAGAACAAATCTGAGCCCGAGATGGTCGCGATCGTGGCGCCGGTGTCGCCATAGGAAAGCTGGTTCGAGCTCTGCACCGCGCGGAGCAGTTCCTCGTTGGTCAGCGGCCCCACGTATTCGTAGAGATTGTTGTCACTCGTATTGTCGAAGTCGTAGACCGCATTCCGGATCTTGAAACCGGTCTTGAAGACCACCGGCACCGAACCGAGGTCGGTCATCCAAGCCAGGTTCGCGGCGCCGCCCAGGTACTTTACAGAGGCGAAGCTCCCATTGCCGCTGCGGATGGTCGGCGTGCCCGACAGGTTGAACGACGCCGGATCACCCCAGTCCGGACCGCTGACCTGGCGAATGTCCCAATCCTGGTGGACGAGATTGTCGCGCCGCATCGAGAAATTGCCTTGCGACCGTATATCGGTCGTGAACCCCGCGACCGCACCCTTTCTGAGCGGATCGTATTCGCTGGTGGATTTGGAGTACGAGAAATTGCCGTCGATCGTGAGCGTGTCGGTCTGATACTCGAAGCTCGGCGTCAGGTTCTGGCCCTCGTTGATCTTGTAGGTCGAGGTATTGCTGATCTCGTAGGAATAGGCGTCCGCGGGATGCAGCGTAGTGAAGTCGAGGGTCGGATCCCCGTCCACTCCCAGCGAGCGAGCGCCGGTGGTGAATCGCGGTATAGATGAATCCTGCCAGACGGTGCTGCGGTTGTAGGACGATTTCAGCGACAGGATGAGATTGTCGGTCGCCTTGAAGTCGAGGTTGAGAGCAGCAGCGAAGCGCGAGGTCTGGCGCGGCGCCATCTGCAGTTGCTGGACCGTGATGGCGAGGGGCTCGGGGCTGACGTCGGTCGGGTTGTAGTTGCGGCTCGACGTGAGCTGCTCGCGCTCGATATAGGTGTTGGTCTGGCTCACACTCGCGACCACGCCGAGCCGCCTGTCGAAGAAGACGTCGGAATATTCGATCAGGCCGTTGGGCAGGAACTTCTTCCCGTCGTGCCCGCCTTCGCCGGGGCCGGCATTGCTCTTGCCGTCCCACATGTTTGCGTGCGTGGCGCCGCTCACCTGAACCTGGATCCGCCGCCCGCGGCGATCGAACGCGCGCTTGGTGCGGATGTTGATCGTGCCGGCCGGCGAGTTGGCGTCAACGTCGGCGCTGGTTGTCTTGGAGATCTCGATCGAGTCGATCCCCGCCAGCGACAGACCCTCGAAGCTGGCCGCGCGCGAGGTATCGGCCCCGTTGTTCGCGTCCGCGGAAGCAAGGCCAATGCCGTCCAGCGTAACCCCGGTCATGGACGCCGGCAGACCGCGAAGCTGAACGTTGACGGCAGAGCCCGTCGTGCCATCCGTGTCCACGCCGGTCATGTACTTGATGAACTCGGCCGGGTTGCCGTCGGCGATGTCGCCGTAGGATTCGACCGACAGGTTGTTCTTGATGTCCATCGACTGGCGCTGATCCATGATGGCGCGCGCATCGCCTTCCAGGACGCCGGCGGCGGTGACGACGATCTCCTGACCGGCGCCGGTCTGCTCCCGCGTGGAATGCGTCAGCTCGACATCGTGTCGCAGGGCCTGACCGGAACGGACTTCGATGGTGGAAATCAGATCGCGATAGCCGGTGTAGCTGACCGTGACCTCGACCTGCCCCGCCGGGATGCCGGAAATGCGGTACTCACCACGCTCGGTGGAGGTGGTCGTTCGCCTGTGCCCATCGGCCGCCACGACGCGAATGATTGCATTGCGGAGATACTCGCCGGTCGCGGGATCGAGCACTTGCCCCTCGATCACACCCTGGCCAAGCGTCTGCGCCTGCGCCGACGAGGTATCCATTCGGCGGGCGCTCGAAGGCGGAATCGATGGATCCTGCGTTCGCGACGCGGCGCGCAGGATCACGACGCCGCCCTCGTACGACGCCACTTCCAGCCCGCTGCCGTCAAGCAGCCTTCTCAGCGCTGCCTGCGGATTCATGGCGCCTGCGATGCGGCGAGACTTGAGATGCTCAAAGCCGGTCGCCGGTGCCACGATCTGCAATCCGGTCTGGCGCCCGAACGCCGAGATCGCGGCGGGCAGGCTCTGCGCCGGAATGTCGAACGTCACGGCTTGGGCCATTGCCGGCGACGAAGCTGCCACTGCCGCGACGGCAACGCCGCAGCTCAAAACGGACCTCAAGTACATTATCGCGCCCCTGAATTATTGTTTGAGCGATTGCGGTTCGGAGGCTGGATGATGGGGGGCGCTGTTTCCGCCATTGCGGCAGGGAAAAATCTTTCAGCGCGTCAGCGGCTGTCGAGGCGCATGCCCTCCGCGGTGGGAGTCGCCTGAATTCCGAGGCTGAGTGCGGCCGCTCTTGCGAAGCCCAGCGGATCGCTGGTCGAATAGACGCCCGTCACCTTCATCGCACCGACGGCCTGATCGGCGATCACGATCCGGCGGTCGGAGTAGCGCGCATATTCGGCAGCCGCCTGGGCCAATGTCATGCCGTGGAGATCGATGATCCCGCGACGCCAGCCGACCGAACGTTCGAGAGCCGCGTGCGACACATGTTCGGTCCGAACGTCACCACCCGGGAACACCCGAAGGCGCTCGCCGCGCCTCAACCGATACGGGTGAAGCCCGCTCCCTGCGTCGACCTCTACATGGCCCTCGAGAACCGCGACTTCCACTGAGCCGTCATCGAAGCGCCGCATCGAGAAGCTGGTGCCCAGTACGCGAACCCGCACGTCGCCGGCATGGACCACGAAGGGGCGGTTCGGGTCCCGTGAGACGTCGAACAGTGCCTCTCCTCTCACCAGATCCACCTGGCGGAGCCGTTCCTCGAGACGGGGTTCTATGTGGCTGTCGGTATTAAGCGTGATGGCCGAGCCTTCGGTCAGGGCGATGCGGCGCGTGTCTCCCTTGGCCGTCACCACGGCCGTGCCGGTGGAGAACATTCCGACCCCCACTGCCGCGGCAATCGATGCTGCCACAGCCGCGCCGCCTGCGAACAGGAAGTGCCTGCGGTGGAGTGCCGGCGATGGCGGGCGTACTTCCTCGAAATCTTCGGGCGAGAAGCCGGGCCCTAGGGCCGCGGCCCGGTCGAAATGGGCGTTGACCGCCAGCGCGCGTGCATAGGCACCCAGCCGGCGGGTGTCGGCGCCCAGCCATTTCTCCAGCGCGGCCTGCTCGTCGAAGGATAGCTTGCCCCGATCGACCCGGGCGGCCCAGGATGCTGCAGCGCTTTCAATTTCCGAGGCGGATTCCGGATGCTTCAGGTGTGGCGCGTTCGTCTTCACATGCTTTTGATGCCGCGATGCGGGAATTTCCGCCATAGGCGATTGCACTTGCCAGAAGACGCACCGCCTTCCCCATGTGCTTTTCTACCGTGCTTTCCGAAATGCCCATACGGTGGGCGACCTCCCGCTGGGAAAGCTCGTGAACCTTGCGAAGCGTAAAAACCTCGCGGCATTTGGGCGGCAGCGTCGCTATGAAAGTGGCGATGCGTTCCAGTTCCTGCCTGCCGGCGGCGATTGCATCTGGTCCGGGGGCATCGCAAGGAACCTCGAGACTCTCCACGTCCGTCAGCGTGCTGAACGAAACGATCTGCGATCGCCGCAACGCCATCAGCACGACGGACTTTGCCACTTCGAACAGATAGGTTCGCGGATTGCGAATGTGGCCGACGCAGCCGAGCCCCACCAGGATGGCATACGATTCCTGGACGACGTCATCGACGTCGAGACCCACGAGGGGACGACGCGAAAGCCAAGTACGCAGCTCACCTTCGTGTGGCAGAATCCAGCGCGCAAGCCACTGCGTACGTTCGTGGGAGGGCACAGTCATGCGGCGCGCCTAAGAGCGGCATGTTACACCTCAAGTGCAGATGCATGACAGCAATCCTCGCGAAGCCTGCGGAAGCTCTACGAGAGAGGCGCCTGACTTCCTTTCCGGTCTGCTCGAGCAACTTGTACTGGCGGGTGCAGCAATGCCCTGACCGAAGGCAACGACGATCTGCCTACCGCGCCGTGAATGACAACTCCGGGTTCGAAGCTGTCGGATCGCCTTGATCGAGCGACCCTCGCATCCGCTTTGCCGCACACGGCATTGGTAGAGGTGCGGCAGAAGCACCGCTTACGGCGCATTTGTCCTCTCGCATGAAGCGGACTCCCCTGTTCGATTGGCGCACTTGGTTCGGACGGAGGGAAGCCAAATGAGCAGAGCGGTTCTGGTCGCGGGTCTTGCACTATCGCTCGCGAGTTGCGGGGGCGATCCGGCAGAGACCTCCCGGGAAGCTGCAGGCGATCAGCCGGGGCTGGCGATCCTCGCCGAATACGGCGGGCCCGACGGCGGTTACGATTACCTCTCCGTCGATAGCGATGCTCGCCGCCTGTTCGCGGCGCGCGAGTTCGGCGTCATGGCCGTCGATCTCGATACCGGGAAGGTGACCGACCGGCTGATCGAAGCCAACGATGTCTCCGCCGTCCTGCCGATCGCCGGCACGAACGAGATGCTCAGCACCGTCTACGGCGATAACCAGGCCGTGCTGTTCGATCGCAGCACGGGCGACGAGATCGCGCGGATCGCCGTCGGCGAGAAGCCGGATGCGGCGGCCTACGATCCCGACAGCGGACTTGCCTTCGTGATGAATGCAGGCGGTAACAGCATCTCGCTCATCGATGTCGCCGATCGCGCGCCCGTCGGCACGATTGCCGTGGGCGGCAAGCCCGAGGCCGGCGTGATCGACGGCAAGGGCCATCTGTTCGTCAATATCGAGGACACAGCAGAAATCGCGGTGATCGACATCGCCGCTCGGAAGGTTGCCCGCCGCCTGGCACTCCCCGGCTGCGTGGAGCCGACCGGCATCGCCTACGACGCGCTTAGCGGCATCCTCATTTCCGCCTGTCACAACGGGGTTGCCAAGCTGATCGACGCCGGTTCGGGCGCGGACAAGGGAACTGTGCAGGTCGGGCAGAATGCCGACGGCGCCATCTTCGATCCGAACACACGCCTGGCTTACGTACCGGCCAAGGAAGGCACCCTGACGCTCTTCCGGCTCGCCGAAACCGGCGCCGCTGGCGCGCCCACCAGCGTCCCCACGCGCTACGGCGCGCGCACCGCGGCGCTCGATCCGGCGACGGGCCGGGTCTACCTCTCGACGGTGGACTTCACCCGGGGCACCGGGGACGAAGACGTCGCCACACCCGGTACCTTCCGCATTCTGGAGCTCGGCACCAAATGAAGCACGCCCTCCCCCTTCTCCTCGCCGGCAGCCTGATCGCCGGCACGCCCGCCTCCGCCGAGACGATCCTGGTCTGTCCCGAGCGATCGCAAATGCAAGATTGCGATTTCACCGGGAACGACGCTGTCCAGGAAGCGGTCGACCGCGCTGCGGATGGCGACGTGATCCAGCTCGCTGCGGGTCGCTATGTCCCCTCGTCGTACCGTGATGTGCCCTTCGAGGACATTGTGGCGCGCGGCTACGTCGTCATACGCGAGAAACGGCTCACGATCGAAGGGAGCGACGGGACCGTTCTCGACGGGAAGGAAGGCATTCCGGCGATCGCCTTCGTTCTCGAGAATGCCGACGTCACCATTCGCAACCTGGAGATAAACGACTTCCGCTGGGGCGAGGAGGAAGACGATATCTACGACGGACACGGCATCTTCGCGATCGACAGCCGCGTGCAAGCCTCGGACATCGTCATGCGCGGCATCGTCAAGATGGCGCTCACGGGACGCGGGCGGACGCTCATCGACGCATCTGCGCTCCGGCTGCTCGACGGTCATCTCGGGATCTGGCTCGAAGAGGCTGCGCATGCTCACGTACGCGACAGCGTCATCGCCGGTGGGGATTCGGCGGGTATCGGGACCTACGATGACAGCACGCTCCATCTGTTCAACTCGGTGGTGGCCAACAATACCGACGACGGCGTCTATGCGGCGGACAGCTCCACGATCCTGGTCGTTCGCTCGGTCATCACCGGAAATGCGCCCTACGGGATCAATGCCGAGGCGAAGGGCCGCGTGACGGTGCGTGAGAGCGCCATGCACGCCAATGCCGCGCCCGCAAACGCTGCGCTCGGGCCAGACCAATTCGTGATCGGCGAGGACGTCCTGCAGGTCGACCCGATTCTGGACGCGCAGTGGCTTCCTCAGCCAGGATCGCCGCTGCTGGCTCCGGACGGATCGGGGCAACCGATCGGCCTCACGGGTGAGCGGCCGTGATCCGGGCATGCGCTTCGCTCGGTCTGCTGGGCCTGCTGCTGGCGACGCCGGCTCAGGCGGAGCAATATTGGACCAGCACACGCATCACCCAGATCGGGGCCGTCGCGGAGGATCTCGATTACCCGCACTATAGCGACGTGATCTACATCGGTGTCGCGGATCGCGAGTGGCTTCCAGAGACCTGCCGCAAGATGCCGGGCCTGCTTGCGCGGGCCGGCGATACGGCCCTCCTCCTGCTGGCCAAGGCAGCATTCGAACACGGCCGCCCCGTCGTCATCAAGGCGGACGATGAGGGCAAGATCGGCGAATATTGCCGGTTCTTTCAGATCACCGACGAAGCGCCGTGAGCGCCGAGTTCCGCAAGATCGCGCCCGCAAAGACAGATCGAAAAGAGAGAGATACGTGATGATCTTCAGGACGCCCGCACTGGCTTTGGGGCTTCTCGCTGCCGCGATGGCGGCTCCCGGGACCGCGCAGGATCAAAGCACACCAGGCGTTCAGGACGAGCTGGTGATGACGCTCAACGACGGGGTCGACGATCCCGATGCGCTGAAGTTCGACTGGCCGATGCTCTCCATCGGTACCGGGCAGTACGAAGCCGGTCCCACCGGCGTCACCGTCATCCGTTTCGGCCGCAAGGTGCACGGCGCGGTGGACGTGCGCGGCGGCGGACCGGGCACGGTCAACGCGCCCTATCTGGATCTCGGCTACGTCCAGCCCGAACTCGACGCCGTCGTCCTCGCCGGCGGATCCTGGTACGGGCTCGAGGCGGTCACCGCCGTCAACACCGCTATGAAGGACGACGGCTACCGCGGCGGTCACTGGAACAATGTGGGTCTCGCCGTCGGCTCTATCATCTACGATTTCGGCGGACGCCGGTTGAACGAGATCTATCCGGACAAGCGCCTGGCGCAGGCAGCCTATCGCGCGGCCAGGCCTGGAATCTTTCCCGTCGGGCCTTACGGCGCCGGGCGCTCGGCCATGACGGGCGGCCTGTTCGGGTGCAATGCGAGGTCCGGCCAGGGCGCCGCGTTCCGCCAGATCGGCGACGTGAAGATCGCCGTCTTCACAGTCGTCAATGCGCTGGGCGTTGTCACAGATCGCGACGGCAAGGTGGTAGCCTGCCACGCAGGCGCTGGCTGGCCGCAGGATCTGGCTGCGCATGAGCTGCTCAACGCCTCCCCCGCAAGCCTCGGACCTGACTGGAACGGCGAGCGTGCCGCCGAGCCGGAGCGCAAGAACACCACCATCAGCCTCGTCGTCACCAACCGGTCAATGTCGAGCGCCGAGCTCAAGCGCCTTGCCGTTCAGGTGCACACCTCCATGGCCCGGGGCATTCAGCCGTTTGCGACCGAGCTCGACGGCGACGTACTTTACGCCGTCTCGACGGGAGAAGTGGAGGCGGGGCCCGGCGATGGCCTCGTCACGGCGGAGATCGGCGCCGTCGCATCGGAGCTCATGTGGGATGCCATTTTGAGCAGCGTCCCCGAACAACCCTCCGCCCCGCCCCCGCTGCAATCCCGGGGCGAAGCGTCCGATCTGCAGGGCTTCGTCGGCACCTACCGCTTCAGCCCGGTCGCATCGCTGGAAGTGACGACCGAAGGCGGCCGTCTCTTCGGCCGGGCTACCGGCGAGCGCGACATCTTCGCCATTCGCAAGGACGAACCGGTGGAGCTCCTGCCGTCGGGATCGAACCTGTTCGTGATCCCGGGCCGCTATCCCTTCAGCATTCGCTTCGAAGGCAATAAGGCCGTCATCAATCCCGGACGCTGGCAGCAGATCGGCACGCGTCCCTGACCGCCAGCCGACCCGCGGCGGAACGGGGCCGGCTCAGATAGCGCGCTCCATGTAGTGTGCCGTGCCGCCGTAGCTGGCCAGCGAGCGCTCGACTTGCGCATCGCGAACCACGTCGAAGCCCTGCGTCCGCCAGAACTCGGCGGAGTTTCCCACTGCCACGAGGGAGAGGGTTGCCAATCCGCGCGCCCTTGCGGTCGTGACGGCCGAGGTCACTGCCTCGATGGCCAGACCCTTTCCTCGCGCCTGCGGCGCCAGTGCGAGATCGTGGATGTAGTAAGTATCCGATGGCTCTGGGAGCTCTCCCAACGGCGTATCGAGTGCAGGCGGTGCCTTCCGCACCCAGGGATGCGAAATAAGGTATCCCAGTGCCTCGTCACGATCCACGAGCAGGCGGCACCCGTCGGGGAACAGCGCCAGCCGCTCCGCGAACACGTGCTCCTCTTCCGGGTAATCCAGATGGACGCACGCCGCGACCCGGACCACCTCGGGCAGGTCCTCCGACGTCATGGTTCGCCATCGCACTTGCTGAAGTTCGCCGCTCATATCTTCCGTCTAGCGATCCGGCGCATTCATCGCGCCGAGCCTTTCCCGCTTCTAACGTACGGTGCGAGATTGCCCACGTGGTGCAAACGAAGCACCACCCTATGCTATTTTAGCATCTGCAACACGCTGGCCCCTGTCATATCCTCGCAAAAAATCACGCAATGCGAGTGGGGGAAGTTATGAGTGGAAAATACGGATTCATCTGCACGGCGTCGGTCCTGGCGCTCGCGCAAGCAGCCCCCGCGTTCGCCCAGTCGGAGGACAATCCGGACGCGCTGAACGAGATCATCGTCACGGCGCAGAAGCGCGAGCAAACCCTTATCGAGGTGCCGATGGCCATCTCGGTGGTCGGAGGCGAGGAGCTCAGCGACCGCGGGATCGAGGACGTCCAGGATCTTTCTTTCGCCGTCCCGGGCCTAACCATGCGCGAGGATGGGCCCGGCAGCTACACGATCTTCCTACGCGGCCTTGCCAACCAGTCGGGATCGGGTGCGCTCGTTACCCAATATCTCGATGAAGCGCCGCTGTCCCTGAGCGGCTACGACCAACTCAGCCCCATCGCCCTCGACCTCGCGCGCGTGGAAGTCCTTAAGGGGCCGCAGGGCACCCTCTACGGGCAAGGCTCGGCCGGCGGCACCATCCGCTACATCACCAACGACCCCGATCCGACGCAAGTCGAGGGCCGCGCCGAGGGCAAGGTCTACTCTGTTGCGCATGGCGAGATGGGCGGCGGGGTCACCGGTGTGATCAACCTGCCGCTGATCCGCGACGAACTCGCGCTTCGCGTCGCCGGCAAATACGAGTCCGGCGGCGGCTGGATCGACCAGCCGGAGGCGGGGATCAAGGACGGCAACGGCACCGAACTCTTCAACCTTCGTGCCAAGCTCCGCTGGTCGCCGAGCGACGCGTTCGAAGCGACGGGCATGGTGCAGATTCACCGGGCGGACACCCGTCTCGGCCTCGGCTTCGAGGAGCCCGACCGCACCGTCGACATCGGCCCCGACCGCAGCAAGGTGATGATCCCGAAGGAATTCGACTTCACCCTCTACAATCTCGAGCTGCGCTACGACCTGGGCTTCGCGGAACTCGTCAGCGCGACCACTTATGTGGAGCACGACCACCAGTACCCGTTCACCTACATTCCCCGCCCAGGCAACTACTCCTACGGGATCGTGGAAGGGAACGACGACCGCTGGATCGACGCGGACCAGTTCAGTCAGGAACTGCGGCTTTCCTCCGGCGAGGGGCCCTTCCAGTGGACCCTCGGCGCCTTCTACACCAAGGGCGACCGGACGATGCGCGCCGATTACGAGTACGCCTATGCGGCCGACGGCGACCTCTATTCGGGCGGCGGCGTCCTCATCGATGATCTGTACTATCTCAACGCCTCAAGCTCCGAGACGATTTCCGTCTTCGCCGATGGCGGCTACGATATTACCGATCGGCTGACCATCGGCGCCGGCATCCGCTATTTCCGGGACGAGCAGACCAGCCTCATCACGTACGTGCCCGATACCGGCACCACGCTGGAGGCGACCTTCGACTCCATCGATCCGCGGGTCTACCTGAGCTATCGCTACGCGGACCAAGCGAACTTCTATGCCAGCTTCGCCAAGGGGTTCCGCAGCGGCGGGTTCAACTCCGAGCCGTTCGATCCCTACGATCCGGAAAAGATCTACACCTACGAAATCGGCACCAAGGGCGCGGCCCTCGACGGGCGGCTCCAGTTCGAGCTGGCGGCGTTCTACACCGAATACAAGGACATGATCCGTCGCCGTTTAACCGAGGTGAACGGCGCGTTCCTCGGCGAATCGAGCAATATCGGCAAGGTCGAGGTCAAGGGGCTCGAGCTCGGGCTGGCGACGCGGCCGGTCACCGGCCTCACGCTGTCGGCGACGGGCGCCTACATCGACAGCGAGATCGTCGAAACCGATGCGGCCGACCAGGTCAACATTCCGGGCGATCCGACCGACTATACGCCGGAGCTGAGCTTCACGCTGGGCGCCAATTACGACTTCGAGTGGGCGGCTTCCGTCCCCGGCTTCGTCCGCATCGACTACAACTATCGCGATGCCGTGACCTACATCGACCGGTCGAGCTTCCTGCCGAGCGCCCTGCCCCAGCGGTCCGACAGCATCGGCCTGCTCAACGCCCGCTTCGGAGGGACGGTGCACGGGTTCGACGTGGAGCTGTTCGCGGAGAACATCACCAACGAGAACAAGGCGATCGACCCCTACCAGGGATGGGCCAACTCCAACCGCACCCGGCCGCGGGTGATCGGGATCGAGGTCGGCTACTCCTTCTAATTCCCTCCGCCGAACTCATCGTGGGCCGGAACCTCAGGGGTTCCGGCCCCTTTTTTGTCCGCAGATTGGGTCGGCGGCGGAATTCCTGAAGGAGGTGGGAAACCCGGCCCCTCAATGCGGCCGGACCGCGCGCGCTGCCCTGCTCGCCGCCGGTCACACGACGTAAGCCCCGCACGCGGCGGGGCTACGCTTCTGTCACCGGATCAGCTCAGCCTGGTGCGCGGGGGTTCAGCTTCATCGCCTGCAGCAGCCGCGTCTTGAAGACGAAGAGCAGCAACGCGCCGACCCCGACGACGGCGGCGTGAATCAGCCAGAACGCCGAGGGCGAGACCGTCTCGTAGAACCTGCCGAGCCAGCCGCTGGCGATCCCGCCGGCGAAGATCGCGAGATAGTAGGAGCCTACCATCATCGCGTTCACAGCGGGCGGCGCCGCCCGCGAGGTTAGCGCGAGTGCGATTGGACCGACATAGAGAAACGACCAGGCGCAGATGAAGTGGAATACCACCGGCCACACCAACGCCACGGTGTTCCCGCCGGAAAGCAGCTCGCCGACGGACAGCCAGATCATGGCTGCAGCGAAGACGAGACAGCCGATCGCGATCTTGGGAAGATCGCCCGGTTCTGCCGAACGCCGCGCCTGAAAGCGCCAGAACCACAGCACGGCTGGCGCGAAGATCAGCACGGCCAGGGAATCCAGCGACTGGAACCAGGTGACGGGCACCGTCAGGCCCAGAATCTCGCGGTCGACCCGGGCGCGGATCCAGAGAGGATATGTGTTCCAGACCTGGCTCTGCGCCGTCCAGAACAGCGCGGTAATGGCGAGCATCACGAAGATCGCGGCGATGATACGCCAGTCGCCCGGCGCGAGCCGCGGCCGTTCGCTCGCACCCTTCCCGATCCTTTCGGGCGGGAGCCAGTGCGCACCGCGCAGGTAGATGACGATCCCGACCAGCATGCCGATGCCGGCCGCGCCGAAGCCGTAGTGCCAGCCGTAGAGTTCGCCCAGCGTGCCGCATACGAGCGGCGCCACGAACGCGCCAATGTTGATCGCCAGGACGTAGAGCGAAAACGCGGTATCGCGCCGCGGGTCGTCCTTGGAGTAAAGATCGCCCACCTGGGCGGCGAGGTTCCCCTTCAACAGGCCAGCCCCCAGGATCAGCGCCGAGAGCGCTGGGAGAAACAGGTTCTCGAACGCCATCAGGAAATGGCCGACCGCCATCAAGGCGCCGCCGAGCAGGACGGCACGGCGCCGGCCGATCCAGCGATCGCCCAGAAGACCGCCAAGCACCGGCATGAAATAGATCAGCCCGACGTAGAGGCCGAACACCTGCGTCGCGAGCGCCTGGATGCTGAGCGGCCCGAACACCGCCTCTACGCCCGTCCTGAAGCCTGCGAATCCGGCCACGCCGCCGATGTTCTCCGGCTGGAACAGGTAAGTCGCCATGTAGAGGACGAGAAGCGCCTGCATCCCGTAGAACGAGAAGCGCTCCCATGCCTCGGTGAAGACGATGAAGGCGAGGCCGCGCGGATGCCCCAGAAACAGCTTGTCCGCCGATCCTGCGTTCCCCCCGTCTCCGTTTAAACGCGCGATCGTCTGCGTGGTTACGCCGTCTGCTGCCTGCACCCTTGATCTCCCGCCGGTCCGGCGAAGCCCATCGTCATTGATGCGCCCACGCCGGTTCCCAATCGATTCCGTTGAAGTCGCGCCCGGTTTCCCAGAAGAACGGCTCGCGCTCGCGCGGGTGGTTGCCGATCTGGTTCATCGTGACGGAGTCGTAGAGCCGCCCGTTCGCGAGCGTGTATCGCACGCTGTTGGAGTTGCGGATGTCCTCGAGCGGATTGCGGTCGAGCACCAGCAGGTCCGCCAGCTTGCCCGGCGCTATGGTTCCGATCTGGCCGTCGAGGCCGAGCGTCCTGGCGCCGTTGATGGTGGCGGTGCGCAGAACCCGGTGGTTCGACATGCCCCCTTCGACCAGCAGCCACATCTCCCAATGAAGCGCGAGGCCGGTGACCTGGCCGTGCGATCCTGCGTTGATCACCACGCCCGCGTCGTCGAGCGCCTTCATCGACCGTGCAGCGGCGCGGAAGCCGATGTCGTAGAGCTCGTCCGCCGCGTGAATGGTGGTCATGCCGCGCACGTGCGGCGGTGCGCCGTAGGGCGCGCCGAGCGGGCTGTAGCCGCTGGTCGTCAACTGGACGAAACGGCGCGCCTTCGGATCCTCCCAGGCGCGGGTGTGCTGGTAGAGGTAGTTCTCCCCCATCAGCTCTCCGAACAGCACGATCAGCGTCGGCGTCTGCGCGACCTCCGACGCCGCCATGAGCTGGACGACGTCGTCGTAGATGTTCTCCAGCGGCATGTTGTGCTGCAGGTTCGTATGACCGTCGAGGATCATGGTGATGTTGTTGTAGAAGTGGCTCTCGCCCTCCACATCGACCATGACCCCGGCCTCGCGGCCGGCGGCGAGGATCTGCTGGCGCTGCCGGCGCATCGGCTGACGGTAGCTCTTGACGATGGCGCCGCCGAGCGCCTTCTTGCGCGCCATCAGCGCATCGGCATCTGCCTGGCTCTCGATCGGAATGTAGACCTTGTCGACCTTTCCGGTCCGTCCATAGGCCACCATTCCGGAATCGATCGCGCGCGGACCGGTCATCATCCCGGCCATCGCCATCTCGCGCGTGGCATAGGTCGCGAGTTCCGAGGTGTAGGGATCGTAGTTGGTCGTCACCCCGTACGCCAGATCGGCATACTGGGTCGGCTGCTTCTCAGGGGTGAGACCGGACGAGCTGTAATAGCAATTGTCCACATGGCCGTGCATGTCGACGAGGCCCGGCATCACGGTCTTGCCGCTGATGTCGATAACCCTGGCATCGGCCGGCACGTCGATCGACGCGGCGGGCCCAACGGCCTGGATCCGGTTCCCGCGCACGACCACCGTGCCGCGCTCGATCACCTCGCCGCCGTGCATGGTGATGATGCGCCCGTTGACGAACGCCAGGGCGCCGCTCGGCACGTCCGCTTCTGCGGTCAGCTCGATCTCGGCGTGGACCACGGGCGAGGCGCCCGAGACCGCGCTTCGATAGATGGTCGGGCCAAGAGCCCAGAGCACCGCGCTCGAATCCGGTGCCCAGGTCAGTTCGTAGCCCCCGAGGCGCCCGAGCGGCTTCGCCCCCTCGGGGGTAATCTCGACCGGGTCCGCGCCCGGCGCAAACGGCTTCAGATAATATTGCTGCTCGTGACGGAAGGCGATCCACTTGAGATCCGGGCTCACCTTCAGCTCGTTCACATCGGCGTGCGACGCGCGCGCATGGATGCGGCGGTCACTTCCGTCGAGCCCAAGGCTTTCGACCTGCGAGACCAGATCATGGCCGGCATAGCTTTCGGTGGTGAACCAGATTCGCGCCCCGTCGGGCGAGAACGCCGCCTCGATGGCCGGCGGACCGACGTAGTGAGACGGCCCTCCGCCAACATCCGTCCAGTAGATGCCCGGACGCGCCTGATGGCCGCCGAGGCAACGATCGCCTTCCGCAATGATGTAGAGGATGCGCTTGCCGTCGGGCGAGAATGCCGGAGCACGCAGGATTCCCGCGCTCTCCACAAGCGTGCGTATTTCTCCGCCGGCATTGTGCACCTTGAGCGTGCCGCCCCGATCATCCTTCCAATCGACGAACGCGACCTGCTTGCCGTCGGGCGAATAGGCCGGATCGAATTCGGGCAGATCTCCCGCCGTGAGACGGGCCGGCGCGCCGCCGGCGGGCTGGCTCCAGATCCTGCCGAGCGCGTTGAAGCTCAGGCGATCGTCACCGGGCGCCCAGGCAAGCTGGCGAATGATCCGGGCGCGGAACTCTTCCGGCGCGAGGTCCTGCGTCACGCGCGGGGGCGCGGTGAGGCGATGAGTGGCCGATGCCGTGAAGGGAATCTCTTCCGTGTCGCCGGTCTCGGTGTCGAGCCGGAGTATCTTGCCGCCCGCCCAGATCGCGAGATGGCGATTGTCGGGGAACCAGTCGTACTGCGGATAATAGATGCCCTGCCCGAGGAAATCCGCCTGGTCGTCACGGTCCAGACCGGCGAATACCGGCCACTGCTCGCGCGTCTCCAGATCGTAGAGGAAGAGCACGGTGTCGGTCTTGACGCGCCTCAGGAAGGCGAGCGTGCGCCCGTCGGGCGAGAGGGAGGGCGTTGTGGCGCTGCCGAATCCCTTCACCAGTTCCTCGACCGCACCGGTGCGAAGGTCGCGCCGCTTGACCGCGTAGTTGATGTGGTTGGCATCGACATAGACGACCGACGCTGTCGGGGCGGAGACCTTCTCCGTGTAGTACAGCCAGCGCCCGTCACGCCCGAATGCCGGTTCGTGTACGTTCTCGCCGTTCGCCGGTGCGGCGACGAGCTGCGTGTCGTCGCCCGTAGCGACGTCGTAGAGACGAATCTCGGACGCGTGCAGCTTGTCCGCGCTGTCGAACATCCGCGCCGCAGCGACGCTCTTCCCATCGACGCTCCAGGCCGGGCCGGTGACGGCGAGCGTCGTCTCGCGTGAGATCTGGCGAGCATCCGATCCATCAATGCGCGAGGTCCAGATGTTGTCCGCGCCATCCTCGTCGCTGAGGTACAGCAGCCTCGTGCCATCGGGGCTGAAACGGGGGCTGCGCTGCATCGCAGGGCCGCCATGGACGAGCTGCGCCCCGCCGCCACCGGCAGGCATGACATAGATGTCGTTGAGGAGATCGAAGGCGATCGTCTTCCCGTCGGGACTGACGTCGACGCTCATCCAGGTGCCCTCGGTGACTGTAATGTTCACGTCCCGGTGAGGCAGGCTGGCGGGCGGCGACGGCTCGGCGGCCACAGGCGCGCTGGACGTATAGGGAGCAAGCGTCAGGGCGAGCACCAGCCCCAACCAGGCAACTTTCATTCTTCCCCTCCCCACAAGCACCCTCGCCCTTTCGATCAGCGGTCGCGCAGGGAAATGCAACACAGGGCCCCCGGCGCAGACAGGCGCGTTCGAAGCATACCCTGTTGCGGCGAAGTCACCACCGCCACCCTCATTCGCATCTGGCGTGATGCGGGTGGACGCCCACTCTGTACCCGTCCGAACCGAGGGGGATGAAGCACAATGGCGGCAGTCCGCACAAGCGCCCGGCGGGTGCACAAGTACCTGAGCCTCGCCGCGGCGGTCTTCTGGCTGCTTCAGGCTCTCAGCGGCATTGCGATCTCGTTCCGGGCGGAGCTGGACGACTGGTGGCTGAGCGGCGTTCCCACCGAAACCCGCGTCGAAAGGCTGGGCGAGAGGATCGAGGCGGTCGAGCGCGGCGGACTGGACGTCAGCGGCATGTGGGCGACCGGAGGCATCCCCGGCCAGTACGACATCTACGCCGCGGCGCCCGGCGGCGACCGAACCATTCGCGTGAACGGCGGGGGCGAAGTGTTGCGCGACAGGCCGGATCACGAGAAATTTTCCGACGGCGCCGTGTTCGAGACGCTGACGCTATTCCACAAGTCGCTCCTGCTCGGGAACACGGGCACGGTGCTGATCGGAATCAGCGGTCTGCTGCTCTTCAGCAACATCGTGCTCGGGCTTACTGCGGCCTGGCCTGCGAGAAACTTACGGCGCGCGCTGACCACCCCGCCTCGCGGGCCGAGCTCGGCCCGCATCGCGGGCTGGCACCGACTGCTGGGCCTGTGGGTGGGCGTTCCCGCAGCGCTGATGGTCGTAGCGGGTATCCAGCTAGCTTTTCTGGACACGATCGAGGGCGCGGTGGACGGTGGCCTGGCCGACCCGATAGCAGCCCCCTCCGGCCCAGTTACCGTCGAACCGGGCGAGGCGATGGCGCGCGCCCTCGCCCGTTACCCTGGCGCAGAACTCACGGCGCTCTCGATGCCCGGCGAGGACGCGCCCTGGTACCGGATCAGATTGCGAGCGGCTGGCGAGATCCCTCGTCAGTTCGGAGCGACCACCGTGTGGGTGTCCTCCGTCGACGGCACTATTCTCGGCGACCATGACGCGCGAACGAGCAGGCCTGCGCGCCGGCTGATCGAGTGGCTCTATCCCATTCACACAGGCCAGATCGGCGCCGTTCCCGGCCGCCTTCTCAATCTCGCGATCGGATGTTGGCTCGTAACGATGATCTTCCTCGGCGTGCTCAGTTGGCAGCGGCGCGCCAGGCGTGTCAGCGAAAGCCGGCGCTCAGGCGCAGACCGATGACCAGCGCGTCGTCGAGAGCCGGATCCCAGCCGGGATTCCGCACGTACTGAATATCGGGCTGAATAGTCACTGCCGGCGTCAGCGCATGAACGTAGCTGAGTTCGAAGCTCGTCTCCGCCCGCTGGGCCCTGTCGCCGCTGATCGCTGCGGCATCGATCGCCGGATCGCCGAGCCGCGCATGCGCAATGGCGAAACCGATGCCCCGGTCCTCGGTGCCGTAGCGAACCCCACCGCCCAGGTAGGTCCCGACCGGGAGGACGTCCTCATTGGCAATGCCGACCCGAACCCACGATTCGAGCTTTTCGCCAGTGTGTGCCGTTGCGAGCGTCGTCTCCATGGCGGCGTAAGCGCCACGACTGCGCCACCGATCGCCGGCCGCGTCATCCGGGTGCAGTAGGTCGGAGGAAGCGGTGCTATATGCCCAGAGGCCGGCGTAGGCTCGCACACTTTCGAACCGATGCTCAGCCTCGGCAATCAACAGCAACCCATCTTCGCCCGGGAATGGCACGACGGTCTTCTTCGGGTTCGCAGGGTCGCCGGCGACTGCGTTGAAAGCCCCCACCCTCGCTCCCCAGCGTTCGGCTTCGAAGCCATAGACGACCGCGGTGGTCGTGGTCGGGAAGATGGAGGGACCGTTCGCTCCCGACTGCGACAACTCGTGGCCGATGCCGTGCGAGCTGTTGAGAAACATGCTCCCGACCTGCTGCATGTCGAACTCGCGATTGAGATCGATCAACCCCGCCTTGATGCGATGCCGCCCCCCCTCCACTCCCAGTTGCAGCCAGGCTTCAATTGGGCGAATTCCGGGCACGGCCTCGATGTTGCTGACGACCTGCCCGTCCCCCACGACGTTCTCCGAAAATCCATCGCCATCGACGAATTGCACTTCGACAAAACCGGAGATTTCGAGCGGACCGCTGCGCAAATCGTTCACACCGGCGGCAACGCTCGCCAGCCCGAGCAAACGGCTGTCACGGCGCTGCCCTCCTGACTGGTTAGCCAGCGCATCGATCGTAATCGCACCCTCGACAAAGGTCCGAGGATTCTCCGAGGCAGCGACCGGCGAAGCCATCGCTGTTCCGCTTGCCGCCAGCGCCGAGCCCAGCATCGCGTGAGCCCGACGCCGGAATCGGGAGAACCAATGCTCGGCCATGTGTTGCATGTCAGCCATCGGGGGCACGTTGGACCATAGGTGCACGTACGTCGCCAGATGCCAAGGCCGGAGGGTGTGGTGCAGATGCAGCACCGCCACGCATTCGGGTCGCCCCCCTTGACCCGTCCGTCGCAGCACCGAATGATAGGCAATTCACTCTCGCGAATGCATCGAAGGATTTGAATGGCGGACGATCAGCCCCTGGTTCCAAGATCCGACAATCCGCCTTCGCGGAAAGCCCTGCCCCCGTTCGAAGCGCTGCGGGCCTTCGACGCCGTTGCACGGTTGGGCGGCGTCAGGCGGGCGGCACAATGGCTTGACCGTGATCACGCCGTGATCAGCCGCCATCTCCGCGCGATCGAGTCCTGGGCCGGCGTGCAACTGGTGGAGCGCACGCCGTACGGCATTGCGCTCACCGAGCGGGGCCGCAACTATCACGGTCGGGTGTCCTCCGCGATGGACATGCTGGCTCACGCCACGCTCGATCTGATGAGCGAGGGCCATCACCGACGGCTTCACATCTGGAGCACCTCGGGCTTCGCCCTGCACTGGCTCTCGAGCCGACTGGAGCAGTTCGAGAGGCGCAACAACGATGCCGATATCGTCCTGCGTCCCACCGACCATAGTCCGGACTTCGCCGCCCACGAGGCTGACGTCGACGTTCGCTTTCACGCGACCTACGAAGCTGAGCCGGAACTGCTGCCGCAACTCAGGCGCCAAATTCTGGTGGAGGCCCCCATCATTGCGGTTGCCAGTCCGAGCTATCTAGGCAGCACCCAAACTCCGAAGACGCCCGCGGACCTCCTCCAGCACCGGCTGCTGCACGAAGACAGCTTCCAGACCTGGGCCAAGTGGCTCGCCTCCTATGGCGTGGAAGACAGCTCCGGCCTCACCGGAGCGCGACTTTGGGAGGGGCATCTCACGCTGGACGCAGCGCGGCACGGGCGAGGCATCGCGCTTGCCAATCCGGTGACGGCTGGCGCCGATCTTCAATCAGGAGCCCTGATCGACATCGGAAAAGACAATCCGCATTTCGCGCCGCGCCTCGGCCGCTATACGCTCTATGCCCGTCGCGACCGCTGGAATGATCCGCTGCTCAGGCGGTTCAGGCAGTGGGTCACCTCCGCCCTGACGGCCGACTATCCGGCGCTGAAATCCGCCGCCTGATCGATCACCGCAGCGCCTCGACAGCCGAATTGAAGAAGTGGTTGTCGAGTATCGCTTCGGCGAACTTCGGCTTGGACCGCGAGCTGAGCACCGTGAGCACCACCCGCTCGGCGGGATTGACGTAGATATACTGCCCGAAGATTCCGCGAGCGCTGAACGCGCCGTCGGCGAACGATCCCTCGGCGTTGGGGACCGGCCACCACATGTACCCGTAATTGAGGGGCTCGCCGCCTGCTTCGCGCGGCGCGGTGGACTCTTCGATCCAGCCCGTGGGCAGCACTTGGTCGCCCCCGACCCGGCCACCATCCATGGCGAAGAGACCGAGCCGCGCATAATCACGGAGCGTAGCGCAGATTCCGCTACCGGCGACTTCGAGCCCATCAGGCGCTTCGAGCCACCATTCGGCGTCGGCATCCATGCCGAGCCGCGACCAGAGCTTCTCGGAAAGGTAGTCGGCGAGCCAGCGCCCCGTCGCCGCCTTGACCAGCGCCCCCACGACATGGGTTTCGCCGGTGCTGTAGTTCCAGCGGGTGCCGGGCTCCGCGATGCGCGGGAGGCTCGCCATGTATTTCAGGATGGCGTCCGGCTGCTGGCCAACCTGCAGGGCGAGCATGTGGCGCCGGTGTGAGTTGGCGTCGGTATGGGTGTCGTCCCATTCGACACCCGAGGTCATCTGCATCAGATGACGGATCGAGACGCCGTCATAACCGCTTCCCCGCAGTTCGGGCAGGTAATCCGTCAGGGCGTCGTCGACACCGCCGATGAACCCGTCGCGGACGGCGATGCCGATCAGAAGCGTGCTCACGGACTTCGCCATCGACATGGACATCCAGCGCGTGCCCGCGTCGGTCCCGAGTTCGTAGCGCTCGTGAACGACCTTCCCGTCCTTCAGCATCAGCAGGCCGACGAGCCGGTTGCGCGAGACGTAATCGTTGAGATCGAACTCCTGCTCGCAAGCCCTTATCGGGAAGTCCTCGATGACATCGGCGCTCTGAGGCAAGGCCTGCACCGGACCTTCGCCACGCGAGATACGCCGGCAGGGAAACACCCGGTGCGTGTTGCGGAACAGGTGCACCTGCTCGCCGGGCATCAGCTTGCCGGCGTAGGCCTGCTCGATCGACGCCAGGGGCTGCTCATTTCTGTCCGCGCTCGCCATTTCTTCCCACAACGCTTCACACTCCCCGGCTTCATGGTCCATGCGGGTCATTTCTATCGGAGCGCGGGGGAGATGATCCGGTGCGAAAGCCATCCTCGTCCGGTGAGGCCGGGTCACCACTACCGACGCCGGATCCTCGGTGCCCCCTCCGCACCGGCGAGCGCACATTCGGCATCTGGCTGCGCCCGCGCTGGTGGACATGATGGAACAAGTCGATCGGGAGAGACGTGAAACATGGATGACGAACGCCGCCTCTATGCACCCAAAGCCTACATCGCACAGGATCCGCGGCAGATTGTGCGGGAGCATCCGTTCGCGCTTCTGGTCACGACCGGCGACGCCGGCCCATGGGCGACATCCGTGCCGATCTACTTCGAGACCGACGACCCCGCGGAGACGAGGCTGATCGGGCACATGGCCCGAAACAATCCGCACGCGCAGGCACTCCGAGCCGGCGAGATGGCACTGGCGGTATTTGCCGGACCGCACGCCTATGTCTCGGCCGGCTGGTACCGCGAACGTCCGACGGTGCCGACCTGGAACTATGTTACCGCGCATGTCCGGGGAACGCTCAATCCCATCGATGACGACGGCACGCAATTGCGACTGCTCGATCGCGTGACCGAGATGGTCGAACAGGGACACAGTTCCCCCTGGACGATGGCGCAGGCGCCGGAAGGCCGTGTCGACGCGCTCCTGCCCCACATACGGTCGTTCCGCATCGAAATCGGCAGCATCGAAGGCGTCACCAAGCTGAGCCAGACGCACCCTGCGGGCGACCGTGCGAGGGTGATCGACGCGCTCGAAGCGCGCGGCTGGTTCGGCGATCAGGAGATTGCGGCCCTCATGCGTGAGAACGAACAGGCAGCCCAGGAGACGTGATCCGGCGGTGCGCCCCGCGCACCGGCACTGGCGATTTAATCATCTGATGCCTCCCACCCGAGCGGCATACCCCGAACCGGAACCGAAGGAATGGGAGTTCGAGATGGAGCAGATTACCACCACCACCGCCGAATGGCAGGCGCTGGACCGTGAGCACCATCTGCATCCATTCACCGATCCCAAAGTGCTTGGCGAACAAGGCGTTCGTGTCTTCACCCACGCGGATGGCTGCTACATCTGGGACAGCGACGGCAACAAGATTCTCGATACTATGGCCGGCCTGTGGTGCGTGAATGTCGGCTATGGCCGTCAGGAACTTGTCGACGCCGCATCGAAGCAGATGGCGACGCTGCCGTACTACAACACCTTCTTCTCCAGCTCGACGCCGACCCAGATCCGGCTCGCCCGCCGCCTTTCGGAGCTGACTCCGGCGGGGCTCGACTACTTCTTCTTCGCCAACTCGGGTTCCGAGGCCAACGACACGATCATCAGGCTCGTGCGCCATTTCTGGGAAGTTCAGGGCCAACCGAGCAAGAACGTCTTCATCGGCCGCACCCTCGGCTATCACGGCAGCACGCTTGCCGCGACGAGCCTGGGCGGCATGGCCCCGATGCATGCGATGGGTCAGTCGCTCCTGCCCGGCTTCGAGCATATCATGGAGCCGCACTGGTACCGGCACGGCCAGGGCAAGACGCCAGAGGAATTCGGCCTCGAAGCGGCGCGCGCACTCGAGACCAAGATTCTGGAACTGGGTGCCGAGAACGTCGCCGCCTTCGTCGCGGAACCGGTGCAGGGTGCCGGCGGCGTGATCGATCCGCCCTCCACCTACTGGCCCGAGATCCAGCGTATCTGCAGGAAATACGACATCCTGCTGGTGGCGGACGAGGTGATCTGCGGGTTCGGCCGCACGGGCAACTGGTTCGGATCGGACACGTACGGCATCGAACCAGACCTGATGCCGATGGCGAAGGGTCTTTCGTCGGGTTACCTTCCAATCGCCGCGGTCGCTATGAACAAGCGCGTGAGCGACGCCATCAACGGCGGCGGCGTGATATCGCACGGCTACACGTATTCGGGGCACCCGGTGTCCTGCGCGGTCGCGCTCGCCAATATCGACATCATCGAGCGTGAAGGCCTGATCGAGAAGGTGCGCGAGGAGACCGCACCCTATTTCCGGAGCTCCTTACAGCAACTGGCGGACTCCCACCCAATCGTCGGCGAGCTGCGCGGCGTCAGCCTGATCGCCGGTCTCCAACTGGTGCGCGACAAGGCCAGCCGCGAGTTCTTCGCGGCTACCGAGCAGCCGGCGATCGAATGCCGGGAGCACTGCATCGAGGAGAACCTCATCCTCCGCGCCGTGGGCCACACGATGGTCGCTTGTCCGCCGCTCACGATCGGACGCTCCGAAATCGACGAGATGATCGAGAAGACCAAGATCGGCCTCGACAAGACGGCAGCGGCCCACGGCCTTTTGTAACGGGAGGCCGGGCGATGAATGTGATGACCAACATGGACCGGGGGAAGGATGCGGACCTCCTCGCCCGGATCGCGCCGGGGAACAACATCACGGCTCGTTTCCCGGTCAGCAATCCGGCCACCGGCGCGCATATCGCGGATGTGGCGGACATGGATACCGAAGACGCCGCCCGGGCGGTGGCCAAGGCCAAGGAGGCGCTTCCCGCCTGGGCAGCGAAAACGGCAAAGGAACGCGCCGCGATCCTGCGCCGCTGGCACGACCTCATCCTCGACAACCAGGAGGCGCTCGCCACCCTGCTCACTCGAGAACAGGGCAAGCCGATCGCAGAGGCGATGGGCGAGATCGTCTATGGGGCGAGCTTCGTCGAGTGGTTCGCCGAGGAAGGCAAGCGCGCCTACGGAGACGTCATTCCCACGAATGCGCCGGGCCGCCGCCTGCTCGTACTGCGCCAACCCATCGGTGTGGTCGGGGCAATCACCCCATGGAACTTTCCCGTCGGTATGGTGACCCGGAAGGTCGCGCCCGCGCTTGCCGCGGGTTGCACCATCGTCCTGAAGCCGGCCGAGGATACGCCTCTATGCGCACTGGCATTGGCTGCGCTCGCACGGGACGCTGGATTCCCAGAAGGCGTGCTGGAAGTCGTCACCGCTGCACGAGCGGACTCCGTCGCTCGGGTGCTAACGGACAACCCGAACATCCGGAAGCTGTCGTTCACGGGATCCACGCGGGTCGGCAAGCTGCTGATGGCGCAATGCGCGGGGACGGTGAAGAAGCTCTCGCTCGAGCTGGGCGGGAATGCGCCGTTCATCGTCTTCGACGATGCCGACATCGACGCGGCGGTTGCGGGCGCGATCCAGTCGAAATTCCGCAACGCCGGGCAAACCTGCGTCTGCGCCAATCGCCTCTTCGTTCAGTCCGGCGTCGCCGACGAGTTCACGGCCCGTTTCGCAGCCGCGGTCGAAGCCTTGGCGGTGGGAGAGGGTTTGGCGGGCGGAAACGCGATCGGTCCGCTGATCAATTCGGCAGCGGTAGCGAAAGTGGACGGGCTCGTGCGCGACGCTCTTGCGAAGGGGGCGCAGTGCGTGCTCGGCGGCGGGGGACACGCCCTCGGCGGCAATTTCTACGCGCCCACGATCCTCACCGACATCGATTCCTCGATGGACATCGCCAGTGCGGAGATCTTCGGGCCGGTCGCGCCGGTCATGCCGTTCGAGACGGAGGAGGAGGTCGTCGCACGGGCGAACGACACGCCCTACGGGCTCGCCGCCTATTTCTGGACTCGCGACCTCGGGCGCGCGTGGCGCGTGGCGGAGCAGCTCGAATACGGGATGATCGGCCTCAACGAAGGGATCATTTCGAGCGAAGCCGCACCCTTCGGCGGGGTCAAAGAATCGGGCATCGGCCGCGAAGGTTCGAAGTACGGTTTGGATGAGTTCCTCGAGCTCAAATACTTCACGATGGGCGGCCTTTCCGCACGGTAGCGAGCAGCGAACCGCCCGCCGGTTGCGCTCTCTCGACACCTTTTGAGGCGCAGGCGTCGTCCGCAAGGCGCGACAAACGAAAGGAAGCAAGCATGCGACTGAAACTCGCCGCCGCTCTGCTCGCGACGACGTTCGTGACCGCTCCGGTCCTGGCGCAGAGCGAGGCCGACAAGGACGCGCGCATAACGGAACTGGAAGCGCGCCTAGAGGCACAGGAGGTGCGCATCCGGCAGCTCGAGGAGCGGCTTCTGACGGCTGTCGAAGGAGGACGGCCGCTGGCCGAAGCCTCGACCATTCCCCGAACCCGCGCCTCAGCGGTGCCGGCCGCAAACGGGGCTTCCCAAGCCCCTCGCCTCGCCGCCGCCGCTCCGACAGCGCCCGCCGCTTCTTCGGCACTGAGCGTCTCGGGCGACTTGCGCCTGCGTTACGAACACAACGGAAGCGACAACGACGCGCCCGGCGATGGCCGGGGTGTCCTCCGCGCCCGCGTGCGCGCCGCGTATCAGGTCAACGACTGGCTCGAGCTCGGCGGTCAGCTGGTCACCGGCAGTCAGGACGACCCGAACACGACCGACGTGACGCTGGGGAATTTCGACGACGATCTCGAAGTCAGCCTGGATCAGGCTTATGCGCATATCACCCGCGGCGGCTTGGACATCTGGGGCGGCAAGATTCCCCAGGTGTTTCGCCGGACCGACCTCGTCTGGGACGGCGATGTAAGCCCGCAGGGCATTGCCGCGCGGTACCGAGTTCCCCTTTCATCCGCCGTCTCGCTCGGCGCGACCGGTATCTACTTCCCCATCGACCGTTCGGTAACCGGCCCGGACAGCACGATGACGGGGGGCCAGATCGAACTCGCTGCCGGTGGCTCCATGTGGTCGGGAGCGCTCGCCGCCGCCTACTACGACTATCGGCTCGGGAGCGTTGCCACGGCCGATGCGGGCGACTTTCGGGGCAACTTGCTCGGCCCGGACGGCCGCTATCTGTCGGACTTCGATCTCATCGACGTGATCGCCGAAGTCAGCGTTCGGCCCTTGGGCGCACGCTGGCCGATCTCCGTCACCGCGGACTATGTGAAGAACCTCGGCGCCTCGACCGCCGCCGACAGCGGCTACAGCGTCGCGCTCGCGCTCGGCAGATCGAGCGAGGCCGGTGACTGGCGGTTCGGTTACGGCTACTCTCAGGCCGAAGCCGACGCGGTCTTTGCCGCATTCTCGCAGGACAATATCAATCTCGCGACGAACTACCGGCTGCACTCGCTCACCGCCGACTACGTCTATCGCAAGGACCTGATCCTCAACGCGACGCTCTATCTCTACCGTCCCGACGACCCGCTCTATGCCGGAACCGAAGATCCGGACGACTGGCTCTCACGGCTGCGGCTGAACGCTCTCTTCACGTTTTGACGCGGGCCGGCACGGCGCGGCCCAGCCGAGAGCGCGGATGGCCGTGCCGTGCTCATCCAGCACCGGCGGTCCGAGATCGCCTCGCGGCGGAGAAGCCGAGAGGCGCACCGGGCAGGCAACGCCGGGGACCAGGCCCAGAGCGGCGTGCGGCATATCCTTCCGAATTTCCCGAGCCTGCACATGCGGATCGGCGAAGACGTCGCCGATCGTATTGACAGGACCCGCCGGAATGCCCGCAGCGCGCAGTGCGTCGATCCATTCGTCGGCGGTGCGACGCCGGAATTCCGCCTCGAGCATGGGGATCAGCTTGTCGCGGCCGGCTACGCGCCCGGCATTGGTCGCATACGCAGGGTCACGGCCGAGGTCCTCACGCCCGAGGAGTATACAAAGCTGCCCGAACTGCGCGTCGTTCCCCACCGCCAGCGCGATCGTCCGCGTCGAGGTTTCGAACGCCTGGTAAGGAACGATGCTGGGATGAGCGTTGCCGTGCCTCTGCGGGTCACAGCCCGCGGCAAGATAGCCCGCAGCTTGATTGGCGAGTGCGGCCACTTGAACGTCGAGGAGCGACGTCTCGACCCATTGGCCTCGCCCTGTGTTCGACCGCTGGTGGAGCGCCGCCAGAATGCCGTTACAGGCGTAGAGGCCCGTCAGAATGTCAGTCAGCGCCACCCCTGCCTTCATCGGCGGCCCGCCCAGCTCGCCGGTAAGGCTCATGAGGCCGCCCATCGCCTGGATGATGAAGTCGTATCCGGGCAGGCTTGCATAGGGCCCGTCCTGTCCAAAACCCGAGATCGAGCAATAGACGAGGCGCGGATTGCGCGCCGACAGCACGGCGTAGTCCAGGCCATATCGGGCCAGCGCGCCCACTTTGAAGTTCTCGACCAGCACGTCGGCCTCGTCGGCCAGAGAGGCAACGAGCGCTGCGCCGTCCGCGTCGCTGATATCCACCGCGAGCGATCGTTTGCCGCGGTTGGCGCAGGTGAAGTAGGCCGCCTCGCGGCTGTCCTCCCCGTGCGTGAACCACGGCGGCCCCCATCCCCGAGTGTCATCCCCCGTGCCGGGTCGCTCAATCTTGATCACGTCCGCGCCGAGATCTGCCAAAAGCTGCGTCGCCCAGGGGCCGGCAAGGACGCGGCTGAGATCGAGGACGCGAACGCCCTCGAGCGCCCGCGCGGGTGCAGTGTTCTCAGGCAAAGGCGGCGAGCCCCGTCTGCGCCCGACCGAGGATCAGCGCATGGATGTCGTGGGTCCCCTCGTAGGTATTGACCGCTTCCAGGTTGCAGGCGTGGCGCATCACGTGAAACTCGTCCGAAATCCCGTTCCCGCCGTGGATATCGCGCGCTTCCCGCGCAATGACCAGCGCCTTGCCGCAACTGTTGCGCTTGACGATGGAGATGTTCGCAACCGGACAGCGCCCTTCGTCCAGCAGCCGCCCCACGCGCAGGCAGGCCTGCAGGCCGAGCGTGATCTCCACCTGCATTTCGACGAGCTTGCGCTGGATGAGCTGGGCCGCCGCCAGCGGGCGGCCGAATTGAACGCGATCGAGGGCGTACTGGCGCGCGGCGTGCCAGCAGAACTCCGCTGCGCCCAGCGCCCCCCAGGAAATCCCGTAACGCGCCTTGTTGAGGCAGCCGAACGGCCCGCCCAGTCCTTGCGCATTCGGAAGAAGTGCGGTCTCGGGAACGAAGACGTCGTCGAGGACGATCTCTCCGGTCACGGAGGCCCGCAAGGCCAGCTTGCCCTCGATCTTCGGCGCGGAGTAACCGCTGGCTCCCGCTTCGACGATGAAGCCGCGGATCACTCCGTCCAGCTTCGCCCAGACGACCGCAAGGTCGGCGATGGGGCTGTTGGTGATCCACATCTTGCCGCCGTTGAGGCGATAGCCGCCGTCCACCCGGTCGGCGCGCGTGCGCATCCCGTCCGGATCGGAGCCGTGATCGGGTTCGGTCAGTCCGAAGCAACCGATCAGGCGCCCCGACGCGAGCTCGGGCAGGTACCTGGAGCGCTGAGCATCGTCTCCGTATGCGTAGATCGGGTGCATGACGAGCGACGACTGGACACTCATCGCAGAGCGATAGCCCGAGTCCACGCGCTCGACTTCGCGCGCGACGAGCCCATAGGCCACGTGCCCCGCCTCTGCGCCACCGTAAGCTTCGGGCAGAGTGGCACCGAGGAGTCCGAGCGCGCCCATTTCGGTCATGATCTCCCGGTCGAAGCTCTCATGACGCGCGGCGAGCAGGACACGCGGCATCAATGATGATTGACAGTAATCA
>JAPSJS010000017.1 GCA_031178065.1 Altererythrobacter sp.
CCGCGCGCAGCCGTCGCGCCACCGGCCCGGTCGCCACCACCCGTCGGCCGCGCCAGCGGGTCACCTCGCCGCGGGGCCGCCCCCCCCCCCCCCGGCGGGGGGGGAGCCCCCCATAACCCCCCCCCTATCGCTCCCCTACCCGGGCCGCTCTTAAAAATTCTCTTAACCGCGGCTTCCGCCCTCCACCCGATGCCGCCGTGAATCTGAACGTTCCTGCCAGCGTTCGCTATCGCAGCGTCAGCGGCAATCACGAATGCACTATCGGTGAGGAATGCTGCATCGTCTCGACCATCATCAATCGCCACTGCTGCGAAGGTAACCAAGTCCAGCGCCCCTCTCGAGGCAAGTGCCATATTGGCGCAGTGATGCTTGATCGCTTGGAAGCTGCCGATTGGCCGACCAAATTGCTCTCGGATACCGCTATACTCGACCGCCATCATGAACGCAGCATCAGCGAGTCCCGCTAGAGCCGCGGCATTGATAAGCATCACACGCCGCTGCCCCGGGTCATCGAAAAGACCGACAGGATTACCTAACGATTTGATTGAGGAGAGGCGATCGAGCCACGGCACATCGTCCAGCTCTTGTTGCTGAGCGGCCAGACGATACACAGCCGCCTCACCCGGTGCACCGACCAGAACGGATTGTGCGAGACCGTCGCATAGCACTTTCGCGCCATCTGCCGACCTGATTGCGGCAGCAACGCGGCCACCGCTCCATTGCTCGTCGGTCGGCCGGGCGTGCACAGCAGCCAATGTCGCGAATATCGATGGTGATGCAAGGCGCCTTCCCAGCGCCATCGCGATCAATACTTCTTCTACAGCCCCCAGTCCCAAACCGCCTGCCTCTTCGGCACGAGCAAGATCGAAAATGCCGAGCTCGGAAAGACGAGCCCAGTCTGCTTCGCTCTCATTCCGAGCGCTGTGCCAGCGCGCGATCGGAAGGATGGCCGCGATAGCATCGTCCATCGACTCAGCCAGCTCTCGCTGCGCCCGGCTCGGCTGGTAGTGCATGCCGACTTTCCTCGCTCAATGCCTGAAGGCGCCTGAGATAGGGAATTTGGCAACGCGCGTATTGACGGGAAAAGACATCGCGCGACGGTACGCGACATCGGTACCTGATTAGTTCGCCTCAACGCTTTCTGCGGTAGCCGCCCGGCGGACCTGTTCTGGCGTGGCGCCAAACCAACGTTGGCAACTACGCGAAAGCACCGAGGTCTCGGCGTAGCCGATTTTGTGGGCGACCTCGGTTAGCGATAGGCTGTTTTGCCTTAACAAACGCAATGCTAGCTCACGGCGAACCTCGTCCCGCACCGTCTCATAGGAGACCCCCTCGCCTCGCAGACGTCGCTGAAGGGTGCGCGGATGCATGCAAAGCTCTTCAGCTACCTTTTGAAAAGTGCATTCCCCGGTATGCAGATTGCGCTGGATTGCGTTGCGCACTTGTGACTGGACAGGAGGCAAAGCTGCCGGAAATCGAGCTTCGATGAAGTCGGTCGCCATTTCCAAGATTTGCTCGTCAGGCGCGGCTATCGGACAAACGAGATCGGCCTCATTTAGAATGAAACCATCGCGATCTTTGCCGAAAAGAACCTCGCAGCCAAAGAACTTTCTATAATTTCTGAGCGGATGAAGTGCCTCGTGGCGAAACCAAATCTCTCTAACCTGTGCAGCTCTGGAGGAAATGTCGCTGATGTTGAGACTGGCAAGAGCGATCGCATGTTCCACGGCTTGGCGCATATCTACCGGCCGCTCCAGGAAAACCTCCAAGTAAAGCAGAACATTGTGCCGCGTTCTATCGGGTTTGAAGCGCACCCGGGTGGCTCGACTATAAGCGTGAATATGTCGCGCGCAGTATCCTAGAGCCTGTCCGACGGTCTCAGAATTCTTCATCGCGATACCGACCGGCCCAATTACCTTGCCGCCCCGCTGGGCCCTTGCCAGACGCAAGCCAAAGTCACTGACCTTCAGTTCGGAGGACGCAATTTCGAGGAGCGCTGCGAGCCCGCGATACCCAAGCAGCCCAGATCCTGACAGAGCGGCAACATCCACCCCCGCCTTGCGAGCCAAACCTTCCGGACTGCCCCCACATTCTCGGACCAGATCGGCAAAGCCAAAAAGCGCGTGCGAATGGACCGTATCAAAGCCAGAACCGCTTGCGATCTTCTCCTCTGGTTTCTTCGTCGAGGGCAAAATCAATGCTCAACTTACTGTGGCGGCAATAGCGTCATTCTGCGGTGTGGTTCGCCGGTCTGTTGGCGGTTACCCAGCGCACTATGCCCGCGCGATCGCCCTTCCGCAACAGCGACGCCGCGACAAAGTCGCGTGACGTTTGTGAAATGTCGCTGTTCATCAAGACCCTGCTGAAGCAGTTCGCTAGCGTCGTCGGAGACAATGAGGATGTCGCAAACCAATGGATAGCGAGGCAGGCCGAAGACTAATAGCTGGCCGCTATGTTCGGTGGGATGCTGCGCGCGCGGATGCCGCCTATCGGGCCGGACTCTGGTCGCGCCTCACCCTTGCTGACGCCCTTGCTCAGGCGGCTTCAACAACTCCTGAACGCCCCCTCATTATCGAGGGCGACTTGCGGGTCGACTGCAAGACTCTTCATCAAGACGCAACTACGCTCGCCAAGGCTTTGCTGGCTCGAGTTCCGCCGGGAAGCGTAGTCTCGTTCATGCTGCCAAACTGGGCAGAGGCGGCTACCATCTACCTGGGCGCGACGATTGCCGGAATGGTGGTCAATCCAATCCTGCCATCGCTTCGAGAGCGCGAACTGCTTTTCATGCTGCCCGACATGGACAGTCGGATCATCTTTGCGCCTTCTAAGATCCGGAACCATGATTTCGAGGCAATGCTTTCGGCCGTGTGCGAGAAGCTCGATCGTCCCCCCCAGGTGGTGATTGTCCGGGGCGATGGACGTGAGCAAAATTCGTACAATGATCTGCTTGCCGAGCAGCATGATCGCGCGCTGCCTGCAATCGACTCTGATGCTGTCCAGATGATCATGTACACTTCCGGAACAACGGGAAGTCCAAAGGGCGTGATGCATAGTCACAACAGCATCGGCGCTCTTGTCAGACAACTGGGGACGAACTGGCTAGTAGAACCGGGAGACGTATTTCTCGTCCCCTCCCCCATCAGTCATATCGGCGGCTCGATCTACGCCTTTGAACTGCCGCTTATGCTCGGCACTACAGCGGTGTTGATGGAGCGGTGGGACGGTGATGAGGGTCTTCGGTTGATGGAGGCCCACCAATGTACCCACATGGCTGGTGCGACCCCCTTTCTTGAGCAACTGCTTGCGGCGGCACGGCGCGAGGAGAACCGATTGCCAGACTTGAAGCTCTTTATCTGCGGCGGCGCATCGGTCCCCCCCAATCTGATCAGGGAAGCATCTGCTCAGTTTGATTCGGCTATCGTAACGCGCGTTTACGGTTCAACCGAAGTGCCGGTAACGACTGTCGGCACTTTGGCACGCCAGGATTCTAGCTATGCGGCGGAAACAGACGGTGAGGTCGGCATCGCTGACTTGAAGCTGATATCCAGCGGCGATACCTCCGACAGCGAGGGCGAAATCTACGCACGCGGTGCGCAGATGTTGGTGGGCTACGTGCACGCTGAAGATGAAGCAGGCGTATTCGATTCCGAAGGGTACTACCGTACCGGCGATTTAGGCCGGTGGATCGATGGACGGTTCCTTCTGGTTTCCGGGCGAGCAAAAGACATAATCATTCGGAAGGGCGAGAACATCTCGCCAAAGGAGATCGAAGATCTTCTCTTGAGCCATCCGGACATCGCCGACGTTGCCATCGTAGGCATCCCCGACCCCGCTAGTGGCGAGCGCGCATGCGCGGTGGTCGTACCCGTTCCGAGCAAAAGCCTCGATCTTGGATCGATCATCAGCTTTTTGAAGGCCGCGGGTTTGGCGTCGTTCAAGTGGCCAGAAGCGCTGTTTTTATGGGCCGCCCTTCCAAGGACCGCCACCGGAAAGGTTCTCAAGCACGAAATTCGCAAGACCCTTATCTCCACTCTTGAGGAGCGTTAACCAATGGAATTCGGTTGGTCTCCGGAAGAGGTCTCTCACCGGCAAAAGATACGTGAACTGCTTGATGTGACACTCCCTGATGATTGGGAAGCACTCTCTGCTCACGGCCCCGGCAGTAGATACCAAACCGACTATTCCAAGAGCTTCTGCGCAAAGCTGGCAGAGCAAAATTTGCTCGTCCCAAACTGGCCTGAGCAACACGGTGGCTGTGACTCCCCAGTTTGGCATCAGTTCATACTAGGCGAAGAGATGTGGGCAGCGGGTGAACCTCGCGGCGCGCAGTATATGAATGTGAATTGGTTGGGACCGGTGCTGATGCGCTACGGTACTGAAGACCAACTCGAGCGATACCTGCCGCCAATACGGGCGGGCAAATCGATCTGGTGCCAAGGTTTCTCCGAACCCTCCGCAGGTTCTGACTTAGCCGCCCTGCGAACAGCGGCCACGCCGGTTGACGGCGGTTATCGCGTGTCTGGCGCGAAAATCTGGACCTCTTACGCCGGCGAGGCAGATCATTGCTTCTTGTTGGCACGGCTTCCCAACGTGCCAGGTGGCCCTACCGGCAAATCAGCAATCGTCATTCTACTCACGGACATGAAGTCCGATGGAATCCAGGTAAAGCAAATCCCGGCTCTCATCGGCGAAGGTGATATTCACGAAGTATTCTTCGATGACGTCTTCGTCCCTGCCGAAAACAGGCTGGGGGCCGAGGGACAGGCCTGGGAGATCATCGGTTTCGCGCTTCAGAATGAGCGCACTGGAATTGCGCGCTATGAGTTTTCGCGTCGAGTATTAGATCGAGCCGTAAAACGGCTTAAGGAGACGGGCCGTTGGGGTTACCCGCTTGTTCAGGACCAGGCGGCTCGCGCAGCCATCGCATGTGAAGCTGCGAAGATGCTTGTCTATCGAGTCGTCGATGGCAAGGCACACGATCTTCCCCCCGATGATTATGCAGCGGTAGCCCGATGGGCTGTTGTCAAAGCGGACAACGCCGTCAACGACTTCCTGACCGAATTCCTACCCGATGGCTTGTATGGCACTGATCATGTCCTGCTGGCGCATCACCAGCGCGCCATCGCAGCAGGTGTTGCCTCAGGCGCAGCGGAAATTCAGCTTAATCTGATTGCACGCAGGTGGCTCGGTCTTCCTGGGGAGAATAGTAAGAGATGAATTACGAATTTTCCGAGGACCAAACGAGTGTTCTGACAGGTCTGGAGCAGTTGCTGTCGCCCTTTCGAACAACGCCTGTCGATCCTGTCAATTTCGTCTATTCCGCAGAACTCAACACTGCTCTTTCCGAATCGGGCTTTCTGGACATCGCTTCAGTCGACGGTTTCGGACTGCTGGATGCTGCACTCGTCGTGGAGCAGGTTGCACTTGTTCCACAAGTCGTTGAGGTCGCGGCCTCGGCGTTAATTGGACCCGTGCTTCCCCTTGATGCAGCAAAGCGGCCTATTGCCCTGCTTTCCGCATCATGTCTCCAGCCAGCACGGTTCTTGCCTGTAGCAGAGATTCTATTGGTCCTGCATGATGACCACGTCGATCTGGTGCATCTGGATCAGGCACACATCGAGCCGGTAGAAAGCCTTTTTGCCTATCCGATTGGCAAGCTGAAAACGCTCGATGGTTTGCACATTGAGCGCTTCGATGATGCGGAGATCGTTCGTCGCCGCTGGCAAGTTGCGATAGCCGTTGAGGGCGCGGGTTGCATGGCCGCAGCGCTTGAGGTCGTCCTTGAACACGTAAAAACACGCTTTGCTTTCGGTCGCGCGCTCGGCTCCTTCCAAGCAATTCAGCATCGGCTTGCTATGGCAGCCGAAGTAGCCGAATCCGCGAAGTGGCTCGCACGGCGCGCGGCGTGGTCCGATACGGCACAGGACGCCGCCGTCGCTGCTGCCTTTGTTCAATCGAACGTGGCGCGTTTCACATACGACCTTCATCAGTTTTCCGGTGCCATGGGATTGACGTTGGAATATCCCCTTCACTTCTGGACATATCGCCTCCGAGCCCTTGCCAGTGATCTTGGTGGTTCGAGTGCTCAAACCCGCCTAGCCGCGTCGTCCCTGTGGCCAGAAGCCGCATGAGCAGCAGTTCCTTCCGAGCTGAAGCGCGAAGCTGGCTATCGAAAAATGTCCCTAGTGCCCCTCCCCCGACGGACGGAAAGGCTGCGAGGGATTACGCATTAGAGTGGCAAAAGACCCAGTTCGAAGGCGGCTGGGCGGGGTTAGCTTGGCCGAAGGAGGCAGGAGGCCGGGGGCTTTCCGTTCTAGAGCTGATTATTTGGTATGAGGAGTATGCTCGGGCCAACGCCCCCTCCACTCTCGATCCGCTGTTCGTTGCGCTCAATCATGCAGGACCAACTCTGATCGCGAGCGGCTCACCGGAACAGCGTGCGCAGTATCTCCCTCAGATTCTACGCGGAGAAGCAATTTGGTGCCAAGGCTTTTCCGAGCCAAACGCCGGTTCTGACCTCGCAAGCCTACGGATGCGTGGACATATCGATGGGAACGATCTGGTGCTCAATGGCCAGAAAATCTGGTCAAGCTATGCCGACATCGCCGATCTGCAGGAATTACTTGTTCGCACCGATCCAGAGGCCAAAACTAGTCGAGCGCTAAGCTGGATCATTTGTCCGATGGACGCCCCGGGCATCACCGTACGCCCAATCAAGACCATGGCGGACGCGTACAAGTACTGCGAAGTGTTTTACGATGATGTTCGTATTCCGATAGCCAACGTCGTCGGCGGACTAAATAACGGGTGGGCAACTGCGATGTCCACTCTGGCCTTTGAACGAGGTACGGCTAGCCTCGGATTGCTCATCGCTCTGTCAATCAAGATAGACCAAATGTTGGCCGATTGCTCACGCAGTCGACACCAGATGCGAGCGCGTCTCGCTCGCCTCAGGGCTGAAATCGCCAGCATCCGTGCCACAGCCTACCGGGTGGCGCTCGACAGCGAAGATGGGGTACCCGATACGTCTAGCTCGCTAGTTCGACTGGGATTCTCCGAGATTACCCAGCGGGCTATGGCTGCGGCGGTTGACCTATATGGAGTAGACGGGCCTGAGGTTCTCGGAGTTCACGGCTACGGTCACCAGTTTCTGGATGCCTTTTCGGAGACCATAGCCGGGGGCACTTCCGAAATTCAACGTAACATCATAGGTGAACGTATGCTCGGTTTACCCAAAGGTCCTCGCTAAGCTTCGACTTCCTTTGAGCGAACTGCAAGGACGCTTCCCTCGGCGTCGCCGGAGATGTACAGCGTTCCATCGGCTGCTATGGCGATTGCGGCGAAACTACCCATTGGTCCAGACATCGAGCCAATCGGGCCGATAAATTTTGGCTCGACCCCTTCGGGAGCACCGACGGGAAGGTCCGAGACAACGGAGCTTCGTGTGCCGGTTTCGAGATTGTAGCATACGAGTTCTTTTCTCGATGCGTCGACGATGTAGAGGTCGTCGTCGAAGAACGCGATGCCCTCTGGACTTCCCAGATCGTCGACAAGCGTCTCGCTCCCCCGTCCAGTCAACTCCACAATCCTTCCGCCAGCCGCTTCCGAAACAAACAGCCGACCACTTGAATGGATCGTCACGTCCTTTGGCTGGGCGAGGCCTGCGGCGATAACATCGCTGCCGTTAGCCCGTACCGCGTGGATGCTTCCCTGGGCCTTATCGACTACGAAAATGTCGCCGTCGGCGCCAATTGCGATCCCATAGAGTTGCTCGAAACCTGCGCTCAGCACCTCACTACTACTGTTCCCTGGGTGGAAACGCATCACGTGGCCCATCCCAGTGGTGACCACATAGCTTCCCTGCCCCTCGTACGCCACGCCGCGGACATAGCCAGGATATCCGGGTGAGAACAGATTACCTACACACCGTTTTTCCTGGCCGGGCGTCAATGCATAAGAGAAGGCTCCGTCCGCAACGAAAACTCCATCATCTGCCACCGCCAGCCCTAAAGGCCAGTTCATGCCTCCGCTCACGAGCTGGCTGACCGCCCCCCCAGAACCAATCTCGGTAAGGCTGCCAATCATGTTGGAAACGAACAGGCGGCCGTTCACAAAGCACAGATTATCGAGGCCTGCATCAAGCTGCGCGAGCACTTGGGCACCGCCCGAACGTGGGTCAATCCGCAGAACTTGGCCGCTGGCCCCTTGCGTCGAAACGATAAAGCCCTCTGCATCGAATTTGACAGCCGTGGGAACGCCCAGGTTTCCCGCCACCACCTCCGGCTCGCCCCCTGCTGGGTTCACTCGCCAGATCTCGTTAGTTCCCATGACCGGAAAGTAGAGCATCCTATCGGGCCCGACCGCAAAGGCATTGGCCATCGGTACATTCTCGACGATTGTGCGAGGTCCGTCGCCATGCCGATCAAGCGCAACAATTCGGCCGCCAGGTCTACACTCACCGGTGATCAACTGACCATCGAAGAACGTGATCGGATTCGCTACGGGCACGTCCCCATAGATTATGTCGACCTGACCATTCGGAGCTCGCCTGCAAACGCGCCCTTCGGTAATCTCAGTTGCGTAGAGATTCCCAGCTTCGTCAAACGCGAGATCATCGGGGGCGACGATCGCACCACCTAGCGCGCTGATCGTCTCGATCGATTGATCCTCTGGATCGATTGCACTGATCTGACTTCCAGAAACCTGAGCAACGTAGATCCGGCCGTCTGGACCCGCAGCAATGCCATTCGCGCCAAATAGCCGACTCGGAGGCGTCAGACGCTCCACGGACCATCCTTCTGCTGCAGTGGCCGGACAGGCTGCCGCATAGCGTCCAAATTGCTGCTGCAACATTGTTGCTCCTAATCAAATGCAAATGAAGGCCAGGACCGATCTTACTTAAAAGCGAGGGATTGTCCCGAAGACGGCCTTCCCGACGTCGTGCAGAAACATGTACTCTACGTAGTGCCCGAGATCCTCGGTCGTATCCACGTAGAAGAAATCCAGCACTTCATGATCAGCTTCTGCGACAATTTTCAGGCCACTGGATAGCGCGTCCGCTTTTGCTGCCTCAAACTCCTCCTTGCTGTCGAGCACCACAGCAACATGATGAAATTCGAGCGCGCGCTTATCGAAATCCAAATGATCACCGCGAAACATTGCAGCCGCATCTTTGCCGGGCGCGATAATCTCGATCATGGTATCGCCCAGGTAAGCCATCGCGATGTCCAGGGTACCAAGAGCGCCCAGTTCGACATCACGCATCTCGAGAAATTCGTTAACGGAATACCGCTCCTCAAAGAGCTTTATTGCTCTATCTAGGTCCGAGGTAACGTAAGCGGCCTGCGAAATATTTTTGACTGCAATCATTTGAAATTTCCCGTGCCTTTTCCACTAGATATCTTTTTACATTAACCGCATAAATCCGCGGTTTTTCATATCTTTCAGTAATACATTATGGGTTGAACGGCACGTCAGCATAGTAAGCTGTCTTCTGTTCACCGGACAGATATACATACTCGGTATAGTAGCCGAGATCGGCTACTGTGTCCGCATAAATGTATTTGAGTTGACCGTCTAAAATCTCACCACGAAGGTTTGTCGCGATGCCGAGCCTATCGATCTCCGCGTTTATCTCCAACCAGGCCGCTTCCGATTTAAGGATATGGCCATGGTGCTGAAGTCTAATCCCGTCCTCATTATCCGGGAGAAAGTCGAAATAAATCTGCGGAGCCTCATTGCGCGGTTCAATCAGCTCGTAGAGCACGTCACCGACATAGAAGTGCGACTGCGCCATCATCGGATACTCTCGGAATCGCATATTGCGAATCCCGTATCGCTGATTCAACCTTGCAGCGGCCTTTTGCAGATCTCGGCAGACATAACCCAGCTGAAAGAAGCTAGCTAAGCTCAGGCTCATGTTTCGACTCCGTTCCTGCGGCGGACGAGCGCGATCGCGGGACCGTCGATCGACCTTGCTGCGGCCTACCGCGCCGTTTATCAGTCGCGGCGCCAGGTCTGTCACCTTGTTAGCATTGAACCGAAGTGTCAAGGATCGGCCGGTCGCACTCTGCCGCAGATGCGCAATTCTCGCTGGACACCGCGAAGATGGGGGCTTAGAACCATCGCTAACAACATGACAAGTTCGCGGCGTAATCGGAACAATCTGAGCGACTGCGGATGAAGCCGTTCGGCGGATTTAGGAGAGATGCACATGGCTTTCGCGAGGGCGAGCCAATCCATGTTCTCCGATGAGTGGATCCGCCGACTCAACCGCCTTTTTGCGGGGCGCCAAGTCGAAGGGCGAACGAATGCCTCAAGCAGATGATCGAGTCACCGAAGTTGTCCGGCAAATGCTCTCACCAGAGCATATCGAGCGAATGCTCAGTGACGAGCCAGCGGAGGGCTTTGCCGCAGAGATCCCCGCTCTCGCGATGGAGAATGTGTTCAAGAGTTTATGGGCACGTCCCGGCCTTGACCTGAGATCGCGAAGCATTCTGACGATCGGCATCCTGATCGCGCTGCGCGCCACGGACGAACTGGCGTCCCATTTTCCATCCGCAGTCCGTAATGGCGTATCGATCGAGGAGATCGAAGAGATTATCTACCATTCGACGGCTTATGCCGGCTTTCCGGCTGGAGTTGCCGCTCGTACCGTCGCAGAACCCGCGTTACAGAAGGCTGGGATGCTCCCTTGATTTGAGTTGGCGGCCGCTCGACGCCAAGAACGTCAAACCGGGCACCTGCTGCCTGCACTCTGTTGAACAACTTTACCGTAACTGCAGAGGTGCGGATTTTGCGCAACGTTGATTGAAGGATGCGGTTTGCTGCGGATGATTGAATGCGTTCGGCAGCTCGAGCGTGATTTAGTTTAGTCAGCGAAGGCCGGCTACCGATCTTCAACACAATCGCCTGATTATCGGTCGTTCCGTAGACCTCGAAGGCATGGCTACCTCTGGAGGAAAATATGGCTGAAGATTTGTCGGCGCGACAAGAATGGAAAGGCCATTGGCCGCTCGTACTTTCAGGCACAATCGGATTTTCTTTTCATTCGGTTATCGTCTTTTCCGCAGGGCTCTTTCTTCAACCCTTAGGGCAAGAGTTCGGCTGGAGCCGTGCTCAGGCGTCAATAGGACTGACGATGGCGGCGCTTTCAACAGCTCTCCTCTCCCCGGTGATCGGAGCAATGATCGACCGGTGGGGAGCTCGCCGACTCGCGATACCTGGAACGATCCTGAGCGCTCTTGTCATCGCGTCATTCGCTCTGGCGGACGGCTCGATGGCACAGTGGCTTCTCCTGTGGTCCCTGTACTCACTCGTGGCGCTCTCGATCAAAACGACAGTTTGGACAGCCGCTGTAACGAGCGTATTTTCGAGTGGTCGAAGCATGGCGCTCGCCGTGACTCTGTCCGGGACGGCGATCGCGCAGATGGCGGCGCCTCCGATCGCGCGATGGCTGATTGCTGATTACGGCTGGCGCGAGGCCTATGTCTGGCTTGGATTTGGCTGGGGCGGGATATCGCTCTTGTTGATATTGTTCTTCTTTTTCGATGCACATGACAGGGATCGGAAGGCTGCCGCCGCTCGTCCAAAGGACGCCCCTGTAGTTGTGAGCGAGCTTCCGGGCCTGACGATCGCTGAGGCTCTTCGGTGCATCCCGCTGTTCCGTATTGGCGCATCGACTTTGATCATGATGTTTTTGACCGTCGCGTTGATCGTTCATCAGGTGCCTATCCTCTCGGAAGTTGGCGTGACACGTGAGAATGGTGCTTACCTCGCTTCTCTCAGCGGATTGGCGGGCGTGACAGGTAAACTTGCCACCGGGTGGTTAATGGTAAGGTTCGAACCGGGACGTGTGTCAGGGTTTACGATTTGCACTGCCGCTATCGGGTTTCTCTTGCTGTTGGAGCCGTTTCGCTCTGCAGGGTCGATCGTGGTCGCAATGATCATCACAGGTTATGTTGCAGGCGCGATCCTTCAAATCGGTGCCTACCTGACCAGTCTCTATGCCGGCCTGCGCAACTACGGAAAAATCTACGGCTCTGTCGCGAGCATGGTGGCACTAGGCGCAGGACTGGGTCCGCTTTTTGCTGGCTTGATTTACGACTGGAGCGGCGGGTACGGGCCGCTTCTCCTCATGGGCATCCCAATGAGTATCGTTGGCGGATTGTTGGTGGTTGGCCTCGGCCCGTACCCAGACCACGCCAAAAACCATGAGCTTCGATCAGCAACCGTTTGAGGGCTGGTGACCAAAGCAAAGCCCTCTCTAGCCCCAACATCGATTCCGCCGTGCAGATCTCCTGTTGGATCTGCACGGCTGAATCACGGCAAGCGATCCCCTTCTATTGGACGACGATTATTGGAAGCGGCGCACCACGATGAGGACCCACCACGCCACCGGCACGCTGAACCTGGCACTGGCGCCATCGCTCTGCGCTTCTCCCGCCGGGCTGCACAAGCTCAGGCTTTCAGCCACAATGGCCTCAGCCGCATCGCGGCGAACTGGCCGAGTCCGGCGAGGCCCGGATGATAAACCATCTTCGCGGCGCTCCGCGACACTCTAACCCCGGTCGGGACCGAACGGTGGCACGAGACGCTGCAAAGCCGCATCCTGCTAGAAAACTACTCCTTGCCACGCGGCCTGGAGCGCCAGATCGAGACTTTCGTTGAGCATTACATGCAGGAGCGTTCCCGAGAGACCTGAACAACGTGATCCCACCGCGTGCCTGCTTGGGCAGGGCTCGACCCAACACCAAACGGCGCGCGAGGATCAGACGGTAGACCATGGGATATCGGCGCTTGCTTCACTGCAAGCTCGCCGCCTAACATTACCCCCCGACCGAGGCCTGCACTCCGCTCACTAGGCCAAGAATTGTACCAAAGGTTCTGACGACAGACGAACGTGCGACGCTTGCGCGGTCTGTTTTTTTCACGGTACCGGGGGAATCTGAAAAGCTTTCAGCGGCAACAGGTGTGGATGAACGTATGAGTACACGGCGAATGGGGTCCAAAGACTCTGCAGTCTCTAACGCATTGCTTGACGCGGCAGAGCGAGTGATCGGACGTGACGGGTACGGAGCTGCGACCTCTCGCCGGATTGCCGAAGAAGCGGGTTTAAAGCAGCAGCTGGTCTATTATTATTTTCAATCGATGGATGAGCTTTTGCTCGCCACGTTCAAACGTCGCACTGCCGAAGCGCTCGATCGTTACGCAGCCCACCTGCTTAGCGACCAACCTTTGCGTAAACTTTGGGAAGACTACGTGAAGCGGACCGGCGCACGGATTACGTTCGAATTTATGGCTTTGGCCAATCATCACGAAGGAATTCGTGAGGAGGTTGCAAGGTTTGTTACAGAAGCTCGCCGCCTTCAAATAACTATGTTGACCAGGGTTTATAAGGAGAAGGGGGTCTCAAGCTCGCCAATTTCCCCCGGAGCCGCCGCGTTTCTCCTTGCCAGCTTGGCGATGCTTCTCAGTCGCGAGAAGGACACTGGCATTGAAGCGGCTCACAAGGAAGTCGAAGAGCTCGTCGAGTGGGCGCTCTGCCGATTCGATTAGGTGCCGCTCAAGCGATCAGATTCGAGGGAAGCCTAGAGAGGATTTCATCCTCCTAGGGACGCCGCTTCGTGGCACCCTCCAAGGTCGCGTCGACGCCAAGATCGTGTAAGTCACCCAAAATGCGCCGTTTTTTTGGACAGCGCTGGTCCGCAGCATTGCTGATCGGGTCCAGCGCCACGCGCATTGACTGCTCTCCGATCCGTGCTAGTAATATGACAAAATAGACAGCAACCGAACTGTCGCATGCATTAGCTGAGAGGAGGCCGTACGAGCATGCCTGCCCATAGGGCGGGCCAGCACGTCAAACAGGCGCAGGAACGCCCGGGTGACCAACGATGGTCGTTCGATAGTGGCGCCATGCCTTTTCATAAGAATTCATAAAAACGCGGATCGACGCTGTCTTTCCGACCGCGCGGGGCCAGAGACGACCGGATCAGTAAATCGGCTTGAACAGTATTTTAGAATGATACTTAGGGAGAGTAATTTCATGGCTCGTAGATGCAGCTTCCGATGTGCGGCTATCAGTTCGATGGCCGTTGCACTCGTTCTCGGTTCCAACGCTCACGCTCAGACGGCAGCCGCCGACCAGGAGACCGAAGGTACCAACTCGGCCGAACCGGCGACCGCACCAGAAGAGGCAGCTCCAGGCGATTCGTCGGAGATCATCGTGACGGCTCGGAAGCGGAACGAGTCCAGCATGGCTGTGCCAGTAGTTGTAACCTCGGTCTCAAACGAGACACTCGAGAGATTTGCTACGAACGACCTCAAGGATCTGGGCAAGCTTGTACCCGGCATGAACATGGGTCACGGCCTGCTTTCCGTCGGTGCGCAGATGTCGATGCGTGGCGTCGGCACAGTTTCTCTGGATCCGGGCATCGACCAATCCGTAGCTCTGAATATCGACGGCCTCCAGCTCACCCAGGGCCTCGCTTTCTTAAGTGCGATGTTTGATTCGGAGTCGATCGAGGCTTTGAAGGGCCCGCAGGCGCTGTTCTTCGGCAAGAGCAGTGTCGGAGGCGTCATTGCTATTCGCTCCGCTGATCCGACGGATGAATTCGAACTCATGGGGCGCGCAGGTTACGAGATCGTAGCCCGTGAGCGGACAGGCGAGCTGATCGTCTCCGGTCCCGTCACTGACACTTTGAAGCTGCGCCTTGCCGGAAAGTACCACAAAGCTGATGGGTACTTCCGCAATATCGCCGTTGCTGTTCCTGGAACCGGGGCAATAACCCCTGACGGACGCGCTCCGGCAAGCGAGGGCTTCATGGTTCGCGGGACCGCCCTTTGGTCGCCGACATTTAACTTTGACGCGCGGCTCAAAGTCAACTTCACGGGTGATGAGACCATAGCGGCGGAGGCAAGTCAGATGGCGTCATGTCCCGATGGTCTGGGGGCGCCGGCCGGTATTCCATTCCTGGATCCGAATGAAGACTGCACGCTCGACCGGAATATGCGGATGGTCTACATGGACCCCGCGTTTTTCCCGGGCATTCCTCACGGCGGCGTGCCCTGGCTTCGCACCCGCCAAAAGTACGGAACTCTTGAACTCAATTATACGCCGGCGAGCGACGTTTCTTTGACGTCGCACACGGCCTATTACAACCTGCGGTCTGTGAGTTTGGCAAACGCCAGCGTCAGCACAGCCGCTGGACCGGCTCTTGCGATCGACAACCAGTTCCATCGCAGGGACTTCACGCAGGAAGTCCGGCTCGTCACCGATTTCGCTTCCCCCGTCAACTTCACGTTGGGTGCGTTCTATCAAGACGGCGTCTTCAGTAACCATGTGACGCAGCGAGTGAATGGTGCTTATCCAACGCTTCCGGCGTCAGGTGGGATCCTGGCCGATGGCTTCATCGAAGTTGACACCAGAACCTATTCGACCTTCGGCCAGGTGCGATGGGCGCTTATGCCCGAACTGGAGATTGCGGCTGGTGCTCGTTGGACGGATGAGGAGCGGACCGCGCGAGCCATTAATCTTCTCCCGACCGTTCCGGTCGATCTGATACCTGCGACGCCCCAACTCTCGAGCGCAAACGTTTCGCCGGAAGCGACGGTTACCTATCGCCCGAATGATGATCTCACGCTCTTTGCAGCCTATAAGATCGGCTACAAATCGGGCTCGTACAATGTCGCTACGGTGCCGTTCGACGCGAACAATGTGATCGACAATGCCTTCGGCGACGAGCGCGTTGAAGGGGGTGAGTTTGGAATCAAGATCCGGGCTTTAGATCGTCAGCTTCGGGCAAACCTCGCAGCGTACCACTACACGTACGAGGGTTTGCAGGTTGGCGCGTCGGAAGGCCAGGGCGCAGGTCGTCCGCCGCGCATTCGCACTGTTAATGCCGGCAAGGCGCGGGTGACAGGTATCGACTTCGACGCCTCATTCCATCCGAGGTCGATTGATGGCTTGACGATTCGCGGCGCGGTTAACTGGAACAAAGCGCGCTTCGTCGAGCTGAACAACATTCCCTGCTACGGTGGGCAGACCATTGCCGCTGGCTGCGATCAGGTGTTCAACCCCGTGACCGGTCGCTACACAGCGCAGGACCTGTCAGGTACCCCGATGGTGCGCGCTCCAAAGTGGCAAATCAACGGCGGCTTTGACTACGAAATGTCGCTTGCCGACGATTACAAGCTCATTTTGAGCAATAACAACCAGTTCTCGTCTCGCTTTGTGACGTTCCTGGGCCTGCGTGATGATCGCTATCAGAACAAGTTCGTCAAATCGGACCTCAGTCTCACGTTGCAGAACGAACGTGATCGTTGGGAAGTGGCGCTGATTGGCAAGAACCTGACTGACCAGGTGACCGCCGGTACCTGTAGCGCGTCCAACCGCGCGAATGGACTCTTGTTCGGAGGATCAGTCACCGGAAGCACTGGCCGAGGTCCTGCGGGAATTGATGAGGTAGGCTGCTATGCGGACCGTGGCCGCGAGGTGTGGTTGAGGGTCACCTTTCGGAACTGATGCCGAGTTTTGAGGTGGTCAGTGCAGATCAGTGTAACAGCGAGCACTGACTGCCTTTCGACCCGGCACGAAACCTCATTGGCGGGCGAGCTTTCCGCATCAGCGCAGCAGCGCCTTCAAAGTGATCGAGGAGGATCATGTTGACCTTAGAAACGGCCGTAGACCCTGCAGCGGTTCAACGCAGAGAGGATATGATACAGGGGCAGCCGCCGAGGGTGCAGCCGATCGAACACGTTTCTGACGATCTTATAGACCTTGTTCGGCCTCCAAGCGGCTATGGGCGGGCGGGGGAGATCCCTGAGGTGTTTCGCATTATGCTCCACAACCCGGAGTTGCTGCGGAACCATCGAAGGCACGGGACTTATTTTTTGATCGATGGGACGCTCGACGCCCGTGTTCGTGAGCTGGCTATTCTGCGCACCGCCTGGCTGTCGCAGGCGCCGTTCGAATGGGGCGAACACGTGGCTATTGCAAAAAAGGCCGGGGTCACCGCCGAGGAGGTCGAACGGGTTATCTCGGGTTCGACTGCTGCCGGTTGGAGCGACTTTGACCGTGCGATAATCGCAGCGGTCGAAGAACTGCTCAGCGACGCAATGATCTCGGATTCGGTCTGGTCGGTGTTGGCGGAAAATCTCAATGAAGCCCAGTTGCTCGAGTTTCCGATGCTCGTTGGGCAGTATCAGTCGGTCGCATTCTTTCAGAATTCGCTCCGGATCCCGCTTCGCGCGGACAACCCGGGCCTTACTGCGCGCTGAGTAACGCGCTGCGCCACCAATTCAGAACGATCTTAGGAATAGCTAATGGCTAAGTTAGTTGTCGTGACCCGCGATGGTCTTGAACACGAGATAGACGGCGAACCAGGTTTGACCGTCATGGAGGTGATCCGTGACGCCGGGATCGATGAAATCATGGCACTTTGTGGAGGAACCTGTTCATGCGCAACCTGTCACGTTCATATAGAAGCGGGTGATTCCGGACTCTTGCCTCCCATAACCGAAGACGAAGACGAGTTACTTGATTCTTCGAGCGATCGAGATGAGCACTCGCGGCTTTCATGCCAATTGCCCTTCTCTGAAGGCTTGGACGGTCTTCGGGTACGAATAGCCCTCGAGGACTAAGCACCCGCATTCCCTAGAAGAAGGCCTCAAACGCTGCCGATCCACTCCCGAAGTGCGTCTGTGCTGCGGCAGACGTCTAGGGCGGCCATGGCATTTGACCGAGACGCCATCTAGGTGCCGTTGGAATCCGTGGGTGGCTCATGTCGACCAAGGCGGTGCTAGACAGAGCCGGCCTGCCTTGCGTTCTGAAGCGGCGATGCTGAAATCGCCCAAGGACTTAGCAGAAAAGGGGACCGGCCGAACTGCACAACGGCCTGCTGTGCTACGCTCTGGGGACTCCGCTACGCAGCCAGTTGCTTCAGCCGGCGCTCGTGCGCAAAACAACCCGTTCGGCTATAATCCTAGCTGGGGGACCTGTGGGTCACGTCGGCCTGGCCTTTAGATCAACGCCGCGCTTGCGACGTAGGTGCGAATGAGCACACGCGATCAAAAGGTCTTTTGTCAGGACAGTGACGTCCTCTCCCGAATGGCGCTAGCAGATGGTCGCGCTGCTGACGACAACGTCACGCATGAACGCCGTCACGTGGGCGCCAGGGCCTCAACCATTAGCGACGAAGCAACGAACGAGCCTTCCCATGCCGTCTCAGGGAGTCACGCTCAATGGATTGTATGAGGGCGTCGAAATGCATTCGTCGTCAGGACATGTGTAACAACTCACAGCATCGATCGGCTGAGTGCGAGTTGTGCCAAATGTCCCGACGAGCGGCAGCTTAATTCGAGTGAGTTCGACTACGCCTCCAGTGCAGCCTGACGAGCCTTCATGATCTCCCCGATTTGACTGACCGGATCACCGGCAGTAGCCGCACCGTCAACTGCCATGATGACGCCGGACACGTATTTCGAACGATCACTTGCGAGGAACATTGCCGCCTGTGCGATATCAGAGACGTGACCATTGCGTTTAAGTGGCTGGCGCGTCATCCTGACCGCGTCGACGTTCGCTTTAATCCTGTCGACCGTTTCTTGAGACATGCCGGGTTCCCCTGCCGCATAACGCGAGATCTCAGTTCGGATATTGCCCGGGCAGATGCAGTTTACTCGAATCAGATGTTGGCCCAACTCGATGGCGGAAGCTTGCGTGAAATTTACAACTCCGGCCTTGGACGCGCGGTAAATCGTGAAGCCGCAGCCTGGAACTGTGCCAGCAATAGACGACGTATTGATAATCGACCCGCCACCGTTCTTGGCCATGTGCCTTGCAGCGAGCTGCGTGCCGAGCATTACACCCAGCAAGTTTACTTCCATAACCCGATGGAAGTTGCCAAGATCACTATCTAGTAAGTCGCCGTATAGGGTATCAGAAATACCGGCGTTATTGTTTAGGATGTGCAGCCCGCCGAACTCACTGACGGTGAAATCAATCAGGCTTTGAACTTCATCCTTGTTTGATACGTCTGTGCGCTTGAATCGCACCGAATCTCCAAGGTCAGCGGCCGCTTGGTTTCCTAGCTCCTCATTTACATCGGCGATGACAACTTTCGCACCCTCTTCAACGAAGAGGTCCGCTGTGGCTCGTCCGAGACCCCGAGCGGCGCCTGTGATGATGGCTACTTTGCCTTCTAACTCGTGACCCATAGATTCCTCCGGTGAAAAATTACAAAATTGATGAAATAGTCGGGAGGTCGCCGATCGCTTCAGTTCCCCTGGCGCCTTCGATACTAAGGTAGAAACTCAGGAACTCCTGAAATCTATCATCCCAGGGGACGGATCCCGTAGCTTGAAGCGCTGCACCTTCTGGTTAGATGTCTTTGGGATTTCCTTCGCGAACTCTAGGTAACGCGGGATCATGTATGAAGGGAAGAAGCCGCGCAAGTAACCAACTATTTCCTGTGGGTTGATGTCGCCTTCCGGCACAACAACCATCTTGATCTCTTCATCCATGATCGGATCTGGCACACCAACAATCGCGCAGTCAGCGATGCCATCCATCAGCATCAACTTGGTTTCGATCTCTATTGGAGAGACCATCTCACCTCCCCGCCTGATCAGTTCCTTGAGTCGTCCATGATAGTACAGATATCCGTCCTGGTCGTAAGAACCCATATCGCCGGAGTGGAACCAAAGATTACTGCAGGCCTCGATCATCTTCTCAGGCTGGTTCCAGTATCCCAGAAGAATCCTATTGGGCTTGCGGGGACGACCAACGATTTCTCCCTTCTCGCCGGGCGGGAGCGGATTATCGTCTTTGTCCACAACGATCAGTTCGATATCGGACCGCGGCTTGCCGCAGGACCCAGGTCGCAGTTCGTTTGCAGGGCTTCCGGTTGTCCAACCTCCCAGTTCGGTCATTCCGTACACCTCGTGGACTGACATCCCGAAGCGTTCGGTGATCGCCTTCGCAACGTCACCGTGGGCGCCAGCTCCAAAGCAGAAACGCATCGAGTGGTCTCGCTCTTCGCCTGGATATCGACTTGCTAAGATCGAGAAGATCGTGCCTACGAACGTGCAGCCGGTGGCGCCAAAGCGCTTGGCATCCGAGAAAAATGCAGTGGCAGAAAAACGGGGTCGAAGCGCCACGCTCGCTCCTACCGCCAGAGCGCTCATGAACCCCATCATCTGTGGATTTACGTGGAACAAGGGCAGAAACACCATCAAGCGGTCGCTTGGAGTCAGCCCAAGAAGGCTCGCTGCTGCTGCGCCACTCTCGTAATAGGCGGCGTGGCAGTTGACGACGCCCTTTGGTAGGCCGGTCGTCCCGGAGGTGTAGAGGATCGTGGACGGCTCGGCCGCGTCAACGTTAGCCGGCTCGGCGACAGCGCGGCTGCTCAACTGTTGGAAGAAGTCGATCTCATCACTGAAGACTATAAGGGGAAGAGCTTGCTGCTCGGGTTCCAGATGATGGTAGGCTCGGTCAAACCAGTCTTGATCGGCGACGATGAGTTTACAGGTCGATTGGGTGATCGTGTAGCGCAGCGAATCTGCGATCAGCTGATTATTCAGGGTAGCGGCAATTGTTCCGTTCATTGCCGCGCCGAACCAGGCGGCCACATATGCCGCAGAGTTTCCGGCAATGATGGCGATGCAATCGCCCTTCTCAATATCTTGTTCCCGCAGCCACGTAGCGAACTGCAATGCGTAGCGACAGATGTCTCCGTATGTGTAGTGCCCGTGGTCTGTCACCAAAAGGGTTCGGCCGGAATGACGTTGCAGAAGCGTGTGGATGGCCGGCTGACTCATTCTTCGAGCCCCCGAATGATGTACTTTGCAATCGTATTCTTCATGATCTCAGCCGAGCCGGCACCGATTTCATATGTTTTCGCATCGCGCAAATAGCGGGCGTAAGGCGTGCTATCTGAAGTGCCGTAGGCGCCGCATATTTGCATCGCCTGGAGCGCCACATCTGTTGCTGTGCGACAAGCACGCAATTTTGCGACGCTGGAATAGCGATCGACATCGTCATTCTCATTTAGTGCATCGGCAGATCGATAGGTCAGCAGGCGTGCTGCCTCGATGTCGCAGAACATCTCTGCAAAATACCATTGGATTCCCTGGAAATCGAGAACCCGCTGGTCGAAGGCCATGCGCCCGTGCGCACGATAAAGTGCGCCATCGAACGCTGCTCGAGCCACCCCCGTACTGATTGCCGCAGTGCAAGTTCGGGAGAATGAGAGTGTCATGGCAGCTTGACGAACGCCTTTCCCCTCGGCGCCTATGAGGTGGTTCGCCGGGAGATGTACGTCAGTCAAACGCATGTTGACGTGCGGACCGTTCCTCAGCCCCATCGTGGCTGAATGGACGCCAACATATTTTTCACAGCCTTCACCGTACGGTACGGCGAACGCGGAAACTCCTTTAGGAGTTTCGGCCAGCATCACGATAAGTTCGGCCCCCCCACCAGAGGTGATGAAGCTTTTTTCACCGTTTAGGGTCCAGCTGCCGTCCGGGTTCTGGACCGCCTTTGTGTCCAGCTTTCGGATGTCGCTTCCGTGCCGCTCTTCGGTCAGCGAATAAGCTCCCGGCATGCCTTCAGCGAATTTAGGCATGTAGATGTCCTGAAGGTCCTGACTTCCGAACAGCCTCAGCATCGTCTGCGCCTGGAATATCGAAATCAAGGAAACCGCCGAGGAAACGCTGTAATATCCCAGCCCCTCGAAAAGTGCGATTGTCTTGCGGAAGTCACCGTGCCCGCCGTACTGCGTCGGGAGTATGGAACGAGTGAAGCCAGCTTGCGCTAGGGCTTTTACTATCTCCATTGGATAGACGTCTTCACGATCAATCCGAGCGGCGTGGGGCGCCACGTGTTCCAGCAAGAACGCGTCGAGGCGCTCGACAAAGTCTGACTCAACGAGCGGCTTCCAAAACCCGCTCACGGGACTGCTTGTCATACACGAATCCTTGGTTCAGTACGACTTCAACCTTTACCAAGAAGCATTAGCCGGACTGTTGCAAATAGAAGCTAGACAGATACTTGCTCTATTGAAGATACTAGTGTGGGATTGCGATCGCTATCCTGCGGAAGCGTCGACGCTGATACGTCGAGTAGCCACACAACATATCCACATGCCTCTCCAATTGGTGTTGGCGACTTTTCACTGACGCTCAACAATCGACGTTTGAGCCCTTACGGACAGCAGCTCCACGGACCTTCGCGGTAAGAGCCGCCACCTGAAGAACATTCTCGTTACGCGAACGGGCGAACCGTACGCTGGACGTTTATGGGCTAACAAAGTGATCAGCGTCAAGGTCTGGCAGTCGCTCTGATTGCTCGTTGGAGAACCAACGAACCCCACCCGGTAGGACCCATAGAGCTCGCTGGGTGCTTCCGATCCACTTGCGACGAAGCGCGCATGGGATTCCCCGTCCTGATTGGTCCTGACCAGCGCAAGGCGGGTCCAACGTGGCTCTATGCCAAAAAAGGGGGATCAAGCAGTCTGGTAGCTTGATCAACATGTGAGACATTTTGCAGCCGCCCTCGGCGGGAAAGTACGACACGAAAGTCATCCACGCCGACACTCTGGAACTCACTTCCAAAGTGGCTACAGCGAAAATCGACAGCTAGTGTCGGCTCGGCTCAAGCACGAACTGCGATCAGCGCGATTATCCTCGCGGTATCACAGCTTCAGGCAATCGAAGCTTGTCCATTCTGCGGGCAGTAATCTCGTGCGACTGGCGCGCATGGTCACGCTCCACGCGACGCCGATGCTCTCTAGCCGCCGCGCACACTCGCAGTAGGCGTCAATCTCCATCCATCAAAACCTGCCCGCCTATGCGTGCACGAGGGACTTGAGCGGCGTTTCGGAATCGGCGATCTGCTCAGGGGCTGCCTTAAGCCCCGCGGCGACAAGTGCCCTGCCCTGAACATAGTCCTTCGTGGCATTGACGCAGTCGAGTGCAATCACTCGTCCCTCCTTTAGATAGACGACCGAGAAACTACGATTGGCTGTGTCACCACGCACGACTGCCTCATCGTGTCCGATTGAAAGACCCACGGTCTGTAGCCTGAGATCATACTGGTTGGACCAAAACCACGGAACTGCGCGGTATGGCATTTCTTCACCGCAGATGCCTTTGGCAACGACAGCCGCCTGATCATTTGCATTCTGAACGGACTCGAGTCGTATGAATGCACCCCCAGCGAAGGCATTCTCGTGTGCGGCACAGTCGCCAAGCGCATAGACGTCGGGGAGACTGGTCCTACAAAAATGATCGACGCATATCCCGTTGCCTGCCTTCGCGCCTGCCGCGATCAGTGGCTCCACTGCCGGAATGATGCCAATGCCGACGATAACCAAATCCGCGACGATCAGTTCACCGCTAACCAACCGGACTCCAGTCACGCGATCGTTGCCCTCGATCGCCTGGACCGACACCCCGAGACGGACGTCGACACCCTGTTCGCGATGCGCATTTTCATAGAAGCGCGACAACTCCTCTCCCGCCACACGAGCTAGAACCCTGTCGAGCACTTCCAGAAGTACAACCTTTTTGCCTGCCCTGGTCAGCACCGCAGCGGCCTCAAGGCCAATGTAGCCGCCGCCAATTACGACGATCTGCTCTGCTCCTTCAGAGGCCGCTTTCATCGCGTCTGCATCCGCGCGTGTCCGTACTCCCTGAACACCGGGCAGCGCTCCGCCGGGGATGGGCAGCATCCGGGGCGATCCGCCGGTTGCCCAGACCAGTTTGCCGTAGCCAATCGTCTCACCTGTGTCGGTAACGACGGTGTGCGCCGCCGAGTCGACACTGATGACGCGCCTGCCAAGCAGCATCGTAACCTCCCGATCAGCCCAGTACTGGCCGGGACGTAATAGGATGCGTTCGAAGGTCTTCTCGCCAGCGAAGTATTCCTTGGACAGCGGCGGACGTTCGTACGGTAGATCCAGCTCATCGCCGATGATCGCGATGCTACCTTCGTACTTCTGCGTCCGCAGCATCACCGCGGTCTGCGCACCCCCGTGGCCGCCTCCTACAATGAGCACGTCAAACTGCTCTTTCATCGATCTTCCCTCTTGCTTCGCATCCGTGCGGTCCGATGCCAATGAGGGCCGCCCCCCCCCGCATCCAATTCATTCGTATGCGGCATCGGCGCCGTGAACGGCCAACATGAAAATTCTTTGTGAGGATGAACTAGCGTTGAGCCGTGGCGCGGAGCCCGTACAGAATGAGGCGGACGCTCTCCATGCTTTTGACGAGCGCGCGGGAGTCTACGGACTGACGCCGGCCAGCCCCTTACCGGTTGTGCAACTGGCCGAAACACCCGACGGGGTGGGCTCTGAGTGCGGCAAGTTGGTGTTGATCGGAAAGTGCGGGGTCTGCGCCTGCCCTCCAGTCGACGATGGTCCAAGGATCTCTGAGCTAAAGTGCCAGCGCTGCCAGTGCCCTTTCGGCATCGTGCCGGACAAGGTGACCATAGTGCTTTTCGATCATGGCCACGCTGGTACCGGCGAGTTGTGCGACCGTGAGGATGGGCAGCCCGCACCGCACGAGATCGGTGATCACGCTATGACGCAACGTATAAGCCGATACACCAAGTGGTAGCTTCGCCGCGGTGACCGCGCGCTTGATTGGATGCTTCCAAGCATCCTTGTTCCACTGCTTTCCGCCGTGGCGCGTAAAGATGAGCGCAGCCAGCGGCTTCCCTTTGCACTGCAGCTGCAGAAAATCGGCGGTGTCTTGCGGCACGGTGATTTGCCGTGGGTTGCCGCTTTTGTCTTTCCCAATGGTCAAGGTCCGCGTGCGACTGTCGAAGTCACTTACCTTGAGCGCTGCCATCGCTCCGGGGCGCAGTGGCAAGCGGCGCAGCGCATCGATGAAAGGTCGTGCCTCCTCCTCAGTTGATTCCAGCAGTCTCCTGCGTTCGTCGCCGTCCAGATACAGTGTGCGACGCTTGCCAGCGCCCTTCGCTGGCTTCAGCGCCTCTTGCCAGGCTGCGTCAGTATTCGGAGTACCGGGCGAGAGGTAGCGCCCTAAGGCAGCCCGGAGCGGCACCATGTCGCGGTTGACGGTCGAGGCCGAGCGTGGCTTGGTGCGCCTCTCGCCCTTTTTGCTCCGGCTGATGAGCGCGGGAGTCTTTTCCAGACGGCTTCGCCATGCCTTAAGGTGATGGCGGCGTAACTTGTCGAGTTTCACCTTGGCGATGGGGTCGGAGAAAACCTGTCGCCGGAAGACACCTTCCGCGATCGCCCCGGGCTTCTCCTCCAAATATGCTCGGCAGGCGTCGGCCACGGTCGCAATCTCTTGTGGTCGGACACCGCCAGATTCCACCTGGTCTGCCCAGACCTCCGCGTCCTTCTTTGCTGCAGTGAAAATCTCGTGACCGGTAAGCCTGCCGTAGTTGCCCAATCCTTTGCGGCGATACTTCCCCGCATCCTCATCGTAGGCGCGAGCGAACCATGTACCCCTGCCGCCGCGCTTCGAGGGCCGGTAACCAAGATAGCAGCCTGCCCGGAGTCGCTGCCAATGGGGTTCCTTTCCGGCCCTCGGCTTCAGCCGGCCGCGTTCGCCAATCTTGCTGAGGTCCGCCATGCGCGCCGCCCTCGTAACGTATGAAAAAGTATGAAACGCGTATGAAAAACTTAGGTGGACCAATAGGAACGTGCGCGAAAAGAAAGTCAATAGTTTCAGGTAGTTCCTGAGTTCGCTAAAGTTCGTATACGCCCGTATGCCCATCGTTCACACGGGTGGGGTCGCAAGTTCAATCCTTGCCGCGCCCACCATTTTTTCCTTTTTATTCAAAGGCCACAAGGCTGCCGGGAAAGGTGGCGCTTAGCGGTCGTGCAGAGCATTGCGGGAAAGTCCGGGTGGCTGCGGCCGATTCCCGCGCGGCGTGTCATGTGGCACGCGATGTCTATACGCGAAACTCAGAGGTCGTGCGGATTGCCGCTGACTAGGGTGACTGTCATGCCGGCGAAGGCTTCCTCGGGCGTCGAACGGACGGCGTCGCCCGTGACGACCGGACCAATGCAGTCGCGATCTCGGAGGGTCCTGCCATCTTCCACGACGCATAGGCGTTCCTGATCGTCGACAGACCAGGCAGCCTCGTCCCGCTCGCCATCCACCGGCTGGCCGTCCTTCACCAATTGTGAGGCCGCTCGCCCGTCGGGATCGAAATAGATCACGATGGCCATGCCTTCCACCGACGGGGCAGTGCCCGACAGGACCAGGGTGTTGCCGATTATGCGTTCGATGGCGGCTTTGCCTTCGAGAGCGGGTTCTGCCGCTTGCGCCTGCGCATCGGCGGGAACCAGGGCCGCCAGACACAAGCCGGGCAGGAGAAGAGCTCTTTTCATCGGCGCGGGCGCTATCGGATCGCGATCCGGCCTGCAACTGCGCCGGATCTCGCCCTGCCGTGCTCGACTCGATCCGGCATGTCCCGGCGCCCTCGGCGCCCCCGCCCTCAACGATCGGCGGCGATGCCTTTCGCGAGCAGGTCGCCGGCGATGGCGGCCACGCGTTCGGCGGGCAGGTCTCCCTCGCCCCAGACGGCGTAGCGCAGACCGAGAAACACGTTCATTCCCATGATCGCCCAGGCATGCGCCTCTTCCAGATCCGCACGCAGTTCGCCCTTGCGGGCGCCTTCGCGCAGACGATCGAGGATGCGCGCGCCGGTCGTCTCGTAATGCTGGCGATAGCTTTCTGGGTCGACGAATTCGGCCTCGTCGATGATCCGGTAGACCTCCTTGTGCTCGGCGGCGAAGCGCAGGAAGGCGGTCAGCGCCGCCCGCTCCCGCTCCAGCGCCGAGGCCGGTTCGGCCAGCGCCTCGCGCGCGGCGACTTTCACCGCCTCGCTCATGTCGCGCACGAGCGCCTGGAAGATCGCCTCCTTCGAATCGAAATAAGTGTAAAAACTGCCGAGCGCCGTCCCGGCCCGCGCGGTGATCCCGCTGATCGAGGCTTCGTGGAAACCTCGCTCCCCGAATTCGACCGCCGCCGCATCGAGCAGCTTGCGCAGCGTGCGCCGGCCACGCTCGGTGCGAGGCTGTTTGGAGGTGTCTGCGGCGGCTGGTGTCCCCGTATCCATCACGTCCGGGCTAAATGGCGAGAGGCCGATCCGCAAGAGAAAACTTGAAACCTGGTTCATGTTTCAATATTGAGGATGCTAACGAACAGACAGGAGAGGATCGATGAGGGTCACCAATTCAGGCGTGGCGGCGGTGCTGCTCGGCGGCGTGGCGGCTGCGGTGTTCATGGCGGAGCCTGCGGCGGCGCAGAATGCTTCCCCGGCCCCGAACGTACCGGCCGAGGCGGACCGGGCGGCGACGGCCGATGGCGTGATCGTGGTGACTGCGCGGCGGCGCGAGGAGCAGTTGAACGACGTGCCGATCGCCGTGACGGCCTTTACCGGCGAGGCGCTGGAGGCGCGCGGCGCGCTCGACATCACCGACATCTCGAACGTAACGCCCAACACCACGCTTGAGACCTCCCGCGGGACCAATTCCACGCTCAGCGCCTTCATTCGCGGCGTCGGCCAGCAGGATCCGGTGCCGGGCTTCGAGGCCGGCGTCGGCATCTATCTCGACGACGTCTATCTCAACCGCCCGCAGGCCGCAGTGCTCGACATCTACGATGTCGAGCGGATCGAGGTGCTGCGCGGACCGCAGGGCACGCTTTATGGCCGCAACACGATCGGCGGTGCGGTCAAGTACGTGACCAAGCTACTGCCGCAGGAATTCAGCGCGAAACTGCGCGCCACTTACGGCACCTACAATCAGGCGGAGGGCGTCCTGACCGCCAGCGCCCCGATGGGCGATCTCGCGCGCATCGGCGGATCGGTCGCGCGGCTCTCGCGCGGTGGGTTCGGGGACAACCTCTACATTCGGGGTGTCGAGAACTACAACAAGGACGTCTGGGCCGCGCGCGGCACGTTCGAGCTGGGCGGGCACGGCGAGCCGGTGCTGATCCGCATTTCGGGCGACTACACGCGCGACAAGTCCGATCCGCGCAACGGCCATCGCCTGATCCCGGGCCTGCTCTCTGGCGCTCCGGTGCTCGAGGACGAGTTCGACACCCGCGCCGGGCTCAACGCGCCCGAGCAGGACGTCGAGGCTTACGGAGTGGCGATGAACGTCACCGCCGATCTGACCGACAACCTCACGTTCCGTTCGATCAGCGCCTGGCGCAAGGACGAAAGCTATACGCCGATCGACTTCGATGCCCTGCCCGCGGTCGATGTCGACGTACCGGCAGTCTACCGCAACGAGCAGATCAGCCAGGAATTCCAGCTCCTCTATGAGAGCGACCGGCTGCACGGCCTGGTCGGGTTCTACTACCTCGACGCACGCGCTTATACGAAGTTCGACGTACTGCTCGAAACGACGGGCGCCATCCTGCCCCCGCCGGGTGGCCCGCTTCCCGGCTTCGGGCAGCAGACCCGGGGCGATGTGCGCACCGACACCTGGTCGATATTCGGCGATTTCACGTTCGACGTAACCGACCGGCTCCATCTATCGGCCGGAGGTCGCTATACCGTCGACAATCGCAAGAGCTTCATCTTCAAGCAGAACCAGATACTGGGTGCCGATCCCGAATTCGGCGGCACCGGCGTCCTGATCGGCGCGCCCATCACCGATTTCAACGGCAAAGCGCGGTTCAAGAAGTTCACGCCGCGCGCGTCGATCTCCTACGACGTGACCGACGACGTGATGGTCTATGCCTCGTACTCGCAAGGCTTCAAGGGCGGCGGCTTCGACCCGCGCGGCAGCGCCAACGCGCCCGCGATCGACGTCAACGGCGACGGCACGTTCAGCTACGACGAGATCTACGACTTCTTCCTGTTCGAACCGGAAGAGGTCGACAGCTACGAACTGGGCGTGAAAGGCGCGGCGCTGGATGGCGATCTGAACTTCGCGCTGACCGGCTTCTATGCCGACTACACCAACGTCCAGATCCCGGGCTCGATCGGCATCGACGCGGATGGGGACGGCGTGTTCGAAGGTTTCTCGGGCGTCACCACCAATGCCGCGTCGGCGACCTTCAAGGGGCTGGAGCTCGAGACCTCCGCCAGTTTTGCGCGCGGCTTCGCCGGCGCGGGGTCGCGGATGACCTTCGCCGGCACGCTCGGCTATATCGACGCGCAGTATGACGAGTTCATTGGCAATCTCGGCACCGACGTTTCCGACATCACCGACATCCAGAACACCCCCACCTGGACCGCTTCGGGCACCCTGGGCGCGCTCGTGCCGGTTGACGCGGACGGGGAGCTCAATCTCTCGACCACGCTCTCCTACCGCAGCGAGACGCAGCAGTTCGAGTATCCGAGCCCCTATCTCGATCAGGAAGGTTATGCGCTGTGGGACGCGAGCCTGGTCTACAGCTTCGGCGGGGACCGGTACTCGATCGGCCTCCACGGCAAGAACATCCTCGACAAGCGGTACAAGACCTCGGGTTACCAGTTCCTCGTGACCGATCCGGCGACGGGCCTGCCGGTGATGGGCGGCAACGGCCTGCCAACCCCCTCGCTCGGCCTTGAGGGCATTGCGACCGTATTCTACGGCAATCCGCGGCAGGTCTTCCTCACCGCAACGCTGAAGTACTAGGGAGCCTCAGCCCCGCGCAGAGCGCAGGGCTGCCGAACCGGCGGCCTCGCCCTCGATCGGCACGTCGAACGCCCGTACGTAGTCGTCGAGCCGATCGCGCACGTCGCCTTCAGAGAGTCCGAACTCCGCGAGGCTGTAGGTGTGCGGGCGGCGCTTGAGCGCGCAAGCGCGGCGCATGTAATCCTCCATCGCGGGGAGCGCCGGGTCGATGTCGAGCTCGAGGAAGCGGTAGACCCGCTGCATGGTGCCGCGCCAGTCGCGCTCCATGTCGTCGTACTGCACGTCGATCATCCGCTCGGACGGGATCATCTCGCGCGCGGCGCGCATGCGGTCGATCTGGAGCGCGGTCTTGCGCAGCCACTCGCGGCCCATGCGGCGGGGGTCAACGTGGTCCGAATAGATGATCGTCTGGTTCCAGGCGAGCGACGCCGCGCTGCCGACGACCTTGTGCGGATCGCGATGGGTGAAGATCAGCCGCGCATCGGGAAAGACCTTCAGCAGCGCATCAAGGTCGAGCATGTGCTGCGGCGTCTTCAATATCCACGGACGGATGGACGAGACCTGCTGCGACCAGCCGACCAGGCGCAGCAGGTTCGCCATGTGGCGGTAGGCCGGCACCGCGCTCTCCGCCTCGCACCAGCGGCCGTAAGTGGACACCTGCCACTGCGCCTCGTGCTTCATGCCCCACATGCTCGCGACGAGCAGGCCAAGCTCCTCCTCCGGTTCGTAAGGACCCGTCGGATGGATCGACAGGGTGCGGGGGTTGGCGAGGCGGGCGACTTTCATGATCCGCGAGGCAAGGACCGGGCGAAAATCCTCCCGCCGCCCGTCCAGCACCTCCTCGAAATCGGGCCGCGGCACCGGGCTGATCGTCTCGAAGCTGCGCATGTGGCTGAAGCGGCGATCGCCTGCGAGCAGCCGGTGCAGGCGCGTCGTGCCCGAGCGCATGGGCCCGACGATCACGACCGGGCGCGGCATGGGGCGGGCGAGGATTTCCGGATGGCGCTTGAACCACATCTGCGCCAGCAGGCGGTCGCGCAGCACGTGGTGGAACTGTTTCATCGCGGAGAGGTCGCCCGCCGCATTGAGCCGTGCCTCGCGTCTCACCGAGTCGAGCAGCACCTCCATCGGGCGTTCGAACCAGGGGTCGCCGAAATCGTCGAGGCCGGTCGCCTCCCCCGCTTCTTCCAGCAGATGGTCCTTTTCGAGCCGCGCCGGCGCGACCATGCCCAACTTGCGCCCGCCGCGGATCGCGGTGTCGAGAATTCCGATGAAGGGTGTCCGCCGCGGGGGCTGAATGCCTTGGTGCTGCAATACTCTCGCCCGAGCTGCGGATTTGACGGCCGGGCTGGCTGCCAATCGATCCGTGGGTTGTCTACCCTTCAGCCCCGAAATCCGTTCCCGAAGCCCACTGGAAAAGGGCGCGCGCGTGCGGCATAGGCCGCCGCCATGCACGACATCCGCCTGATCCGCGAAAACCCGGAAGCCTTCGACGCCGCACTTGCGCGTAGGGGGGGCGAGCCGGTTGCCGAAAGCCTGCTCGCGCTCGACGCCAGGCGCCGCGCGGTCACGACCCAGATGCAGGAGGCCCAGAGCCGCCGAAACGACGCCTCCAAGGCGATCGGGCAGGCCATGGCGCAGGGGGACAAGGACCGGGCGGAAGCGCTCAAGGCCGAAGTGGCCGAGCTCAAGCAGACCCTGCCCGCGCTCGAGGAGGAAGACCGCACGCTGGCGGCGGAGCTCCAGAATGCCCTCGCCGGGCTGCCTAACCTGCCCGCCGGTGACGTCCCGCCTGGCGAGGACGAGAACGCCAACGTGGAGCTTTCGCAATGGGGCGAACGGCGCGAGTTCGCGTTCGAGCCGAAGGAACACGCCGACCTCGGCCCCGCGTTGGGAATGGATTTCGAGACCGGCGCGAACATCTCCGGGGCCCGCTTCACCTTCCTCCGCGGCCAGATGGCGCGGCTCCACCGTGCGCTCGGGCAGTTCATGCTCGATCGGCAGACGGCCGAGAACGGCTACACCGAATGCGCTCCGCCGCTGCTGGTCCGCGACGAGGCGGCATTCGGCACCGGACAGCTGCCGAAATTCACCGAAGACCTGTTCCGCACGACCGACGGCCACTGGCTGATCCCGACCGCAGAGGTCAGCCTGACCAACGCGGTGCGCGAGCAGATCATCAATGAGGCGCAGTTCCCGATCCGCATGACTGCGCTTACCCCGTGCTTTCGCTCCGAAGCGGGCGCGGCGGGCAAGGACACGCGCGGCTTCATCCGCCAGCACCAGTTCGAGAAGGTCGAACTGGTCAGCGTCGTCCGCCCGGAAGAGAGCGAGGCGGAGCACGAGCGGATGACCGAATGCGCCGAAGGCGTGCTCCAGGCGCTCGGCCTGCCCTACCGCAAGATGCTGCTCTGCGCCGGCGACATGGGCGCGACCGCGCGCAAGACCTACGATCTCGAGGTCTGGCTGCCTGGCCAGGGGGCCTGGCGCGAGATCAGCTCCTGCTCCAACTGCGGCGACTATCAGGCGCGGCGGATGAACGCCCGCTACCGTCCCGAAGGTTCGAAGAAGACCGAGTTCGTCCATACACTCAATGGCTCCGGCCTCGCCGTCGGGCGCACGCTGGTGGCGGTCCTGGAGAACTACCAGCAAGAAGACGGCTCGGTCGAAGTTCCGGAGGTGCTGCGGCCGTACATGGGCGGAATCGAGCGGCTGATCCCGTGATCCGTCATGCCGAACTTGTTTCGGCAGCCATCCTCCCTCACAGGCGAATGGACCAGGCGGCGAAATCAACCCCGGACCGTGTCCGGGGCGACGGATCAGAGAAACGGCACCCATGCGTATCCTCCTCACCAACGACGACGGCATCCACGCACCGGGCCTCAAGGTCCTCGAGGAAATCGCGCGCGAGTTCTCGGACGACATCTGGATCTGCTCCCCGAACGACGAGCAGTCGGGCACCGGCCATTCGCTGACGCTGACCCAGCCCGTCCGCCTGCGCCGTTTCGGAGAGCGGCGCTTCTCCGTCACCGGCACGCCGACCGACGCGGTGACGATCGGGCTGCGCAAGGTGATGGACGGGCCGCCCGACGTGATCCTCTCCGGCGTCAACCGCGGCGCCAACCTCGGTGACGACATCACCTATTCGGGCACCGTCTCGGCCGCGATCGAAGGGGCGTTGGCAGGCATCCGCTCCATCGCGCTGAGCCAGGTCTATGCGCGCGAGGGCATGGGCGACGAGGTGCCCTTCGGCGCCGCACGCGAATGGGGCGTGCGCGTCCTCGCTCCGCTGCTCGACGTGCCTCTGCCCAAGCGCACGCTGGTCAACATCAACTTCCCGGCGCGGGCGCCTGAGGAAGTAAAGGGCATTCGCGTCGTGCGGCAGGGTTTCCACGACTATTCGCGCGGCACCGTGGTCGAGGGGCGTGACCCGCGCGGTTACAAGTATTACTGGTTCGGCCTCCAGGCGATCGAGCATACGCTCGATCACGGGACCGATCTGGAGGCGATCGACGAGGGATATGTCGCGGTGACCCCGTTGCAACTCGACCTCACGCACCACGCCTCGCTGGGCGATCTCGGCGAGCGCTACGCGGAATGAAACGCCTCGCCCTGCTCGCGCTTGCGCCGCTGCTTATCGCCGCCGGCGATCCGGCGACCGAGACCGAGCACGTGGTGCAGGAAGGCGAAACGCTGAACGGCATCGCCAACCGCGCGCGGGTCCCCGCCGCGGTGATCGCGGCGGCAAACGGACTGGCCGAGCCCCATGCCGTGAAGGCGGGCCAGCGGCTGGCGATCCCGCGCCAGCGCATCCATGTGGTTGAACCAGGTCAGACCGCGTTCGCAATCGCCATGCGATACGGTGTGACGTTCGAGAACGTCGCCCTCGCCAACGGGCTAGAGCCGCCTTACCGCATCCGTCCGGGCCAGCGCCTGATCATCCCGGCCGTGCTCAAGGTCCCGCCGGTCGCGCCGCCCATGCGCAGCGAGCCCTACTTCCGCCCTCCGCACGACGGCACCGTCCTGCTTGGCTATGCCGTCCGTCCCGACGGGGGCGGTCACGACGGGATCGACTATGCCGTGAGACGCGGCGACATGGTGCGCGCCTCCGCCAGCGGCACCGTGGTCGAGGCCGTGACCGAGGCACCGCGTTTCGGCGGGCTGGTGGTGATCGACCACGGCAACGGCTGGCACAGCGCCTACGGCCACCTCGGACGGGTCACCGTCGAGGCGGGCGACGTGGTCAAGACCGGCGAACGGATCGGAATCGCCGGGGCATCGGGGGATACGGAGAGCCCCGAGCTGCACTTCGAGATCCGCCATAACGGCCGAAAGGTCGATCCTGCCAAGAAACTGCGAGGCGCAGGCGGCGCGTGAGGCGGTTCCAGCTCTCCGATAGACTCCCCGGCCGGAAGCGCACGCATCGGGCACCGCACTTTCAGCCGCTGCGGCGGGCGCTCAGGGTGCCGGTCTGGGCCGATCTGGGCCTCCGCGTCAGCGCCGCGCTGGCGCTGGTCTTCATCGTCGTCCTGATCCACTGGTGGGACCGCGCAGGCCTGGTCGACAATCTCGACGGCGAGGTGTCCTTCCTCGACGTCGTCTATTTCACGATGATCTCGATCACGACCACCGGCTTCGGGGATATCGCGCCGATCAGCGACCGCGCCCGGCTGGTGGAAGCGGTGATCGTCACGCCGATCCGGTTCCTGGTGATCTTCATATTCATCGGCGCGGCATACGACTTTATCATCAGGCGCAGTTGGGAGAAATGGCGCATGGCCCGCATTCAGGAAACGCTTTCCGGCCATGTCGTGGTCATCGGTTTCGGCATATCGGGCTCGGAGGCGGTTGCCGAACTGATCGAACGCGGCACCGATCCGCGCCACATCGTGGTAATGGACACGCGCGAGGAGCGCCTGGCCGAGGCGGAACTACTCGGCTGCAACGTGATGGCGGCCGACGCCACGCGCGACGACAGCCTGATGGCCGTGCGCATCGACAAGGCCGAGACGGTGCTGGTCTCCGCCGGGCGCGACGATGCCTCGATCCTGATCGTCCTGACGATACGCCATCTCGCGCCCGACGTTCCGATCACCGTGGTGGTGCGCGCGGCGGACAACGAGCTGCTCGCCCACCAGGCCGGGGCGAACAATGTCATCAACCCCGTGCGCTTCACCGGGCTGCTGCTCGCCGGTAGCGTCCAGGGCATGCACATTGCCGACTATATGGCCGATCTCGCCTCGGTCACCGGCCGGGTGCATCTCGTCGAGCGGCCGGTGTCCCCCGAGGAGATCGGCAAGTCGATCGAGCAGCTAGCGACCGGCGGGCGCGGACTCAGGGTATACCGCAACGGTGCGGCGCTAGGTTTCTGGGAGCCGGAGGCCCAGCGGTTGCAGCTCGGCGACGTGGTGGTGGAGATTCGCCCGACCGCGGAAACCGAAGCCTAACCAAACAGCCAGAACACGCCGCCCATCGTCAGATAGCCGGCGAGCCAGTATCCCGCATCGATCATTGCGACGCGAGTCGGCACCCGGATGTGCGTGAAGCTGATCCACAAGGCGGGGATCACGAACGCCAGCGCCAGCCCGCCTGACATCATGAAGTAGAGCCAGGGTTTGGCCGTCAGCGTTTCCGCCCCGATGCGCGCGAACATGTGCCCCATCATCACCGAGGTCAGCAGCAGCAGCCCGCCGGTGATCGCCGCGACTCGCTCAGGACGTGAGCGCGCGAGGATCTTCCCCGGCGCCACCTTGCGCGCCTTGGCCGGCCCGAACAGCGGGCCGAACCACGCGAAAGCAAGCAGCCCCGCGGCCAGTGCCGCAACGACAACCGCAACCCAGTTCACCGGACCCAAGACGTTTCTCCTTCGCCTTTTTCTTACACGGTAGCGTAAAGCGCGCCACAGGTGTAGGGCGCGCCGCGCAATGGCATCCCACCCCAACACCACGATTCCCGGCCAGAAGAAGGTCGGCATGGTCAGCCTCGGCTGCCCCAAGGCGCTCGTCGACAGCGAACGCATCCTCACGCGCTTGCGCGCCGACGGCTACGCGATGAGCCCCGACTATGCCGGGGCCGACGTCGTGCTGGTCAACACCTGCGGCTTCCTCGACAGCGCGAAGGAAGAAAGCCTGGCTGCGATCGGCGAGGCGATCGCGGAGAACGGCCGCGTGATCGTGACCGGCTGCATGGGCGAGGAAGCGGACGCGATCCGCGCCGCGCATCCCGCCGTGCTCGCGGTCACCGGCGCGCATCAATACGAGCAGGTGGTCGAGGAAGTGCACCGGGCAGCCCCGCCGAGCCAGGGGCCGTTCGTCGACCTGATCCCCCAGCCCGACGTGAAGCTCACGCCGCGCCACTACAGCTATCTGAAGATCTCCGAGGGGTGCAATCACTCCTGCGCCTTCTGCATCATCCCGCAGCTTCGCGGGAAACTCGCCAGCCGCCGGATCGACGCGGTGCTGCGCGAGGCGGAGAAGCTCGTGGCGGCGGGCACGAAGGAGCTGCTGGTCATCAGCCAGGACACCTCGGCCTACGGCGTCGATATCCGGCACGAGAGCCGCGAGTGGCATGGCCGCGCGGTTCGGGCGCACATGACCGACCTCGCCCGCGAGCTCGGCACCCTGCGCACGCCGGAGGGCGAGGTGCCGTGGGTGCGGCTGCATTACGTCTATCCCTATCCGCACGTCGACGCGGTGATTCCGCTGATGGCGGAGGGGCTGCTGACGCCCTACCTCGACATCCCGTTCCAGCACGCGAGCCCGAAAGTGCTGAAAGCGATGAAGCGCCCGGCGAACGAGGCGAAAGTGCTCGAGCGTCTGAAGTCCTGGCGTGCGATCGCGCCCGACATGACCATCCGCTCGAGCTTCGTGGTCGGCTTCCCCGGCGAGACCGAGGAGGACTTCCGCTACCTGCTCGACTGGCTCGAGGAAGCGCAACTCGACCGCGTCGGCGCCTTCCGCTTCGAGCCGGTCGAGGGCGCTGCGGCCAACGCCCTGCCCGACCCGGTGCCCGAAGCGGTCAAGGAAGAGCGCTACGCCCGGCTGATGGAAGTGACCGAGCGGATCAGCGCGGCCAAGCTCGCCGCCAAGGTCGGTCGCACGCTGCCGGCCATCATCGATGAAGTCGGCGAGCCCGATGAAGACGGCGATCTCGGCGCCACCGGCCGCAGCCAGGCCGATGCGCCCGAGATCGACGGTCAGGTCTTCCTGCGCAACGTGCCCGAAACGCTCCGGCCCGGCGACTTCGTCGAGGCGCTGATCGAGGAAGCCGACGCGCACGATCTCTACGGGGTGCCCGCCTGACCTGTTGACACCTGTGACACGCCGGAACGGCTGAATTTCGCGGTTTTCGGCCTGTTCGTGCGGCAAAAGTCACATCTAGCTGCGACCTCCGCGGGGGTTTTGTTCACGTAACACATGCGGGTGCGCAAACCTAAAGGAGCGCCCCATCCGGGGCTGCGAATCGGCGGTGTGAAAGAGCCGATGCGAAGCTAGCAAGCATGTGGCATGTAGGAAAATCGTTTGCTTGCCCGGCGCCGCGCGGGCGCTAGAACGGCGGGCATGACGGGGGAAATTCACGAACATCTGAAACGCTACGCGGCGCGCATACGCGAGCAGTTGCGCGCCAATCCCGACGCGATCGAGCCGGCCCTGGCGCCCGCGTTTCAGGAGTTGGTGGAACGACTGCTGCCGGCGCTTCCGGCGGTCGAGCCGCTGACCGTCTCTCCCGAGTTCCGCCGCGAAGGCGTGGGCCGGCCGGACATTGCGCTCGTACGCCCCGGCCAGCCCGCCCGCGCGTTTATTGAGTTGAAGGCGCCCACAAAGCCCGCGTCGCCGAAGCGGTGGCGCAGCCCGCATGACAAGCGGCAATACGAACGGCTGCAAGAGCTCGCCCACTGGTCCGCCAGTAATTTCGCGGAATTTCACCTGTTCAATCGCGAGACCTTGCAGGGCCACGCCCTCATCGTGCCGGAAGGGGCGCTCGCACCCGATACGCTGGACCGGGTTGCGGATGGGCTGATCGACGACCACGACCCTTCCCGCTTTGCCGGCCTGCTCGCCGAACTGGCCCGCGCACCGCAGCCCACGGCCGGAAACGCCGAGCAGCTTGCCAAGCTGCTCGCCCATTCGGCGCGCATCGTGAAGAGTGCGGTGCGCGAGCGGGTCGCGCAGCTCCACATCGAGAAGGATCGCAACGATCCGCTGATGCTGGTGCGGCAGACCTACCGCAACGTGCTTTACGCCCATCCCGAGGCTGGCGGATACTCATCTGCGGACTTCGACGAACTGTTCTCCTCCGCCTTCGCGCAGACGCTGGCTTTCGGGCTGCTGCTGGTGCGCGAGCATCTCGCCAATACGGAGACCGAGGAGGAGAAACGCAAGGTCGGCCCTGACGCGGCGCAGCACATGCCCGACGAACACCCGCTGATGAAGGGTACGCTGGAAGCCATCAGCCATCCGCGCGTGATCGATTCGATCGGCATCGGGTTCGAGGTGATGCGCGATACCGTGAACGGCTTCGACCCGACGATCCTCGCGCCCCGCCGCGACGGCCGCGATCCGATCCTCTATTTCTACGAGGATTTCCTGAGCGTGTTCGACCCCGCCGCGCGCGAGCGCTACGGCGTCTATTACACCCCGCTGCAGGTGGTGCGCTTCATGGTCGGCGCGCTCGACCGGGTGCTGCGCGAGGATCTCGGCAAGAAGGGCCTCCATGACAGCGACGTGACGATCCTCGATCCGGCGACGGGCACAGGCACGTTCCTGCTCGGCATAGCGGAGCGCGTGCGCGAGCGGGTGATGGAGGAGGAGGGCGGCCCCGCCGCCGGCATGGCGCTGAAGAACCTCGCCGGCCGCATGTTCGGTTTCGAGCTGCTGATCGGCCCCTACGCGGTGGCGCACTACCGGCTGCACCACGCCCTCGCGCACCGCCCGCCGGACGATGGGGAGGACGCACCGCAGCCGGTCGACCTGCCGCGTCTGGGCATCTATCTCACCGATACGCTCAGCCGGCCCGACGCGGTCACGCCGATGGGCCGGCTGGGCATCCAGGGCATTCCCATCGACGAGGAGCGCGAGCGCGCTAACGAGATCAAGACACGCGAGCGGATTCTCGCGATCATCGGCAACCCGCCCTACAAGCGGCTGGAGGAGGGCGAGGACGAAACGCTGGTCGGCCGCTGGATGAACGAGGAGGTCTGGACCGACCTCAAGCAGCCGGTGCGCGATGCCGGAAAGGGCGGCCAGCTCAACACTTTTCCCGAATTCTCGGTCGCCTTCTGGCGGTGGGCGATCTGGAAGCTGTTCGAGGCCGAGAACGCGCCGCAGAAGGGGGTGATCGCCTTCATCACCAACCGCAAATATCTGACCGGCTGGCCCTATGCGGGCCTGCGCAAGATGATGCGCGAGCGCTTCGACCGGCTGGAGATCATCGATCTGCGGGGCGATGTGCGCGCCGGGGTGCGCGGGAACGTCGAACGGGATCAGGGCGTGTTCAATATCCAGGTCGGCACGGCGATCTGCGTGGCCGTCGCGGACGGCAGCAAGGCTGAAGGCGAGCTGGCGGAGGTGCTCTATGCAGACAGTTGGGAGAAGGGCGTTTTCAGCAAGCTAGCTAAGTTAAATTGGCTGGAAGGCGATGCGGACACCGGGAGAGTTGACTCTCCAATGAGTATCGAACGAGGGGCTTTGGCCGATTTTCGAGCTGACCCATTTCAGAATGGCGCATGGGTCTCGATGACCGATGTTTTCGAATTTCGATCCAGCGGCCTCCAAACGAAGAGAGACAGCTTCGTTTATGCAGCGACGGACGCGCAACTCGTTCGGCGTATCGAATCATTCCTCAACGGGTCCGCCACAGATGCAAAAGCATCATTTCACGATTCCCGGGATCGAAAGTGGAACGACGCGTTTAACGCGCCGTTTGAAAGCACCGCAGTGATGAAGGCGGCATATCGCCCGCTCGATGTTCGCGTCCTCTATAACCACCGAAAATATGGAGATTTTCTCCGGCCCGCGCTTCAATCCGCATGGGGTGCTAAGAACTCGACGCTCTATACCATGCCGCTCGGAGTGGGGCTTGGTCCCGCCATCTGGTGCCACGGACTGTTACCCGACTATCACGCCTTTCGCGGAAGCTACGGCGGCTACGCCTTCCCGCTATACGACCGGCGCAACGGTGAAGATGCGCACAACTTCAACCCCGCAATCCTCACCGCCCTCGCCGAAGCCTACGGCGAGCCGGTCGCGCCCGAGGACCTGTTCGACGCCGTTCTCGCACTGCTCTCCGCGACCTCTTACACGGTGCGGTTCGCCGAGGACCTCGAAGATACGTTCCCGCACATCCCCTTCCCCGCCGACCCGGCGCTGTTCAAGCAGGCCGCGCGGATCGGCAGGGAGATACGCGAACTCGAAACCTTCGCGCGCGAACCCGCCGCCGAATTCAGGCCGAAGGACTTCTGCCGCCTGCGGTCCGAGCCCGTCGGTCCCGTGGACCTGCACGAGGGGGAAGGCGGGACCTGGTATTTCTGCGCGGACGAGACCGGGCGCTTCGACGGGCTGCCGCCGCGCGTATGGCAGTTCGCCGTCAGCGGCTACCGCGTGCTCAAGCGCTGGGCCGAGGCGCGCGAGGGGCTTCCTGCCGCTGAATACTGGCCGCAGTTCCGCGATGTGGCGGCGCGTATCAACGAACTTCTCCACCGCTTCGACGAGGTCGATCTTGTCTTGGACGAAGTGCTTGCCGATACTCTGAGCCGTGAAGAGCTGGGCTTCGAAGACGAGCCCCGCGATGGAAGCGAGTAGCGAGCAAGGTGGCGGACCTTTTCGGCGATAATCCACCCGGGGACGGGCCGCACGGCGGCGGGCAGTTGAGTATGTTCGGCGATGGCGAGGGGCGCATGCCGCATGCCCGCCAGCCCGACATCACGCCCGATCCCGACCGCGTGCGCCGGCGCCTCCACGCCGTGCTCGAACGCGCGCGCGCCGCGCCGGACAAGCCGTGGCCGGAAAAGAAGCAGCGCGTGTGGCAGATCGTCTTCCCCAACATGGCCAAGTGGCTGCCGGAGGAGGAGGCGGAACAGCTCCGCTTCGAGTTCGCGCAGGAGATCGAGCGGCTCAAGCTGGCCGCCTGACCGCGCGCCGCGCCGTCATCCCCGCGAAAGCTGGGATGATGGAAGTGTGTTGCTGGATGGGACAGACGAGCGCCGGCGCCGGCATCCAGGCCACAGCCCTCCGCGCCCTTATTGCAAATGACTATCATTGACCTTCGCCGCCGCGCCGCATAGGCGGCGGCGCATGCGTCGTAGCACCATCCGTGCCTGGTACCTGGTTCACAAGTGGAGCAGCATCGTGCCCACGGTGTTCCTGCTCATGCTGTGCGTGACCGGGCTGCCGCTGATCTTCCATGACGAGATCGAGGCGCTGGAAGGAGTCGATTACGAGACCGCCCTGCCCGGTGCGCCCTCGGCGGAGAGCGGGGTGCCGCTCGACACGATGCTCGAAACCGCGCTGGCCGAGCGGCCGGGCGAAGTGCCGCTGTTCATGGCCTTCAGCCAGGAAAGCCCGCTGCTGACCGTCACCACCGGCCCGACGCCCGATGCGGCGGGCGAGGACATGACGCTGCTGTTCTTCGACCGCGCGACCGGCGAATCGCTCGGGCCCGCGCCGGGCGGCGGGGTGATGGACTTCCTCCTCCAGCTTCACACCGACATGTTCCTCGGCCAGCCGGGCATGTGGCTGCTCGGGGTGATGGGTGCGCTGTTCATCGTCGCACTGATCTCGGGCACGGTGCTCTACGCGCCGTTCATGCGGCGGCTGCGGTTCGGCACGCTGCGGATGGACCGCAGCCGCCGCGTCGGGCGGCTCGACCAGCACAATCTCGGCGGCATCGTGATCCTCGCCTGGGCACTGGTCGTCGGCGGCACAGGCGTGATCAACGCCTTCGCCGATCCGCTGACCGACGCCTGGCGCGAGGGCGAGCTCGCCGCGATGACCGCCGAGCATGGCGGCGCCGAGGTCGCGCCGGCCGACTACGGCTCGCTCGACGCCGCGATGGCCGAGGCGCAGGCCGTGCTGCCCGGCCGCAGCCCACAGTTCATCGCCTTCCCCGGCGGCGGCTGGAGCACCGCGCGCCACTACGCCATGTTCTTCCAGGGGGACCGGCCGCTGACCGAGCACCTGCTCACCCCCGCGCTGATCGATGCCGCAAGCGGCGAGCTGGTCGATGCGCGCGCCATGCCCGCGCTCAATCAGGCGCTGATGATGTCCAAGCCGCTCCACTTCGGTGACTACGGCGGGCTGCCGCTCAAGATCGTCTGGGCACTACTGACGCTGGCGACGATCTGGGTGCTGTGGACCGGTGTGCTGCTGTGGTGGCGCCGCAGCCCCGGCGCGATCGAGCGGCGCGTGGCGGAGATCCACGGCGGCGGGGAAGGCCAGTTCGCGTGAAGCCGCAGCCCGCCCCCCGGCGCCATACCCGGCGAGGTTTCGCGCATGTTTTCGCGCTGCCGCTGGCGCTGTTCGCCGCGAGTCTCGCCGGTCTCGTCCTCGGCCTCACGGGCGAGGGCGCGCCCGATGTCCTCGCCTGGACCCTGCTCTTGCTTCCTGTTCTCGCGGTCGCCGTCGCCTGGCGGCGGCGCAGCCGCCCTTCCCCGCAAAGAAAGATCTGACATGACCGCTCGCTACGCCATCACGGCTTCCGCCCTCGCGCTTGCCGCAGCCGCGCCCGCTTTCGCGCAGGAGAGCCCACCGGAAAGCGCGAACGACATCGTCGTCACGGCGCAGCGGGAGAACGCGACCGAGATAACCAATGGCGGCGATGCCGGCGTGCTGGGCAACAAACATGCGGCGGACCTTGCCTTCTCGATCCGCAGCTTCGACGAATCGCTGATCCTCAACCAGCAGCCGCTGACGCTGGGCGAAGTGCTCGACAACGATCCGACGGTGCGCTCGACTTACGGCTTCGGCAACGCGGCCGAGCTGTTCGTGATCCGCGGCTTCGCGCTGTTCGGTGACGACGTGGGCGTGAACGGCCTCTACGGCGTGGCCCCGCGCCAGATCGTCGCGCCCGAGCTCTACGACAGCGTGCAGGTGCTGAACGGCGCGAGCGCCTTCCTCAACGGTGCGGCGCCGGGCGGGTCATCGCTCGGCGGGTCGGTCAATCTCAAGCTCAAGCGCGCCGGGTTCGATCCGCTGACGCGCGCGACGCTAGGCTACACCTCGGGCGCGCACTTCGGAGGCAGCTTCGACGTGTCGCGCCGGTTCGGGGCAAACGGCGAGTGGGGTCTGCGCGTCAACGGCGCCTACCGCGATGGCGAGACCTCGATCGACCGGGAGGACCGGCGGACGCAGGTGATTGGCGGCGCGTTCGACTACGACGGCGGCAATTTCCGCGCGGCGCTGGACCTTGCCTATCAGGAGGTGCGGATCGACGGCCTGCGGCCGAAGGTTACGCTTGGCGACGGCGTTACCGCGATTCCCGCTGTGCCCGAGGCCGACGCCAACCAGGCGCAGGACTACACATATACCGAGATGCGCGACGTGTTCGGCACGCTCAGTCTCGAATGGGACATCGCCGACAACGCGCTGCTCTATGCCCGGGCCGGCGCGCGCGACGGGCGTGAGGACGGGAACTACGGCGGCATCACCCTGACCAACGCGGCGACCGGCGATGGTTTCGACGATTCGCTGATCGTGCCGCGTACCGACAACAACGAGGCGGCCGAGGCCGGGCTGCGCGTGAATCTGGGCGAGACGATTACGCACGAGTTCAACTTCGGCGGCAGCATAAATTGGCAGACCAACCGTAACGCCTTCGACTTCCGCGACGAGTTCGCGGCCAATCTCTACGATTTCGAGCCGATGCCGCTGCCACCTTCGACCGTCGCCCCGTGGAACCCGGGCGGCGATCTCGACGATCCCTTCCCGCGGGTGAAGAGCCGCCTGTGGAGCGCCTTCGCGTCCGATACGATCGGGCTGTGGGACGATAGCCTGCTGATCACCGGCGGCCTGCGGCTGCAGGCGATCCGTATCGATAGCTACAGCGCGGCCGATGGCCAGCTCGAAGCAAGCTATGACGAAGACGCGATCACGCCGGTGGTCGGCGTGGTGTTCAAGCCGCTGCCCTATGTCTCGCTCTACGCAAACCGGATCGAGGCGTTGCAGCAGGGACCGAACGTGCCGCTCGACGACAGCCTCGAGAACCGGGGCACGGTGCTCGCCCCGCGCAAGTCCACGCAATACGAGGCGGGCGCCAAGCTCGCGCTCGGTCGCTTCCTTTATGCCGGTCTCGCCTTCTATCAGATCGAGCGCCCCGGCGAGGGAGTGATCGAAAATTCCGACGGCACCGAGCGCTACGGCTATATCGGCGATCAGCGCCATCGCGGGATCGAGCTCACGCTGAACGGCGAGCCGGTCGAGGGACTGCGGCTGATCGCGGGCCTCTCCACGATCGACGCCGAGCTCGACACCGGCTCCGAAGTCGCCGGTGTCCCCGGCTTCACCGCCAACGCAAACGTCGAATGGGACCTGCCCTTCGTCCAGGGCCTCACGCTGACCGGGCGCATGACCCATACCGGCGAACAGTGGGTCAACACCGCGAATACGCTGCGGCTCGACGACTGGACCGTGTTCGACCTCGGCGCACGCTATGTCTTCGCGGCGGGCGGCAAGCCGGTGACCCTGCGCCTGACCGTCGATAACGTCGCCAACCAGCGCTACTGGGCTTCGGCCTTCGACGCGTTCGAATCCGCCCTGCTGCAGGGCCGGCCGCGCACGGTGAACGCTTCGGTCTCGGTCGACTTCTAGCGCCCGAACCTCAACGCAAGGTCCGCAGCGTCAGCGAGCGGCGCGTGACGGCCATGGGGGCGATCGAATGCTCCCATGCCTCGCGCGCCTCGCCGCTCAGCAGGTAGAGCGAGCGCGGCGGCAGTTCGATGCTGCGGCGCTCGAACCCCTGCGCCGTGCGGCGCCGCAAGCGGAGCACGGCCGGGGCGGACAGCGAGAGGCCCAGCACTTCGCCGTATTGCGGCCGGTCGCGGTGCCAGCCGATGCCCGCGCCGGGATCGTAGCGGGTCAGCAGCGCCTGGACGAACGCTCGCGGATCGCGGCCGGCGAGCGGTGCGAGACGCGCCCGCTTGGCTTCGATCCACTCGGGCAGCGGCGGCGCCTCGGCCACCCTGCCGCGCTGGTAGTCGTAGGCCGAGCCGTAGTTGGCCGTCAGCCGCTTGCCGCGCCACTGGCCGAACTGGAACGGCTCCAGCGGCGCCGCGTCGATCCGCGCTTCGAGTGCGCGTTCCTCCTCGGCGGAAACCGCATCCTCGATCAGCAGCATGCCGGGCACCGGCGGTGCCACGGCCTGTCCTTCGGGGGCGAAGAGGTCGCGCTGGAAACCCATGCCACCTATATGGGTGCCATGCCGCATCACGCCACCACGCTCGCCTTCGACACCCGCGGGCCGGGTCTGACCGAGATCACGCGCGAGGTCGCCGAATGGCTCGCCTCTACCGGGGTCGAGACCGGCCTGCTCACCGCCATGTGCCGCCACACCTCGGCCTCGCTGCTGATCAACGAGAACGCCGCCCGCGCTGTGCAGCACGACTTGATCGCCTGGCTCGGCCGCGTCGCCCCCGAAGGGCCCCACTACGTGCACGACGACGAGGGGCCGGACGACATGCCGGCTCATCTCAAGACCGCGCTCATCGGCGTCAGTCACTCGATCCCGGTCTCCGGCGGGCGGATGATGCTCGGCACCTGGCAGGGCCTGTTCCTCGCCGAACACCGCGCCCGCCCGCACCGCCGCGAAGTCGCGCTGCACGTTGCGGGCGAATAAGGCGAAACAACCGCGCCTCCGCCGCGTTGGCGGAGTATGCCCATATCGATCGATCTCGCCTTCGCCTTCCGCATGGAGAAGGTGACCGACGTGCTGCTGCAGTTCGAGGCGGCGATAATCCCCGAGCAGACGCTGCTCGAGACCGACACCTGGGTGACCAGGGGCGAGCACTTCGCGCGCATTTCGGCGCAGGACGACATCGGCGAGCGGGTGTGGATCCGTGCGGAGGGCCGCTACGACGTTTCGTACAAGGCCAAGGTCGCCGTTAAGCGGCTGCCTGCCGATATCGGAAGCCTCGAATACCTGCTGCCGCACGACTTGCCGGGCGAGGCGGTGCAGTATCTGTTCGATTCGCGCTATTGCCCGGCCGATCGGTTCCAGCCGTTCGTGGAGGCCGAGTTCGGCGGCAGCGAGGGCGGCGCGCGGGTTGCGGCGATCCACGACTGGATCGCGCGGAATCTCACCTACGAGCCCGGCTGCAGCACCGCCAACACGACCGCGCTCGACAGCTTCATCGAGCGGCGCGGAATCTGCCGCGATTTCGCGCATGTCATGGTCATGCTTGCCCGCGCCTCGGGCATTCCCGCGCGCTTCGTGAGCTGCTTCGCGCCGGGCGTCGACCCGCCCGATTTCCACGCGGTCGCCGAGGTGTTCCTGACCGACCCGACCACCCCGGGCGGCGGCGCCTGGTTCCTGGTCGACGCCACGGGCATGACCCGGCCGGACGAGATCGTGAAGATCGGTGTCGGGCGCGATGCCGCGGATGTGAGCTTCCTCACCAGCTTCGGACCGACGGAATTTCTCGAGAAGCAGGTCACCGTTACACGCGGCGTGTGAATATGTATGCGGCGCGTGGGCATGGTGCGGCGCGGCTGCTACCAAGGGAGCAAGAGGAAAAAGGGGAAGGATCGGGATGGATCTGGTCGTGGTGGATATCGGCGGCACGCACGCCCGCTTCGCGATCGCGTCGATCGGCGAAGACGGTGCGATCTCGCTGAGTGAGCCGGAAACGCTTCACACCGAAGATCACGCCAGCTTCCAGACCGCTTGGGAGGATTTCCGCCAGCGCCAGGGCGGCACCCTGCCCGATGCCGTGAGCATGGCGATTGCCGGGCCCGTCGGCGGCGACGTGATCCGCTTCACCAACAATCCCTGGATCATCCGTCCCGCGCTGGTGAAGCCCAAGCTGGGCGTCGAACGCTACTGCATCGTCAACGACTTCGAAGCCGTTGCCCATGCCGTGGCGCGCGCGCCGGAGGATCAGTTCCTGCATATCACCGGGCCGGACGAACCGCTCGGATCGGAAGGGACGATCAGCGTGCTCGGCCCCGGCACCGGGCTGGGCGTCGCGCACTTGTGGCGTTCGGGCGGCCAGTACCGCGTACAGGCGACCGAAGGCGGTCATGCGGACTTCGCTCCGCTGGACCTGATCGAGGACGCGATCCTCGCGCGGCTGCGGAAGCGGCACATGCGTGTCTCGGCGGAGCGGGTCGTGGCCGGGCCCGCGATCGTGGACATCTACCAGACGCTAGCCGCGATGGAGCGGCGCTCGGTCCCCGAGTGCGACGACGTCGAGATCTGGACCAAGGGGTTGAGCGGCGAGGACAGCCTAGCCGCCGCCGCGGTCGACCGGTTCTGCCTCTCGCTCGGTTCGGTCGCGGGCGACATCGCGCTGGTCCAGGGCGGATTTGCCGGCGTGGTGATCGCCGGGGGGCTCGGCTACCGCATTCGAGAGACGCTGCTCACCTCGGGCTTTGCCGACCGGTTCCGCGCCAAGGGCCGCTTCGCCGGGCTGATGGGCTCGATCCCGGTCAAGCTGATCGTCCACCCGCAGCCGGGCCTGTTCGGCGCGGCCGCCGCCTTCGTCGCAGAGCACGGAATGAACCAATGACGAGTGTCGCCCAGCTTGCCGACCGCCTGGCCGTACTGCACGAACAGACGCAAGAATCGCCGTTGTTCAACCCCGTGTTCCAGCTCTCGCTCGAGCTGTCGCGCATGCTCGAGAGCGGCGAACTCGACCTAGTCGGCGCCGAAGGGCTGATCGCCGAGCTGGAATGCGATGCGTTGATGACACGCGCGGGGCGGCTGCGGCGGCTGGTGGCGCCGGTCGAACCGCAGGCGAACGAGGACGCCCTTGCAGCATGCCTGGACGCGTCGAGCTTTGCGGAATTCCGCGCGGCCTGGGAGCGCCCGCAGCTCCACGCCGTGTTCACCGCGCACCCGACGTTCCTGCTCACGCCCGCGCAGTCCGAGGCGGTTGCATCCACCGCCGCGAGCGAGGGCGCGATCGGCAAGAGCGCCTGTGCCGCTTCGCCCGAGCGGCCGGCGATCACGCTCGCATTCGAGCACGCGCAGGCCATGGCGGCGCTCGCCCGGGCGCAGGACGCGCGCGACCGGATCGTGGGCCATCTGCTGAGCACCGCGCGTGAGCGCTGGCCGGGAGAGTGGCATGCGTTTTCGCCGGTACCGTTCCGTTTCGCGACCTGGGTCGGCTACGATATGGACGGGCGGACCGACATCGGCTGGCACACCTCGATCGGGTTCCGCCTGGCGGAGAAGGCGGAACGCCTCGGGCGCTATGCGGACACGCTCGCCGCGATCGATTCCGCGCACCCGGTCCTCGATACGCTGCGGGCCGCGCAGACGCACACCGCCGAGTGCGCCGCCGCATTCGCCGAACCGCTCGACGAGGCGGAAGCGCTTTCGTCGGCGGCCAACCGGCTGACGGCGGACGATCCCGCCAAGCTGCTCTCGCTCGCCCCGCTGATCGACAGCCTCGAGCGCGAAGCGGCGGACACAGAGGGCGACCGCGCGGTCGCGCTCAAGACGCTCGCCGCCGCGATGCGGGCCGACGGGCTCGGCATGGGCGGAATCCACTTCCGGGTGAACGCCAAGCAGCTCCACAACGCCATCCGCGGGCGGCTCGAGGGCGGCGAGACGCTGGACCTGTCGAGCCAGGGCGCGCTCGCAACGCTGCGCACGCTCATCGCCGAGGCTACGCCGCTCAGGAGCAATTTCGGCGCGCTCGCGATCGAGAGCTCGACCGCGATCCGCCAGTTCCTCGCCATGGCGCAGATCCTGCGCCACATCGACGCCGACGCGCCGATCCGCATGCTCGTCGCCGAGTGCGAGCAGCCCGCGACGGTGCTCGCCGCGCTCTATTTCGCGCGGCTGTTCGGGGTCGAGGACAAAGTCGACGTCTCTCCCCTGTTCGAGACCGAAACCGCACTGGAGCACGGCGGCCGCTTCCTCGATGCGCTGCTGGCGGAGGACATCTACCGCGACTATGCGCGGCGGCGCGGGCGTGTGTGTGTCCAGACCGGCTTTTCCGACGCCGGCCGCTTCGTCGGGCAGATCCCGGCGAGCCTCGCGATCGAGCGGCTGCAGGGCCGGCTGGCCGATGCAATGGCTGCAAACGGCCTGACCGATGTGGCCGCGCTGATCTTCGACACGCACGGCGAAAGCATGGGCCGCGGCGCGCATCCCGGCGGCTTCGCCGACCGGCTCGAATGGCCGCTTTCCCCCTGGGCGCGGCGGCGCTTCACCCGCGCGGGCATTCGGATCGAGCCCGAAGTCACCTTCCAAGGCGGCGACGGCTATCTGTTCTTCGCCAACCCCGAACTCGCGCTCGCGACGCTGACCCGGATCGCAGAGCTGCGACCGGCCCAAACCGACATCGATGCGCCGGCCGATCCGTTCTACCGCCGCACCGACCTGAGCCTCGATTTCTATCGCGCGATCCGCGACCACCAGCACGAGCATCTCGAAAGCCGGACCTACAGCCGCGCCGTCACCGCCTTCGGGCTCGGCCTGCTCAACACGACCGGCAGCCGCGTCTCGCGCCGGCAGTCTGACTTGTCGTCGGACCGCGAGATGAGCCTGCGCCAGATCCGCGCGATCCCGCACAACGCCGTGCTGCAGCAACTCGGCTACCCCGTGAACGTGATCGCCGGCATGGGCAGCGCGGCCGAAGGCAACCGCGAAGAGATCGCCAGCCTGCTGAGCGAAAGCGCGCGCGGGCGGCAGCTCGTACGGCTCGTGCGAGCGACTAACGCGCTCGGGAGCATCAAGACGGTCGCGGCCTACGGCGAGCTGTTCAACTCCGCCTATTGGGCCAGCCGCACCTATCGCGGCACCGAGAGCCACATCGCGAACGCCTGCGCGGCGCTGGCCGAATACCTGGTCAAGGACGACCGAGCGGGCGTGTTCCGCCGCCTCGCCTCGCGCCTGCGGATCGATGGGTTGAAGCTCCACCGGCTGCTCGAGCTGCTGCCCGACGAAGCGCCGATGGAGAACCGCGAGCTGGTTCGCCGGCGGATCGGGGTGCTCCAGGCGCTGCGGATGGCGCTGCTGCAGTTCATGTTCCTGCGCGCGGTCTCGGTCCCCGCCTTCAGCCGCGCCAACGACATCAGCCGCGGCGACGTGATCGAGATGGTCCTGACGCTGCGGATCGACGAAGCGCTGGCGCAGCTCCGCCGCGCCTTTCCGACGCGCTTCCCCGGCCCTTCGGACTACGTGCTCGACGAGCCGTCGGACTACCCCGACGGCGGCGCCGAGGGCTATGCCGCGATCGAACACGACTTCATCGCGCCGATCGAACGCGCGCATGCGCTGAGCCTACGGATCACCACCGCCATCGCCAACGAATTCGGGGCGCATGGGTAGGCACTAAAGATCCTGAGATCCTCCCCATTTTGCGAAGCCAAATGGGGAGGATCGAGCAAAGCAAACCTCGCTACCTCGCCGTGCTCCCCCGCGCGATCAACGCCACCGGCACTCGCCGCAGCGGCGCGTCTTCGCCGGCGTTGAACAGGGCATCGACCAGCAGCGAGCCGGCGGCGGCGGGGTCGGGGGCGATCGTGGTCAGGGTCGGCTGGACGAAACGCGCCGCCGGCAGATCGTCGAAACCCGCGAGGCCGAACGCGCCCGGCACGGCCACGCCGCGGTGTTTGAGGGCGTCGAGCGCGCCCAGCGCCATGGCATCGCAGGCGGCGAAGATCGCATCGGCCTCGCCGCCCTGGCCGAGCCAGGCTTCGACAGCCGCGGCCCCCTCCTCCTCGCGCGTGGTACCGTCGCGCGTCGGCACCAGGCAGGGCTCCAGCCCGGCGGCGCGCATGCCCTCGCAATAGCCCTCATAGCGCTCGGCGAACTGGTGCTGCGGGGAATCGATCGCGCCGAGGAAGCAGGGCGCGCGGTAGCCTTGCGCAAGCAGGTGCTCGACCGCCAAGCGACCGGCGGCGCGGTTGTCGGAGCGGACCCATTCGAGATCGTCGAACGGCGAGCCCCAGTAGACCACCCGCCGCTCGGCTTTCTCGAGCCCGCGGAAATAGTCCCACGCGGCGCGGTTGGTCGTGGTGCCGATCACCACCAGCCCATCGGCCCAGCCGCGCTCCTCGTAATGGCCGAAGAACTGCTCCTCGCGCGCCTGGAATGAAACCAGCGTTTCGAACCCGCGCTCCGACGCGGCGAGGCAGACGCTGCCGAGCAGCATATAGGAGAACGGGTTGATGTCCGCGGCGCTTTCGCCCGGCCGGCAGATCACCACGACCGCGAGCGTGCCGGTGGAACCGCGCCGCAGCCGGGCGGCACGCTCGTCGACGAAATAGCCGATCTCCTCCGCCGCGCGCAGCACGCGCGCACGGGTCGCTTCGGTAATCACTTCGGACCCGGCAAGCGCGCGCGACACGGTGGACTGGCTTACGCCCGCCCGTTCTGCCACATCGATCGAAGTCGGCCGCCGTTTCATCGCCGTTCCCTATCGGGAAGACCGGGCAAAAGCGCAAGCGAGCCTGAATATGTATGCGGCACACTGGTATGGATCGACACGGTTTCCTAGACAGGGAAGCGAAGAGCGAAAGGCATATGCGCATGAGCTTCACTGCGGACCGTCTGGTCCTGTTCGGCGCGACGGGCGATCTGGCGCAGCGTATGCTGCTCCCCTCGCTTTGCGCGCTGGATCACGACGACCTGCTGGCGCCCGATCTCAAGATCGTCGGCACTGCCCGTTCCGATATGAGCGATGCCGAGTTTCGCGACTTCGCGCGCGCCGCGCTCGAGAAGTTCCTGCCCGCCAATCGCCGCGGCGGCATGGCCGAGTTTCTCAACCGCCTGAGCTACCAGCCGCTCGATGCGACGACGCTGGAAGGCTACAAGGAACTCGCCGCCAAGGTCGGCGAGCCGAAGCGCGGAATCGCAATCTTCCTCTCCACCGCGCCCAGCCTGTTCGAACCGACGATCCGCGGCCTTCAGCACGCCGGGCTCGACGGGCCGCATGTGCGCATGTGCCTGGAAAAGCCGCTCGGCACCGATCTGGAAACCAGCCGCGAGATCAACGACGCGGTCGCGGCGGCTTTCCCCGAAGAGCGGATCTTCCGCATCGACCACTATCTCGGCAAGGAGACGGTGCAGAACCTGCTCGCGCTGCGCTTCGCCAACATCCTGTTCGAGCCGCTGTGGAACGCAAGCCACATCGACCACGTTCAGATCACCGTCGCGGAAACGGTCGGCCTTGAAGGACGCGTCGCCTTTTACGACGACGCCGGCGCCCTGCGCGACATGGTGCAGAACCACATGCTCCAGCTCATCGCGCTCGTCGCGATGGAGCCGCCGGGCAATTTCAACGCGACTTCGGTGCGCGATGAGAAGGTCAAGGTCCTGCGCGCGCTGCGCCGGGTGGCCGAAGGCGAGACAGTGACCGGCCAGTATCGCGCCGGCGCGATCCAGCGCGAGTCCGTACCCGGCTACGACGAGGAACTGGGCAAGCATTCCGACACCGAGACTTACGTCGCGATCAAGGCGCACGTCGATAACTGGCGCTGGAAGGGCGTGCCCTTCTACCTGCGCACCGGCAAGCGCCTGCCCGAGCGGGTGACCGAAATCGTCGTGCAGTTCCGCAGCGTTCCGCACTCGATCTTCGAGGACAAGGGCGCGCGTATGCAGCCCAACCGTCTCGTCATCGGCATCCAGCCGGAAGAGAACGTGCATCTGTCGCTGATGGCCAAGGTGCCGGGGCTCGATCGAGAAGGCATCCGCCTGCGCTCGGTGCCGCTCGACATTTCGATGCCCGATGCGTTCTCCGGCGCGGTGCGGCGGATCGCTTACGAGCGGCTGCTGCTCGACCTCATGGAAGGCGACCAGACGCTGTTCGTCCGCCGCGACGAGGTCGAGGCGCAATGGGAATGGATCGATGCGATCCGCGCCGGCTGGGCTGAACAGGGCCTCACGCCCCGCCCCTACAGCGCCGGCACCTGGGGCCCGAGCGCCGCGATTGCGCTGGCCGAGCGCGACGGAGTGACCTGGCATGAGTAGTTTCGCAAATATCCTCGCGCGAACGGAGAGGATCATATGACCCTCAACGACACCGTCCACCGCGTCACGCAGCGCGTGATCGAGAACTCGCGCGGCAGCCGCGCGGCCTATCTCGACCTCATGCAGCGCGAGGCGGAGGGCCGGCCCGATCGGGGCGCGGTCTCGTGCTCGAACCTCGCGCATGCCTATGCCGGCACGCTGCACGATCAGCCGGAGCTCAAGTCGGGGGCCCTGCCGAACATCGGCATCGTCACGTCCTACAACGACATGCTCTCGGCGCATCAGCCTTATGGCCGCTACCCTGAGCGACTGAAGATCTACGCCCGCGAAGCCGGCGCCACGGCGCAAGTCGCGGGCGGCACTCCGGCGATGTGCGACGGCGTGACGCAGGGCGAAACCGGCATGGAGCTGTCGCTGTTCAGCCGCGACGTGATCGCGCTCTCCACCGGCGTCGCGCTGAGCCATGCCGTGTTCGACGGCGCGCTGATGCTCGGCATCTGCGACAAGATCGTGCCCGGGCTGCTGATCGGCGCGCTGCGCTTCGGCTACCTGCCGGTGATCTTCGTGCCCGGCGGGCCGATGCCGACCGGCATTCCGAACAAGGAGAAGCAGCGCGTCCGCCAGCTCTATGCGGAGGGCAAGGTGGGGCGCGACGAGCTGCTCGCGAGCGAGCTCGGCAGCTATCACTCTCCGGGCACCTGCACGTTCTACGGCACCGCCAACTCCAATCAGATGATGATGGAGCTGATGGGCCTGCACGTCCCCGGTGCGGCCTTCGTGCAACCGGGCACCAAGCTGCGCCAGGCGCTCGACCGAGCGGCGGTGCACCGGGTTGCCGCGATCGGGCAGAAGGGCGACGATTATCGCCCGCTCGCCCGCTGCGTGGACGAGAAGGCGATCGTCAACGCTGCGATCGGCCTGCTCGCTACCGGCGGATCCACCAACCATGCGATCCACATCCCGGCCATGGCCCGCGCCGCGGGCATCCGCTTCGACTGGAACGATCTGGCCGAGCTGTCGCGCGCGGTGCCGCTGCTCGCGCGCGTCTATCCCAACGGCGCGGGCGACGTGAACCATTTCCACGAGGCCGGCGGCATCGGCTACGTGATCGGCGAGCTGCTCGAGGCCGGTCTCGCGCACCGCGACGTGCTGACCGTAAGCGACGGCGATCTCTCCAACTATGCGCTGGAGCCCGGGCTCGGCGAAAGCCGGGAGCGGGACGACGCCCCCCGCACCGACGGGAACCCGGCCGCCCAGATCACGGACGATCTGAAGAAGCCGTCCCCACAGGAGCTCACGCTGGTGTGGCGCGCTCCCGGCCCCAGCGGCAATCTCGAGATGCTGCGCCCCGTTTCCGACCCGTTCCAGACTGACGGCGGCATGCGGCTGGTCCAGGGCAATCTCGGCCGCGCATGCTTCAAGTCGAGCGCAGTCGAACAGGAGCGCTGGACGATCGAGGCGCCGTGCCGGGTGTTCCAGACGCAGCGCGACGTGGCCGAGGCGTTCAAGACGGGCGAGCTCGACCGCGACGTCGTCGTCGTCGTCCGCTTCCAGGGGCCCCGCGCCAACGGTATGCCGGAGCTGCACAAGCTCACACCCGCCCTCGGCGTGCTGCAGGACCGCGGCTATCGCGTGGCGCTCGTCACCGACGGGCGCATGTCGGGCGCCAGCGGCAAAGTACCGGCGGCAATCCATTGTACGCCCGAAGCGCTCGGCGGCGGACCGCTGGCGCGGCTGCGCGACGGCGACGTGGTCCGCGTCTGCGCGGTGACCGGCGAACTCTCGACCACGGCCGATCTCGACGCGCGCGAGCCGGCGCCCGATCCCCACCCTGAGCTGGGCACCGGACGCGAACTCTTCGCCATGTTCCGCAACTTCGCCGACGGCGCCGAACAGGGCGGCTCGGCCATGCTCGCCACCGCAGGACTTTGACATGACCGATATCGACGCGCTGATGCGCACTGCCCCGGTGATCCCGGTGATCGTGATCGACGAGCTCGAGCACGCCGTGCCGCTGGCCGAGGCGCTCGTCGCCGGCGGCCTGCGCGTGCTCGAAGTGACCTTGCGCACCCCGGCCGCGCTGTCCGCGATCGCGGCGATGAAGCAGGTGCCCGGCGCGATCGTCGGCGCAGGCACGGTCGCCAATCCGCGCGATCTCGAAGACGCGCTCGCCGCCGGTAGCGAATTCATCGTCTCACCCGGCTTGACCGAACCGCTCGCGCAGGCCGCAATCCGCCGCGGCGTGCCGTTCCTTCCCGGCATCGCAAACGCCGGCGACATCATGCGCGGGCTCGACCTCGGCCTTACGCATTTCAAGTTCTTCCCGGCGATGGCTGCGGGCGGCTTGCCCGCGCTCAAGTCCCTTGCTGCGCCCTTCGGTGCCTGTCGGTTCTGCCCCACGGGCGGGATCGGGCTCGACAATGCGGCCGAGTGGCTCGCGTTCGATCCGGTGCTCTGCGTCGGCGGGAGCTGGGTCGCGCCGCGCGGCGCGCCGGACCGTGAGCAGGTCGAGCGAGTGGCGCGCGAGGCCGCCGCGCTCGGGCGTTAACCTCCGCGCGCGCGGCGTCCCCTTGCGGGACGCGGCGTGCAGCAGGCTGGCCGTGGCGTCGCGGCGGACGCATAGTCTCGCGCATGGACCCGATGCTCAAATGGATCGGCGGAGCAACCGCCGCACTCGTTCTTCTGCTCGGCGGAGCCACTCTGGCGAGCCACCTGTGGGATACGCCGGAAACGGACGATGCGCCCGCGCTCGAGCAGGCGATTCCGATCGACGAGGCCGCGCTGGCGGAATCGCCCGAAGGCGCGACCAATGGCGAGTCCGGGCCTGCCGCCACGAGCGGTGATGCTGCCCTGACACCCGCATCGTCGACCAGCGAGGAAGCCTTCGTGGTCAAGCGCATCCTGCCGATCGAAGGGCCGATCAAGTACGGCGAGTGGCACTGGGACGACGAGGGCGTGCCCGACGGACCGCTGGTCGTCACCGTCGATCTCGACGCGCGCGTGGTCTCGATCTTCCGGAACGGTTACGAGATCGGCGCCGCGGCCGCCATGCTCGGCACCGAGGAGCACCCGACCCCGCTCGGCACTTTCCCGATCATCAGCAAGGAACGCCACAACGTCTCGGAGAAATACGGCAATGCGCCAATGCCCTGGACCCTGCGGCTGACCAGCGACGGGGTTGCAATCCACGGCGGCTCGGTGGTCGAGAACGGCTACGCCAGCCACGGCTGCATCGCCATTCCCGACGAACTCGCCAGCCGCCTGTTCGCGGTCGCCAAGAAGGGTGACAAAGTCATCATCACCCGCGGCGAGACGATGCAGCTCGGGGATTCGATCATCTAACCACTGCGGGGCCGTCGATGCGTGGTGGCGGAGGCCTTCCTATCCGGCTCGCCGGGGCGGTTCGGGCTCGAGCAGCCAGCCTTCGGCGGTGCTCCGCCCCGCGACGCCACCGCAGTTTGCGGCCGATCCGCGCATGAGAGCATCGTCGAGCTGCGCCAGCGCGCCGCCGCGGGGGGCGCCACCGAGCAGGCCTGCGGCTCTAGCTAGAATCCGTAGCCGAATCGCGCGCGGGGCTCGGGGGCGATAGAGGTAGCCGTCGGCCTGCGCCTCCACCTGCGCCTCCCACTCGCGATCCGCCGCCCATTGCAGCGCGTCGTCGGCATCGGCGAGGTGACCGGCGCTCTGGGCCATCGCCGCGATGTCGAGCCAGTCGGCGCCCGCCAGCGCCTGGCGCATGCGCACGCGGTCGAACCGCTCGTCGGCGTTGGACGGATCCTGCGCGGCAACGACCCCGGCGGCGTCGAGCACCGCTTGAAGCTCTGCCCGCCGCCAGCCGAGCAGCGGGCGCAGCAGCAGGAGATCG
>JAPSJS010000065.1 GCA_031178065.1 Altererythrobacter sp.
GCCGGTCGGCGCCGGCTTCGCGGTCGTCGCCAACGAGATCAAGGAGCTCGCCAAGCGGACCCGCGAATCGACCGAGGAAATCGAAGGCCAGATCGCGGCCGTCCAGCGCGCCAGCCACGCCAACATCCTCGCCCTGCTCGGGATCGGCGAGCACGTGCGCAACGTGGAAAACAACGCCCGAACGATCGCGGAAGCGGTCGACGAGCAGGGCGTCGCCAGCCGCGAGCTGGCGCAGAGTCTCGATCTCGCAGCGAACGGCACGAACCGCGTGCGGGTCAGTATCGACCGGGTGCGCGGCATGGTACGGACCACCGACCAGTCGGCCGAGCAGGTCCTGAGCTCGGCGGACGAGCTGCACCGACAGGCGGAAACCCTGCGCGGGCAGGTGGAGGACTTCCTCGCCTACGTGCGGCAGACGTAGGACGGTTTGCGGAACGCGGGCGCCGTCTCCTCCGTTGATCGGGCGAGGAGAACTTCGATGACAGAACGCCAATCGCGCCACCCGGACAACGATCTGATCGACGAGCTGACGGAGGAGCCGACCCCGCCGCAGTCGAATTCATCGGGGGGCGAAGTCAACCGCAACGTCGGCAAGCGCGCCGAGCTCAATCGCGCGACCGATCCCGCGGATCGCGAGCGCGCGGTCGGCTCCGACAATCCGGAGCAGGACGAGGCCAAGGGCCGCAAGACCATGGACGCGATCAAGAAAGGGCAGCAGGGCTAAGCCTGCGCGCGGTCAACGCTGCGATCGCTCCGCCACCCGGCGAAGGGCCGTGACGTAGGTTTCCGGCTGCTGCGCTCCGGGGATCGCGAAGCGCCCTTCGACCACCATCGCCGGCACGCCGGTGATGTTCATGTCCAGCGCCTGCCGCTCCTCGGCCCGAACCCTCGCGGCGAGTACCTCGTCGTCGAGCGCGGCCGCGGCGGCGGCGCGGCCCAGCCCGCATTCTTCCGCGATGTCGAGCAGCACCGGGCGCTCGCCGATCCGCCGCCGCGCGTTGAAGTGCGCGCGGAACAGCGCGAGCTTGAGCTCGGTCTGCTTCGCGGGCCCTTCGCTGTCGAGCGTCCAGGCGAGGAGCCTGTGCGCCGCGAACGTGTTCCACATCATCGCCGGCGGCGCTTCGCCCTCGCCCGCGTAGTCGAGCGAGACGCCCGCGTCGCGCGCGATGTCCCGCATGCGCTCGCGCGTGTCGCGCATCTCGGCTTCGCTGCGCCCGTACTTGCGGCGGAGGTGCGCCTGCTGGTCCTCGCCCTCGGGCGGCATGTCGGGATTGAGTTCGAACGGGCGCCAGCGCACCTCGGCCTCGATCTCCCCCTCCAACTCGGCCAGGGCATGCGAGAGCTGGCCCCAGCCGATCAGGCACCAGGGGCACATGACATCGGACCAGATGTCGATCGACAGACGAGTCATTGCTCGAGCCACCACTGGATCAGGTGATGCGCGATCGCGTGCGGCGGAGGTGCGGTGAAAGAGGCTTCGTCGGAGCCGGCCAGTGCGGCGGCCACGTCCGCGCGCGTGAACCAGCGGACTTCGGCCATTTCGGTGGCGTCGATCGTCAGCTTGTCGTCATCCGCGTGGGAGTGACAGCCGATCATGAGCTGGCTCGGGAACGGCCAGGGCTGGCTGGCGACGTAAGTCACGTCGCGCACACGCACGCCGGATTCCTCGAACACTTCGCGCGCCACCGCCTCCTCGATGCTCTCGCCCGGCTCGACGAATCCGGCGAGCGCGGAGAAGCGCCCTTCCGGCCAGCCGAGCCCGCGCCCGAGCATCAGCCGGCTTTCATGTTCCACCAGCATGATCGTGACCGGATCGGTGCGCGGGAAATGCTGCGCGCCGCAACCTTCGCAGTTGCGCTGCCAGCCGCCTTTCGCGAGTTTCGTCTGCCCTCCGCAGGTAGCGCAGAAGCGGTGCCGGGCGTGCCAGTCGATCAGGCTGCGCGCGCCGCCGTAGAGCGCCAGATCCTCCGGCGCGAGCGTCGCCATCATCGACCAGAGCTGCGGGTTCGCCATGCGCGGCGCGGCGTCGCCCTGCGCCGGGACAGCCGCGAAGCAGCCGCGCCCTTCGTGGAGGCCGAGGAACACGAGCTCCGCATCCTCCGCGGCATCGGCAAGCGTGCGCCATGCGAGCCGCCCTTCGTCGTCCACCGCCGGCATCATGCCTTCGAGCGCGAGCAGCCGCGCGCCCCAGGTCATGTGCCCGGCCAGCGCCTCCGGATCGGCGCGGACGTGATCCGCCCGCTCGACGCGGCAACCGGTAAAGGCCAGCGGTCGCGCGGTCATCCGGCCGATGCCATCGCCTTGAGGTCGGCGGCGACGGCCAGCGGGAACTCGCTCTGGATCGGCAGCGCGTCGGCCGGCATGTACTGCGTGAACAGACCGGCGCGAAGGCCGCGCTTCAGGTCGGCAAAGGCGATCGTGCCCGCCGCACCGCCCCAGCCATACGTGCCGGCCTGCTCGCCCAGTCCGACACGGCCGCCCGCGCCGAAACCGGCCCCGGCCGCCAGCGTGCCGGCGGTGCTCACGCCTTCGGGCAGGAGGTTCGAGGTCCCCAGGCGCACCGCGGCCTCGCTCATCACCCGCTTCCCTTCGAATTCGCCGTACCCGACCAGCATTCGCAGGAAGCGATCGTAATCGCGCGGGCTGCTGACGAGCCCGGCCCCGCCGAACGGGAACGCCGGCGGACCGAGGTAGACCGAGGCGCGCGCCGGATCGAGCGGCAGCGGCCGCCCGTTCATCAGACCGTAGTTCGTCGTCAGCCGCCCGACCTCGCTCGCCGGCACCTGGAACCAGGTGCTCGTCATGCCGAGCGGGTCGAACAGCCGCTCCTTCAGGAAAGCGTCGAACGGCTGACCCGAGACGACTTCGATCACGCGGCCGAGCAGGTCGAGCGCGACCGAATAGCTCCAGCGCGTCCCCGGCTGCGCGACCAGCGGCAGCTTCGCGAGGTTGTCGGCAAAGACCTTAAGGCTCGGCGCGGGCGTGCCGCGGCCGAACATCTCGCCCAGCGGCAGCCGCGTCACCTGTCCCGGCACCGCGCCGGCGCGCTCGTAGGCAACCCGGATCGGCCCCTTCTGGATGATCGAATAGCCGAGCCCGGCCGTGTGCGTGAGCAGATGGCGGATCGTGATCGGCCGCTCGGCCGGCTCGAGATCGGTGATCGAGCCGTCGTAGGTCTTCTGCACCTGCATGTCCGCGAAGGCCGGCAGGATCTCGGCGAGCGGCTGGTCGAGCTCGAGCTTGTCGTCCTCGATCAACAACATGGTCGCCATGCCGGTGATCGGCTTGGTCATCGAATAGATGCGGTAGAGGCTGTCGATCCCGGCGGGCACGGCCTGCCCGATGGCGAGGGTGCCGTGAGCGATCACGTCCGGTGCGCGCTGCCCCCAGCCGAGCGCCGCGACCATGTTGGCGACCTTGCGCGCGCTCACGTAGCGCTCGGCGAAGGCGGCCACCGACGGCCAGTGTCCCGCCTGCGCCAGCGCCGCGCGACCCAGCGGCAAGGTTCCGAGCGCCGCGCCTGCCCCGAGAAGCGCCCCGCCCCGCAGCAGCGCGCGGCGCGACATGGCCGCTCCCTCCATCGTCCTCGATCCCATGCGAACGGTCCTCTTTTGCAATGCGTTGCGGGTTTGGGGCATCGGCGATGAACGGTCAATTGCCCTTGCACGGCCGCGCTGTGTTGCCCATATAGAACACATGCTCAACCTGCTTTCCATCCTCGCCGGGATCGTCGCGCTGGTGATCGTGATCCCTTCGACCATCCCCTTCCTCGGCTGGGGCAACTGGTTCGCACTGCCCGTGGCGGTGATCGGCATCGGCCTCGGCGCGCTGTCGTCCTCGAACGGCGGGCGCAACTTCTGCCTGATCGTGTTCGCGATCGCGGTCGTGCGGCTGATGCTCGGGGGTGGGTTTATCTGAGCTTCACGCGGCTGCCAGCGCCCTGCGCGCCGCCTTCGCGAACAAGGTCGGCAGGCCGGCGCTTTCCAGCTCCTCGACCGGCCACCACTCCCCCTCGCCCGGCGGCTCCCTGCCACCACCAAGCGCCATCACCCGCAGATCGAGGTCGAAGTGCGTGAAGCCGTGGCGCACCGCGCCCACGTCACGCCACTCGCCCGCAAGCGGCGGCTCTCCATTCCCATCGTCCTTCGCCGACCAGCCGTCATCGGGCAGCGCGCGCATGCCCCCGAGCATGCCGCTGCCGGGCCGGCGGACGAGCCACACGCGCCCCTCCCGCGCGATCCACCAGACGGCGCCGGTGCGCTGCGGCTTGGCCTTCTTCGGCGCCTTGACCGGGAAGCGCGCGGGCTCCCCGCTCCTGCGCGCTGCGCATGAGGCGGAGACGGGGCACAGCAGGCAGCGCGGATCGCGCGCGGTGCAGATCGTGGCACCGAGGTCCATCATGGCCTGCGCGAAATCGCCGGCGCGCTGCCGAGGCGTGATCGCATCCGCCGCAGCGCGGATCGCCTTGCGCGCGCCAGGTAGCGGCTCCGCGATCGCGAAGAGCCGCGCGACGACACGCTCGACATTGGCATCGACCACGACGGCGCGCCGTCCGAAGGCGATCGCGGCGACCGCGGCCGCGGTGTAGTCGCCCAGCCCCGGCAGCTTGCGCAGTTCGGTCTCGCTATCGGGAAACCCGCCCCGTTCCGCGACGGCCCGCGCGCACTTCACCAGATTGCGCGCCCGCGAATAATATCCGAGGCCCGCCCAGGCGGCCATGACCTCCTCCTCCGGCGCGGCGGCAAGCGCCGCGACGGTCGGCCAGCGGTTCGTGAACGCGGCGAAGTAGGGTTTCACCGCCGCGACGGTGGTCTGCTGCAGCATGACTTCCGACAGCCAGACGCGGTACGGATCGGGCGCCGGATCGCCGGGCCGCGCGCGCCACGGCAGGTAGCGCGCGTGGGCGTCGTACCAGGCGAGCAGCAGGCTCGCGACATTCTCCCCGCTGGCGGTCACGCGCGGCCTATGGCATGGCCTCTCGGGCAATGGAACGGGACACACAGCCGAAACCGAAACGCGCCGCCAGGCGCCCCGCCGCGCGCGAGTACGAGCGTCCGCGCGGCGGCCCCGCGCGCCAGATCGCCGACCTGATGCCGCAGATCGGCCGCACCGCCTTCCGCCGCTTCGGTTTCGTTCAGTCGAGCGTCGTCACTCGCTGGCCCGAGATCGTCGGCGAGCATCACGCGCGGGTCTGCGCGCCGGAGGCGATCCGCTTCCCGCCGGGCGAAAAGAGCGAGGGCATCCTGCAACTCGTCGTCGTGCCTGCGCACGCGCCGCTCATCCAGCACGTGATCCCCGAGATCATCGAGCGAGTGAACCGCTTCTTCGGCTACAAGGCGGTCGCGCGCGTGAAGCTGCGGCAAGGCGAGGTTAAGCCGCCCGCTGCTGAAACGCGGGCCAAGGCGCCGCCGTCGCTCAAGCCGATCCCGATGGAACTGGGCGAGAGCTTGCGCGATATCGGCGATCCGGAACTGCGCACGGTGCTCGAATCGCTCGCGCGCAGCCTGGGAACGAAGGAGGGACAGGGGCAATGACACTCGCGCGTTTCGCGAAAGCCGGGGCACTCGCCATCGCGGCGGCCTTTACGCTCGGCAATTCGGGCAACTGGAACACCACCGTGGTCGAGGCCGACGGCGCGCATCGCATCGGCAATCCCGACGCGAAAGTCGAGCTGATCGCCTTCGTCAGCTACACCTGCCCGCACTGCGCGCATTTCACCACCGAGGGCGAGGCTCCGCTGCAACTCGCCTATGTCGGCCCGGGGCGGATCGAGCTGCAGATCCAGCCGATGATCCGCAATTCGGCCGATCTCGTCGCGACGATGCTGACGAGCTGCGGCGCGCCAGCGAAGTTCCTGCGCAACCACACGCTGTTCATGAGCGAGCAGGGCAAGTGGCTCGGCCGCTATGCCGACGCTACCGCCGCGCAGCGCGCGCGGTGGGAAAGCGGCAGCCAGGCCGCGCGCCGCCGCGCGATCGCCTCCGACCTCGGCTTCTACCGCCTGATGGAAAGCCGCGGATACAGCCGGGTCGAGATCGACAAGTGCCTCGCCAGCGATGCGGAGGCCCGCACGCTGATCGCCAGCAGCCAGGCCGCGAGCGAGAAATACCAGATCACCGGCACGCCCAGCTTCGTGCTCGACGGGGTCACGCTGGCCGGCACGCACGACTGGTCGATGCTCTCCCCGCAGCTCGCCGCGCGCTTTTAGGGGGTTTGCGGGGGTTTTCTCGGCCGACAAGCTGTGGAAAGCCCCCTCCCGTGCTTCACCACCCGGCTGGCTTCGACTAGCCTCGACCAATTCCGCAAAGGACAGGACCTGCCATGATGTCGCTTCGCCAGATCGCCCTTGCCACCCTCGCCGCGCCGCTCGCGCTCGGCCTCGCCGCATGCGGTTCGGAACCCGCCGCCGAAGGTGAGGCACCCGCCGGCGACCCGGTCGATCCGGTCGAGGCGCCTACGGGAACCCAGTGGCTCGACATGGTGCAGGTGACGGAGGCCGACGGTTATCTTCTCGGCAATCCCGACGCACCGATCAAGCTGATGGAATACGCCTCGCTCACCTGCCCCGCCTGCGCGGCGTTCGCACAGGAAGGGATCGAGCCGCTGAAGGAGAAGTACATCAGCACCGGCGTGGTCAGCTACGAGCTGCGCAACCAGATCCACGGGCCGCACGATCTCGTGCTGGCGCGGCTCGTGCGCTGCGGCGCGAACGAAGCCTACCACCCGCTGTCGGAACAGGTCTGGGCCAACCTCCAGACAGTGCTCCAGCCGGTGTTCGACAATCAGGCCGCGGTGCAGCAGGCCATGTCGCTGCCGCCCGAGCAGCGCTTCGCCGCCTTCGCCGACGTCGCCGGCTTCTACGACTTCTTCGCCGCACGCGGGCTCAGCCGCGATCAGGCGCGCCAGTGCCTCGCCGATCCGAAGGCGATGGAGACGATCGCCACCAATTCGGAGACACAGTCGACCGAACTGAACGTCACCGGCACGCCGACCTTCTTCATCAACGGCCGCAACGTCGGCACGCAGAGCTGGTCGACGCTGGAGCCGATGCTCCAGGCCGCCGGCGCCAGATAGGGCGCCGAGCGGGAGGGGGGCTCGGCAAGCGGCGATGCAGATCAGGCGGCTCAAGCTCAGCGGTTTCAAGAGCTTCGTCGAGCCTGCGACGCTGAACATCGAGCCCGGGCTGACCGGGGTGGTCGGCCCCAACGGCTGCGGCAAGTCCAACCTGCTCGAAGCGATCCGCTGGGTCATGGGCGAGAATTCGCCCAAGTCCATGCGCTCGGGCGGGATGGAGGACGTGATCTTCGCCGGCACCGCCAGCCGGCCGCCGCGCGACTTCGCCGAGGTCGTGCTCCAGGCCCAGGCTGACGACGGGAGCGAGCTGGAAGTCCTGCGCAGGATCGAGCGCGGCGCAGGCAGCGCCTATCGCCTCAACGGTCGCGACGTGCGCGCGAAGGACGTCTCGCTCACTTTCGCGGATGCCGCGACCGGCGCGCACAGCCCGGCGCTGGTCAGCCAGGGCAAGATCGCGCAAGTGATCGCCGCCAAGCCGACCGAGCGGCGCCAGATGCTGGAGGAAGCGGCGGGCATCGCCGGCCTCCACGTTCGCCGGCGCGACGCCGAGAGCAAGCTGCGGCAGACCGAAGCCAATCTCGCGCGGCTGGAAGACCTCATGGCGGGTCTCGACTCGCAGATCGCCTCGCTCCGGCGGCAGGCGAAGCAGGCCGAGCGTTACACCAGGCTGTCCGACGAGATCCGCGTGGCAGAGGCGCGGCTGCTGTTCGCCCGCTGGCGCGATGCCGCGGCGGCGGCCGAGGCGGCGCGCGGCGAGGCCAAGGCGGCCGAGGAGCGTGTCGCCGCGTGCAAGAAAGCGGCGGATGCGGCGCAGAAGGCGCAGCATGCGGCCGCCAAGGCCCTCGCCGAAGCGCGCGACGAACTTGCCGACCGGCGCGACGACGCCAGCGCGCACGGCCACCGGATGGCGGCGCTGACCAGCCAGCTCGAAGCGGCCGAGCAGCGGCTGGCCGATCTCGACCGCCAGAAGGCCCGGCTGGAGGAGGACCGCAGCGAGGCCGACCGCCTGACGCGCGATGCCGCCGATGCGCTCGCGCGGCTCGAGAGGGAGCTGGAAGTCAACGAGAAGGCGCTGGCCGATGACGAGGCGCACCGCCCCGCCCTCGTCTCGCGGCTGGAGAACAGCGAGCGCGCCGGCCGCGCGGCCGAGCTGGCGCTGGCCAAGGCGACCGCCGATCACGCCGGGGTCGAAGCCGAATGGCGCGTGGCCGAAGCCGCGATCGAGCAGGCGGAGGCGCGGCTTGCCCGGCTCGATGCCGAGGCGCGCCGGCAGGAGGACACCCGCCGCGCGCTGTCGGAGGCCGGCGATCCTGATCTCGCTGTCGCCGAAGCCAAGGCGGCAGCGGAGGGCGCGGCGCGCGAACTGGCGCGGCTGCGCGAGGAATTGGAAAGCGAACGCGCCCGCAAGGATGCGCTCCAGACCGCGCGGGACGAGGCGGCGAGCGCGCTCGCCTCCGCGCGCGCCGAGATCGCGGGCGTCGAACGCGAATGGAGCGCGCTCAAGCGCGACCGGGAGGCGCGCGAGCGGCAGATGGCCGGACGCAAGGGCCGGCCCGCGGCGCTCGACAAGGTGCGCGCGGCGAAAGGCTACGAACGCGCGCTGGCGGCGGTTCTCGGGCGCGATGCTAAGGCGCCGCTGGGCGCTGCCGACGGCGACGGGCGGTTCTGGACCGGCGGCGCGGCGCCCGCACCGGTGCCGGACAGTCTCGCCGCGCATGTGCCGAACTGCCCGCCCGAGCTCGCTGCGCGGCTCGCGCTGGTGCACGTCGTGGAAGCCGACGACGGGCGCGCGCTCGGCCCCGGCGAGTGGCTGGTGACCACCGGCGGTCACTTGCGGCGGTGGGACGGTTTCGTCGCGCGCGGCGAAGGTGCGGCGGAAGCGGCGCGGCTGGAGGCGGAGAACCGCTTCGCCGATCTCGAAAGCGAGCTGCCCGCGCTGCGCGCTGCGGTCCAGAACGCCGAGGCCGCGCAGGCCGCGGCGCAGGAGGAACTGGCGGAGCTCCAGCGCGCGCTGGTCGCCGCCGAACGCGGAATCGCCGCCGCGAGCGAGACCGAGCGGCAGGCGCTGCGCGCGCTAGACCAGGCCGAAGCGGCGCGCGAGCGGCTGGCGGCCCGCCTTGCCGAACTCGACCGGGCCGCGGGCGAGCTGGCCGAGCAGCGCTCCCAGGCCGAGGCGGAGCTGAACGCGGCCAGGGAGCGTAAGGCCGCCCTCCCCGATCCCGCCACCGGGCGCGCCACGCTCGAAGCGGCCCGGGCCAAGAACGAGGCAGCGAAATCGGCGCAGCAGGCCGCCGCGGCCGAGCTCGCCGCGCACGACCAGGGGCTCGCCGTGGCGCGCGAGCGGGCAGCGGCGCAGCGCAGCGACATGGCCAACTGGCAGGCCCGTTCTGGCGAGGCGGCGCAGCGGCTTTCCGGCATGGAGCGGCGGTTCGAGGAGATTGCGGAGGAACGCGCGGTCGTCGCGGCCAAGCCCGAGGGGCTGATGCGCGAGATCGAGCAGGGCGATGCGGTCCGCGAGCGGCTCGGCAAGGCTCTGGCGGAAGCGGAGGCGGCGGTCGCCGGGGCGCAGAGCGCCTCCGACGCCGCCGACCGCGCCTTCGCCGAAACCAACGAGGCGCTTGCCACCGCACGCGAGACCCGTGCCGGTCTTGCCGCACGCGCGGAGAACAAGGAAGCCCGGCGCGGCGAGATGGCCCGCATATCGGGTGAACTTTTCCAGTGCCCGCCCCCGCTGCTCGCCGGACGGTTCGCCTTCGACGAGGACGCAGTCGGCAATTCCGCGGCGGAATCCGAGGAAATGGACCGTCTCGTCGCCAGCCGCGAGCGGATCGGGCCGGTCAACCTCGTCGCCGCCGACGAGCTTGCCCGGATCGAGGAGGAGCACGGCAGCAGTGCCGCCGAGCAGGCCGAACTCGCCGAAGCGGTCAACCGCCTGCGCGGCTCGATCGGCAATCTCAACCGCGAGGGCCGCGAACGGCTCCGCGCGGCGTTCGAGCAGGTCGACGCGCACTTCCGCCGCCTGTTCACCCGGCTGTTCGAGGGCGGGCAAGCGCATCTCGCGCTGGTCGACAGCGACGACCCTCTGGAGGCGGGCCTCGAGATCTACGCCCAGCCACCGGGCAAGCGGCTGCAGTCGCTCACCCTGCTCTCCGGCGGCGAGCAGGCGCTGACCGCGATCGCGCTGATCTTTGCGCTGTTCCTCACCAACCCCGCCCCGATCTGCGTGCTCGACGAAGTCGACGCGCCGCTGGACGACGCCAATATCGACCGCTTCTGCGACCTGCTCGACGCGATGGTGAAGGAAACCGCCACCCGCTACCTCATCGTCACCCACAACGCCGTGACCATGAGCCGCATGCACCGCCTGTTCGGTGTGACCATGATCGAAAAAGGCATCAGCCGCCTCGTCAGCGTCGACCTCGGCAGCGCGGAAGAACTGCTGGCGGCGGAGTAGGTCCTGCTACCCGCCCCACCGTCGTCCCTGAAGAGGGCCGGCTGACATGGCAGATCGGCAGGAGAGGTTAGCTGGATCTCCGCCTGCGCAGGGATGACGAGCAAGGGGGTGTGATCGGGCCCAGCCGTTTCAGGCCGCGAGCGCCTGCGCCAGTTTTTCGCGGATGGTTTTGAGGCGCGGGAGGACGTCCGCGGGGACATCGGGTGTGCGGGCGTTCTGCGGCGGAATCTCGGGCTTCGGTGACGCCTCGGTTCCCTTGAGTGCCGCTAGGGCGCCCTTCAAAGTGTAGCCCTCGCGGTTGACGAGGCGGTCGATGCGTTCGACCAGCGCGATGTCGCCCGCGCGGTAATAACGGCGGCCGCCGCTGCGCTTGAGCGGCTGGAGCATGGGAAACTGCTGCTCCCAGTATCGCAGCACGTGGGGCTTGATGCCGAGCGCCTGACTGACCTCGCCGATGGTTCTCAGGGCACCCTGGTCCTTGCCATCGTCGAATTCGGTCATCATCGCCTCAGCCTCTCGCGATCCGGTCCTTGAGCAACTGGCTGGCGCGGAAGGTGATCACGCGGCGCGGCGTGATCGGCACTTCGACGCCGGTCTTGGGATTGCGGCCGACGCGTTCCTTCTTGTCGCGCAGAACAAAGCTGCCGAACCCGGAGATCTTCACATTCTGGCCGTCGGCCATCGCCCCGCACATATGCGCGAGAATGGCCTCGACCATATCGAGCGACTCCGCCCGCGACAGTCCCATCTTGCGATTGATCGTCTCCGCAAGATCCGCGCGAGTCAGCGTGCCCACAGAACGCATCATGCGCCTTCCTCCTCAATCGCGACCCGACCCAGGATAAGGTACGGAACCTTAACGATTGTCGTCCTGCTCCGCAACGTCTGCGCAGTCACAGCCGCACGAGGCTTGCGCCCCAGGTGAAGCCGCCGCCCATCGCCTCGAACATTACCAGGTCACCCGGCTTGATCCGCCCGTCGCGCACGCCGGCGTCGAACGCCAGCGGCACCGAGGCGGCGGAGGTGTTCGCGTGCCGGTCCACGGTAACGATCACTTTTTCCGCCGGCAGCCCGAGCTTGCGCGCGGTCGCGTCGAGAATGCGGGCATTGGCCTGGTGCGGCACGACCCAGTCGATGTCGTCGGACGTGAACCCGGCTTCGGCCAGCGTCTCCTCCAGCACGGCGGCGAGATTGACCACCGCGTGGCGGAAGACCTCGCGCCCCTTCATACGCAGCTTGCCGACCGTCTGCGTGGTCGAGGGACCACCGTCGACGTAAAGCAACTGGTTGTGCGCGCCATCGGCGTGGAGCTTGCTGGCGAGCACGCCCGGTCCATCTTCGGCGACGTCCTGCGCCTCCAGCACGATCGCCCCGGCGCCATCGCCGAACAGGACGCAGGTGGTGCGATCCTCCCAGTCGAGAATGCGGCTGAAGGTCTCCGAGCCGATCACCAGCGCGCGCTTGGCCATGCCGGTGCGCAGCATCGAATCGGCGCTCGCCATCGCGTAGAGGAAACCCGAGCACACCGCGCCCACGTCGAACGCAATGCCGCCGTTGCAGCCGAGCGCGTCCTGGACGATCGTGGCGGTGGCGGGAAAGGTCTGATCGGGCGTGGCGGTTGCCAGCACGATCAGGTCGATGTCCTTCGCCTCGATCCCGGCGGCCTCGAGCGCCTTGCGCGAAGCCTCGATGGCGAGCGAGGAGGTCGTCTCATCGTCCTCGGCGATATAGCGCTGTCGGATGCCGGTACGCTCGACAATCCACTCGTCGCTGGTATCGACGCGCTCCGCGAGTTCGGCGTTGCTGACCACGGTGCGCGGAAGCGCCGAGCCGCTGCCGCGGACGACCGAGCGGATCATTTCCCGCCTCCGTTGCCGTTTCCGTTGCTGGCGCGCAGCCGCGCCTCGCCCAGTTCGGCCAGGTCGGCGCTGATCCGGTGCGTCAGGTCTTCCTCCAGCAGGCGTGCGGCGACGGTGACCGCGTTGGCGACGCCGGCCGCGCTGGCGCTGCCATGGCTCTTCACCACGACGCCGTTGAGGCCCAGGAAGACCGCGCCATTATGGTTGTTGGGGTCGAGATGGTGGCGCAGCAGTTCGGTCGCCGGGCGCGAGACGAGAAACCCGATCTTGGAGCGCAGCGAGCTGGTGAAGGCGTTGCGCAGCAGGTCGGTGACGAAGCGCGCAGCGCCCTCGATCGCCTTGAGCGCGATATTGCCGGAGAAGCCGTCGGTGACGACCACGTCGACTTCGCCGCGGTTGATCTTGTCGCTTTCGACGAAGCCGTCGAACGAGAGCGCGAGGCCGGTGGCGGCCTGGAGCTGGGCCGCCGCGACGCGCAGCGCGTCAGTGCCCTTGGTCTCCTCGGTGCCGATGTTGAGCAGTCGCACGCGCGGTTGGGCCAGACCCGTCACGATGCGCGAATAGGCGGCGCCCATGATCGCGAACTGGACGAGGTTGCGCGCGTCCGCCTCGGTGTTGGCGCCGAGGTCGAGCATGATGACGTCGTTGTCGCCGAGGGTGGGCATGAGCGCGGCGAGCGCCGGGCGGTCGATGCCGGGCAGAGTGCGCAAGGCGAGCTTGCTCATCGCCATCAGCGCGCCGGTGTTGCCCGCGCTGACCGCGGCGCCGGCTTCGCCCTGCTTCACCGCGCCCACCGTGAGGCCCATCGATGTGGTCTTGGCGCGGCGGAGGGCCTGGGTCGGCTTTTCGTCGCCGCCGACGACATCCTCGCAATGGAGGATCTCGGAAGCGCCGCGCATGCCCGGATGCGTATCGAGCGCGGCGGCGATCCGCTTCTCGTCACCGACGAGCAAGAACTTGAACTGGTCGTGGCGCCGGCGCGCAAGCGCGGCACCTTCGACCATCACGCGCACGCCTTCATCGCCGCCCATCGCGTCGACGGCGATACGCGGCAAACTCATAGCGCTCTCCGAACTTCGGCCGTCAGAGGCCGACGGCGATGACTTCGCGGCCGTTGTAGTGCCCGCACTGCGTGCAGAGGTTGTGCGGACGCTTCAACTCGCCGCAGTTCGAGCATTCGTGGAATGCCTCGACCTTCAGCGAATCATGCGAGCGACGATTGCCGCGGCGATGAGGCGATACTTTTCTTTTGGGGACAGCCATTGCGGCACCTGTTCCAGTAAAATCCGAGTGTTGCGCGCCGCTCTAGGCCAAGGTCCGGCAACGCACAAGTGCGTGCCTGGCAGTGGACCCGACCATGGCGGGAAGGCGCGCCCTATAGCGCAAATTTCCGCCGTTGCAAGCCGCGCGACCTGTCCCTAGCACATGGCGTCCTCGGGGAAAGGGAAACCTGCATGATACTTGCCGTCACACTGACCGCCGCCGCGGCTGCGGCCATCGTCAACCTCTGGCTCTCGCTGCGGGTCGGCGCCCTGCGCCGCGCGCACGGGATCAGCGTGGGCGACGGAGGGAACGAGGCGCTACAGCGGCGGATGCGCGCGCAGCTCAACTTCGCGGAGAACGTGCCGATCGTGCTGGTGCTGATCGCGGCGATCGAGATCGCCGGAATTGGTGAGACCTGGCTGGCCTATGTCGCCGGCGCCTTCATCCTCGGCCGGGTGGCACATGGGTTCGGAATGGACGGCGGCAAGGCGCAGATCGGCCGTGCGGTCGGCGTGCTGACGACGCTCGCCACCCAGCTCTTCCTGGCCGGCGTAGCTGTGGGCGCGGTGCTGGGGCTGATCTGAAGATCGCTTACGACAGCGCCTGGTCGCTGACGAAGGCGTTGGTCTTGCGCTCGTGGCCGAAGGTGCTGGTCGGGCCGTGGCCGGGGATGAAGGTCACGTCCTCGCCCAGCGGCCAGAGCTTCTGGGTGATCGCGTCGATCAGGTCCTGATGGTTGCCGCGGGGAAAGTCGGTGCGGCCGATCGAACCCTGGAACAGCACGTCGCCGACGATCGCGAACTTGCTCGGCGCGTGATGGAACACGACGTGGCCCGGGGTGTGGCCGGGGCAGTGGATCACGTCGAGGGTCAGGTCGCCGACGGTCACCGTGTCGCCGTCGTTCAGCCAGCGGTCGGGCTCGAAGCTGCGCGCGGCCATGCCCCACTCGCGCCCATCGTCGTCGAGGCGGGCGATCC
>JAPSJS010000066.1 GCA_031178065.1 Altererythrobacter sp.
TCCTCTGCCGTGGCTGCTCGCGCCGTTCTCGGTTGCGGTCCAGTTCGGCTGCGGCGCCCTGCTGGTCGTGGGCCTGCTGACCCGCTGGGCCGGGTTGCTGATTGCTGCCAACTTCGCCGTTGCGGTCGCCATGGTGCATGTGAACGAGCCGTTTCGCGGCTGGTGGCCGGCGATCGTGCTTGTGTTCCTGGGTCTGCATTTCACGGCGTCGGGATCGGGCAAGTTCGGCCTCGACGGGTTCTTCGGGAGGGGTCGGTGAACCTCGACGATCCCGACCGGCTGACCGCGCCCGATCGCCAGAGCGGGGACGTCGACGCCGCCCTGCGCCCGAAGTCGCTCGGCGAGTTTATCGGGCAGGAGGGGGCGCGGGAGAACCTGCGGGTGTTCATCGCGAGCGCGAAGTCGCGCGGGGAGGCGATGGACCATGTGCTGTTCTTCGGGCCGCCGGGGCTCGGCAAGACGACGCTGGCGCAGATCGTGGCGAAGGAGCTGGGCGTCGGCTTTCGCGCCACCAGCGGACCGGTGATCGCCAAGGCGGGCGACCTCGCCGCACTGCTGACCAATCTCGAGCCGCACGATGTGCTGTTCATCGACGAGATCCACCGGCTCAATCCCATCGTCGAGGAAGTGCTTTATCCGGCGATGGAGGACCGGGCGCTGGATCTCATCATCGGGGAGGGACCGTCGGCGCGCAGCGTGCGGATCGACTTGCCACCGTTCACGCTGGTCGGCGCGACCACGCGGCAGGGGCTGCTGACCACACCGCTGCGGGACCGCTTCGGCATTCCGGTGCGGCTCAATTTCTACACCCACGAGGAACTCGATCTGGTCGTCACGCGCGGGGCGCGGCTGCTGGGAATGGAGATCGACCCGGCCGGCGCGCGCGAGATCGCGCGGCGCAGCCGGGGAACGCCGCGCGTCGCCGGGCGGCTGCTGCGGCGGGTGCGCGACTTCGCGCATGTCGCCGGCGATGGCGTGGTGACGCGCACGGTGGCGGACGAAGCGCTGACCCGGCTGGAGATCGACCGCCTCGGCCTCGACGCGATGGACCGGCGCTACCTGACAATGATCGCCACGACCTACCGCGGCGGCCCGGTGGGCGTGGAGACGCTTGCTGCCGGGCTCTCGGAACCGCGCGACACGGTGGAGGAAGTGATCGAGCCCTACCTGATCCAGCTCGGCCTGGTGGCCCGCACGGCGCGCGGGCGCTGCATCAACGAATCGGGCTGGACCCATCTGGAAATGACACCGCCCAAGGGCGCGCAGTCGGGCTTGTTCGACGAAAACCCCTGATACGAAGGCAAGGATTTCTGCGGTTTTCGCCCCAACGCGGGACAAGTCGCGCCCGCCCGCGGATTTTGGCCGGTTTTCTTCGGCCGTGGCCTCCGAAATGTGGTTAAAACGATTGCCGCGTTAGCTGCGTTGCGTTCCCATGGCATGACAAGGAGCGGTCTGTAGCCGGGTTCGCCGGCCGCCAGAGCTCCGAGGCAACGAGAGAACCTGTCATGTCGGTAAAGATGGCTCTGGCGAAACTGTCCGTGACTGCGGTCGGCGGCGCGCTGCTCGCAGGCGGCGCGGTCCACGTGGCCGAGAAGCAGATCACCGACACGCCCTCGTACAAGTCGGGCAAGACGCAGCCGGTGCGCTACATCAAGGAAACGCCCAAGATCGTGAAGCGCGCGGTGCCCGAGGAACGGCGCAAGCGCCGCATCGTCGAGCGCCGGGTGGAATGCGTGCCGGCGGGGCCGGCTGCACCCGCGCCCGCCCTGCCCGCGCCGGTCTATGACGAGGAGTGCCCGCCGGCCTACCAGGTCGCGATGGTGCCAGTGCCACTGCCTCCCGCGCCCCCGATCTCGGGCGGCAGCAGCGGCGGCGTGACGGTGATCGGCGGCAGCGGCGGCTTCGGAGGTTTCGGCGGAGGGTTCTTCGGCGGCTTCTTCGGGGGCGGCAGCAGCAGCGGCGGCAACGTCGTGGTCACCTCGACCACTTCGGGTGGCTCGACCTCGACCTCTACGGGCGGCAGCTCGACCTCGTCCGGCGGCAGTTCCACCTCCACGTCGTCGGGCGGCAGTTCGACGTCGACCTCGACCGGGGGCAGCTCGACCTCGACGTCCACCGGCGGGAGTTCGACTTCGACCTCGGGCAACGTGTCGACCAGCACCTCGACCTCGGGCAACGTCACCAGCAGCACGAGCACCAGCAGCTCCACCAGCACGTCGAGCAGCACCAGTTCGAGCACGAGCAGCTCGACCAGCTCGAGCACCTCGTCCTCGACCAGCACGTCGTCCAGCACCGGCGGCACCACCAGCGGTACGCAGGTGCCGGCCCCGCCGATGACGATCCTGTTCGGCCTCGCCGCCGCAGCGGTGCTCGGCCGGCGCAAGTTCAAGGCGGCGAAGGCGGCCTAGACCCGGCCCTCGCCACTCCCTACGAGCCCGTCACTCCCACGAGAAAGGGCGGCCCCCGCGAGGGAGCCGCCCTTTTTTGCGCTCGCGCAGGCCTGCGGCTCAGGCTGCCAGCTTGCGCAGCACGTAGTGGAGGATGCCGCCGTTGCGGTAGTATTCCATCTCGTTGGCCGTATCGATCCGGCACTTGGCGGTGAAGGTGAAGCTCTCACCGTTGGCGCGGGTCACCTCGACCGTGACGTCCTGCGCCGGCTTGAGGTCTGCGAGGCCATGAATGGTGAAGCTGTCGTCGCCCGTCAGACCCAGGGTCTCGCGCGTCTCACCGCCCATGAACTGCAGCGGCAGCACGCCCATGCCGACGAGGTTCGAGCGGTGGATGCGCTCGAAGCTTTCGACGATCACCGCGCGCACGCCGAGCAGAACGGTGCCCTTGGCCGCCCAGTCGCGGCTCGACCCGGTGCCGTATTCCTTGCCCGCGATGACGACCAGCGGCGTGCCGTCGGCCTTGTGCTTCATCGCCGCGTCGTAGATCGCCATCTGCTCGCCGTTATAAGCCGTGAAGCCGCCTTCGACGCCGGGCACCATCTCGTTGCGGATGCGGATGTTGGCGAAGGTGCCGCGCATCATCACTTCGTGGTTGCCGCGGCGGCTGCCGTAGGAGTTGAAGTCCGCCTTCGCGACCTGGTTCTCGATCAGGTACTTGCCCGCGGGGCTGTCTTCCTTGATCGATCCGGCCGGGCTGATGTGGTCGGTGGTGACGCTGTCGGCGAGGATCGCGAGCGGTTTGGCGTCGACGATATCGGTCACTGGCGCCGGCGTCATGCTCATGCCCTCAAAGTAGGGCGGGTTGGCGACGTAAGTGCTGCCCGGGCGCCACTGGTAGGTGTCCGATCCGGTCACGTCGATCGCCTGCCAATGCTCGTCGCCCTTGTAGACGTCGGCATAGCGGGCCTCGAACATTGCGCGGTCGATCGCACCCGAGCGGACGGTGGCGATCTCGTCGTTGGACGGCCACAGATCCTTCAGGAACACGTCGTTGCCGTCCTTGTCGGTGCCGAGCGGCGTTTCGATCATGTCCTGCGTCACCGTGCCCTTGAGCGCATAGGCGACCACCAGCGGCGGGCTGGCGAGGAAATTGGCGCGCACGTCGGGGCTGACGCGGCCTTCGAAGTTGCGGTTGCCCGAAAGCACGCTGGCGGCGACGATGTCGTTGCCGTTGATCGCCTCGCTGATCGGCGGAGCGAGCGGGCCGGAGTTGCCGATGCAGGTCGTGCAGCCGTAGCCGACGAGATCGAAGCCGATCGCGTCGAGATGCTCCTGCAGTCCGGCCTTCTCGAGATAGTCGGTGACCACCTGCGATCCGGGGGCGAGGCTCGTCTTGACCCAGGGCTTGGGCTTCATGCCGCGTTCGTTCGCCTTCTTGGCGAGGAGGCCGGCGGCGACCATCACGTCCGGGTTGGAGGTGTTGGTGCAGCTCGTGATCGCGGCGATCACCACGTCGCCGTCGCCGATGTCGTGGTCCTTGCCCTCCACGGCCACGCGCGCGGGCTCGCTCTTGCCGTAGAGCGTGTCCAGATCGGCATTGAACAGGTCGTCGACTTCGGGGAGTATGACCTTGTCCTGCGGGCGCTTGGGGCCGGCGAGGCTGGGGACGACCGCGCCGATGTCGAGTTCGATCGTCCTGGTGAAGACCGGCTCGTTGTCCGGCTCGAACCACATGCCCTGTTCGCGGCTATAGGCCTCGACCAGCGCGATCGTATCCTCGCTACGGCCGGTCAGGCGCATATAGTCGAGCGTCTTGTCGTCGATCCCGAAGAAGCCGCAGGTCGCGCCGTATTCGGGCGCCATGTTGGCGATCGTCGCGCGGTCGGCGAGGCTTAGGGTCGAGACGCCGGGGCCGTAGAACTCGACGAAGCGGCCGACCACGCCTGCCTCGCGCAGCATCTGGGTGCAGGTGAGCACGAGATCGGTCGCGGTCACGCCCTCGCCCAGCGAGCCGGTCAGCTTGAAGCCGACGACCTCCGGGATCAGCATCGAGACCGGCTGGCCCAGCATGGCGGCCTCGGCCTCGATCCCGCCGACGCCCCAGCCGAGCACGCCGAGGCCGTTGACCATGGTCGTGTGGCTGTCGGTGCCGACGCAAGTGTCGGGATAGGCGACCATCTGGCCGCTTTCGTCCTCGCTCGACCACACGCCCTGGGCGATGTGCTCAAGGTTGACCTGGTGGCAGATGCCGGTGCCCGGGGGCACGGCGGAGAAGTTGCGGAAGCTCTTGGAACCCCACTTGAGGAAGTCGTAGCGCTCTGCATTGCGCGCGTACTCGAACGCGACGTTCTGCTCGAACGCCTTGGGATGGCCGAACTCGTCGACCATCACCGAGTGGTCGATCACGAGGTTGACCGGCACCTGCGGGTTGATCTTGGCGGTGTCGCCGCCGAGCTTGGCGATCGCGTCGCGCATCGCGGCGAGGTCGACCACGCAAGGCACCCCGGTGAAGTCCTGCAACAGAACGCGGGCCGGGCGGTACTGGATTTCCTCGCCGGTAGCCGGATTCTTCTGCCAGTCGGCGATTGCGCGGACGTGTTCCTCGCCGACGGTGAAGCCGCCGTCCTCGAACCGCAGCATGTTTTCGAGAAGGACTTTCAGCGAAAACGGGAGACGCGAGATGTCGCCGACGTGCTCCGCCGCCTTGGCGAAGGAGTAATAGGCGTAGTCCCTGCCGTTCACGTTGAGGGTGGAGCGGGTCTTGAGGCTGTCCTTGCCGACCTGGGTCATGCTGTGCGTCGTCCTTTCGTGAATGGCGTCCGCCGTCTGCGCTCCGGCGGAAAGAGTCGCGATTTTGCCGCGGCACCTGCGCGTTCGCGCGCGAGGCGTCAAGGGCGCGCACCGCGACCATGCACTGCGCGCGGCGCATTATCCTTGCACAAGCAATAGCTCTTATAGCGCGCTTTGTTCCGGCCGGCGCCGTGCGGCGATCCAGCAGCCGATCACGATCAGCGCTGCGCCTGCGACCGTGCCGGGCCCCAACTCCTCGCGGAAGAACAGCCAGCCGAACAGCGCGGCCCAGAGGAAGGCCGAATATTCGATCGGCAGGAGCACCTGCGTCTCGGCCCGTGCATAGGCCCAGGCGAGTGCGATCGCGGCGCCCGTCGCGAGCAGCGCGGCCGCGCCGATGTCGCGCCAGGCCGCCGGTTCCGGCACGATGAACAGCAGCGGCGCGAGCGGCAGGAGCGTGAGGGTGACGATGCCGTTCTGGAAGGTCGCGACTTCGAGCGGCCTCGCTACGAGCGCCTGTTCGCGCTGGATCACGAGATTCCATGCGTAGAGCAGGGTGGAGAACGCCATCGCCGACAGGCCGAGCACGGCATCGCGGTCGAGTTCTTGGGTTCCGAGCTTGCCGGCGACGATCACCACCACGCCCGCCAGGCCCAGCAGTGCGGCGATCACCGCCCGCCGTTCGATCGTCTCACCCAGCAGGATCGCGGCGAGATAGAGCGCGATCAGCGGCGCGACGAAGGATAGCGCGATCGCCTCCGCCAGCGGCAGGCGCACGAGTGCGAAGAAGAAGGTGAGCGCCATGAAGGCCACGACGATCCCGCGCTTCAGGTGGATGCGCAGCACGCGCCGTGCCGGCCAGCGCCCGCCGAGCCCCAGCCAGAACGGGGCGACCACGACGAGCCCGATCGCCGTGCGCAGCAGCAGCGCGCTATAGGCGCCCACCACCATCGCGGCCGACTTCATGAAGGCGTCCATCGCTGCGAACAGGGCGATTCCCGCCACGGTGACGAGGATGGGCAACTGGCGGTGCTCGGGAAGCATTGCAGCGGCCATAGGCCCGGTGTTGCGGCGCGTCATCAGCCATCTGAATTCAGCCGCCAGTCAGCCGCGGTGCTTGATGCGCATGGTTCGTTAAGGCAGATTCGCGCCGGCCCTCGCTACGACCAGAGGCGCCCCGGGGGCTAGAGACAGGACAAATGACCAGCAAACTTTCGCCGATCCTCCTTGCCGCCGCTTCGCTGACGGCGCTTCACCCCGCCGCCGTGGCGGCGCAGCAGCAGGCGCCGGAGAACCTCCTGCCGGAATCGCAGGCGGTCGGGCAGTATCCGGTCCGGCCCGACACCGACGTCGTCGCCAGCGAGCCGGCGCAGCCCGCCCGGCCGGCGCCGACCCCGCCGGTCGCGGTGCCGGGCGATCCGGTCCGCACGATTGCGAAGGAAGTGGTCCAGCAGTTCGAGCCGGCGGTCCAGCCCTGGACCGTCGCGAACGCGGAGAAGCTCGCCACCGTCATCGCCGGCGTCGGCACAGAAGGGCTTGACCCGGCCGACTATGGCGAGCTGGCCCTGCGTCAGGCGATCGCGGCCGGTCCGGGCGAGCAGCTCGACCAGGTGGCGAGCCGCGCCTTCGCCTGGCTGGTGGAGGACATGCGCGATGGCCGCACACCGATGGAGGCGCGCAAGCAATGGTTCGTGGTCGATCCCGATCCCGACCGCTACCGCACCGGCGACGTGATGGCGGGTGCGCTTGCCAGCGGCGACATCGCCGGCGCGCTGCAGGATCTCGCGCCGCTTCACCCGGATTACGCCAAGCTCAAGGCAGAACTCGCCGGGACTGCGGCAGGCCAGACCTCGAAGCGCAAGCTGATCCGCGCCAACATGGACCGCTGGCGCTGGCTCGCGCGCGATCTCGGCAATCAGTACCTGATGACCAACGTGCCCGAGTTCCAGTTGCGGCTGACGGTCAACGACAAGATCCTGCGCACCTACAAGACGATCGTTGGCAAGCCGGGCCGCACCGCGACTCCGCAGCTCGCCGAGATCGTCGAAGGGGTGATCTTCAATCCCAACTGGACGGTGCCGCAGTCGATCGTGAAGGGCGAAGGGCTCGGCGCGCGGGTGCTCGGCAATCCCGGCTGGGCGCGGGCCAACGGCTACAAGGGCTGGCGCGACAAGGAGACCGGTTTCGTCACCGTGGTCCAGCAGCCGGGGCCGGGTAATTCGCTCGGCCTGATGAAGCTCGACATGCCCAATCCGCATGCGATCTTCCTGCACGACACGCCCTCGCGTCACCTGTTCAACAATGCCAACCGCGCGCTCAGCCACGGCTGCATCCGCACTGAGCGGGCGAGCGAACTGGCGATCACGCTGGCGATCCTGGCGAAGAATCCGACCACCGACGAGGAGCGCAAGATCGCCGCGGAAGAGGCGGTCGCGATCCTCAAGTCGGGCGAGTACACCAAGGTGCCGTTCACCACGCGGATGCCGGTCTACATCACATATTTCACGATGGGCACCGACATCGACGGCGAGATGCGCACCTTCAAGGACATCTACGGCCGCGACGCCCCTGTCCTCGCCGCGCTCGACCAGCCCCGCCAGGAAAACCGCGCGCGACGCACGAGCGAGGAAGCGGTCGAGATCATCGACGACATGAAGACCACCTGAGGGAACATATCTTCGTCATCCCAGCGCAAGCTCGGATGACGAGGCCGGTGCTCAGTAGACGCCCGGGTTGAGAATGTCCTCGCCGCGGGGCGGTTGGGGTGTCAGCGGCGTGATCTGGCCGGCGCCCTGGGCGGGGCGCGGAACGATCGTGCCGTCCGCCGCGAGGCCGAGGCGGTCGGCGAAGAGCACCCGGCCGCCGCCGAGCTGGAGCAGGGCAAGCTTGAAGTCCGCATCGCCCATCGCAAAGCATCCGTTGGAGCGGCCGAGGCGGCCCCAGCGGGCGAGATGCTCGGGCTCGGCATAGGCCGCGCGGTGCATCACGATGGCGCGGTCGAGCGCGTTGGAGTTGTCCGCCTCCAACCCTTCGAGCCGGATCGAAGTGCCGAACTGCCCGGTGTACCAGCCGTAAGTCATGTAGGCGCCACGGCTGGTGCAGAGCGATTCGGGCACGTTGGAGAACCAGTTGAGCCAGCCGTCGTGCTCAGGATCGGAGCCGCTGCCGTGAGTGACGAGGTAAGAATCGACTCGCCCCGCCTCGAGATTGACGAAGTGGAAGCGCGGCTCCGAACTGCGCAGCCCGTAGTCGGCGATGCCGACGATGTCGGTGCGCCAGAGGATCGATCCGGCCTTCTGCTGCTCGCGCTTGGCGATCTCCACCAGAATCGCATCGCGCGGGTTTCCGCTGCGCACTTGCGCCGGGAGGCGCGAGGGGAGAGCCATGGTTGCGCCCAGCGCCAGGGCGCCCTTGATGATGCCGCGTCTGTTCATTGTCGGGCCTTAGCATAGCAAGCGGTAACGGGAGCGTGAACGGGGAACGGCTCCCGTCGTCCACACGTTTGGCCGCACATGAAGCACATTGCCCTGCCGGCGCTGCTGGCGCTAGCCGCCTGCACGGCCGCGCCGCCACCCGAAGCCGCCCCGCCGCCGGTGGAGGAGATCACGCCGGAGCCTCCCGCCGCCACCCGCATCCTCAGCCAGGACGCCGCGCATCGGCTGCGGAACAACGGTGGCATGACGCTGCAATGGATCGCTTGGGATCGGCGCGGTGACGTGGAGGTGACGGTCGACGCGAACGGCGTCTGGCACCTGTCCGGCTCGCAGAGCGCGCAGGACGGTTCTGGCCGCGTGTCGGTGGAGGGCGTGGTGACCGAGATCGGCGCCGACTACTCCCTGCTCGATGGCCGCGTGACGATCACCGACACGCCCGACGCGGGCCGCCGCTGTACCGCCGACAAGGTCTGGCGCTTTGGTGTGACCCAGGGCCGCCAGTACTGGCGGCTGCGCGAATTCGAATGGTGCGACGATCTGACCGACTATGTCGACATCTACTTCTGAGCGCAGCGCTACTCCGCCGCCTCAGGCAATTCGTGTTCCTGGGGGTCGGCCTGGCCTGCGTCGCTCATGTCAGCCTCGATCTCGGCGGCCTTCTTCTCGACCAGCTCGACGATATGGTCGAGCATGTCGGCGTCGGACACGTGGTGGTCGGTCACGCCCGACAGATAGACCATGTGCTTGCCCTTGCCGCCGCCGGTGATGCCGATGTCGGTCTCGCGCGCCTCGCCCGGGCCGTTGACCACGCAGCCGAGGACCGAGAGTGAAAGGGGGGTTTTGATGTGTGAGAGCCGCTCCTCCAGCGCCTGGACGGTGCGGATCACATCGAAGCCTTGCCGCGCGCAGGAGGGGCACGAGACGACGCGCACGCCGCGGGTCCGCAGGCCGAGCGCCTTGAGGATCTCGAACCCCACGCGCACTTCGTCTTCGGGCTCGGCGGAAAGCGAGACGCGGATTGTGTCGCCGATCCCGGCCCACAGGAGGTTGCCGATGCCGATGCTCGATTTCACCGTCCCGCCGATCAGCCCGCCGGCTTCGGTGATGCCGAGGTGCAGCGGGCAGTCGACCGCTTCGGCGAGGCCCATGTAGGCGGCGACGGCAAGGAACACGTCGCTCGCCTTCACCGCCACCTTGTATTCGTGAAAGTCGTGATCCTGCAGTAGCTTGATATGGTCGAGCGCGCTCTCGACCAGCGCTTCGGGGCAAGGCTCACCGTATTTCTCGAGCAGGTCCTTTTCGAGGCTGCCGGCGTTGACGCCGATGCGGATCGCGCAGCCGTTGGCCTTGGCTGCGCGGACCACTTCGCCGACGCGCTGGTCGCTGCCGATATTGCCGGGGTTGATCCGCAGGCAGGCGGCGCCGGCGTCGGCAGCCTCGAGCGCGCGCTTGTAGTGGAAATGGATGTCGGCGACGATCGGGATGTTCGAGGCGCGCACGATCAGCGGCAGCGCGGCGGTCGCTTCCTCGGTCGGGCACGAGACGCGGATGATATCCGCCCCCGCCTCCTCGCAGCGGCGGATCTGGTCGATCGTCGCGGCGGCGTCCTCGGTCGGGGTGTTGGTCATCGTCTGCACGGTGATCGGCGCATCGCCGCCGACCGGCACGTTGCCGACCATGATCTGGCGGGACTGGCGACGCGCGATCGTGCGCCACGGACGTATCTCGGACATGGCCCGCCATATAGGCGCAGCCCGATGAAGGAGCAATGACAGCGCCTGGCGTTTGCGGCATGGAAGGCGCGATGAACGATCTGGCCGATCCGACCGACGAGAACGAGGACGAAACGGCGTTGCTGTTCGGCCGCGTGCTCGACGGCAGGGGCGGCGCGCGGGCGATCGGCTGGGAAGAGGCGCAGGGATGGGGCCCGGCCACGGCGGGCGAAGTGCTGTGGCTTCACTTGCGGCGGACCCATCCCGGCGTCTCCGACTGGCTCCAGGCGGAGCTCGGCATTCCGGAGCAGACCGCCCGTCTGCTTACCAGCGATGCGACCCGCCCGCGCGCGTTCCGCGAGGGCGAAACGCTGGTCGCGATGCTGCGCGGGATCAACTTCAACCCCGGCGCCGCGCCGGAGGACATGGTCTCGATGCAGTTGTGGAGCGACGGGACGCGGCTGGTCACCCTGCGCCGCGCGCCGCTGCAGACGCCGCAGGACACGCTGCTGGAATTCGAAGCGGGCGCCGGCCCGGTCGACGCCGGCTCGCTTGTGACGTCGCTGACCGGCAACATGGTGCAGCGAATGAACGCCGCGATCGTCGACATGAACGACGAGATCGACCGGCTGGAAGACCTCGACATGGAGGAGGAGAGCAACGATGAGGTGCTCTCCAACGCAGTCGCGATCCGCCGGAACTGCCTCGCGCTCCAGCGCCACATGGGGCCGCAGCACGTCGCGCTGGAGGCAATCGCGCGCGATGCGCCGGAGTGGTTCGAAGCGCACGACCGGCGCGAGATCGCGGAGACCATCGCGCTCCTGCGCCGCTTCCTCGACGACGTCGACATCAGCAAGGAAAGCGCGGTCGTGCTGATGGACGAGCTGCGCGCCCGCTCGCTCGCCGGGTCTGAACGGACCAACTATCTGTTGACGATCGTGGCCGCGATCTTCCTGCCGCTGACATTTCTCACCGGCCTGCTCGGAATCAACGTCGGTGGAATGCCGGGGGCGAATGATGCGGCGGCTTTCTGGATCGTGGTCGCGCTCTGCGCCGCGATCATGCTGACGCAGCTCGCGCTGTTCCGGAAGTGGAAATGGCTCTGAGGCGGTAACCATTGCCGTTCCTCGCCCGGCAGGTGCGCGGTAGGCCTGCGTTAAGTATTCGGCTTAACCGTTCCTGCCCTTACCGGGCGCTATCAAGGGCGTTTCCGCCCACCTGCGGAACCTTTCGGAGACGTATCGATGCAGCCTCGGGCCCTCTTTCGCGAGGCCATCTCGGTTCTGGCCGAGATCGCATTCTCGCGTAGCCTGCGCACGGCGGCGCTGTTCCTGCTTCCCTATGCGGGCGTGCTGGTCGGCCTCGACGTCGCGGCGCATTACGGCGAACTGACCGATGCGCATCTGCCGGTGCAGTTCTTCCTCGCCTCGGATGGGGGCTTCGGCGAATGGCTGGAATATGCGCTGACTTTCGCGGTTGCGGCGATGCTGTTCGTCATGTGGCGGTGGGACGGAGCGAGCGTCTATCTCGCCAACGCGCTGCTGTTCGCCTGGCTGACGCTCGACAACAGCATCGAGATCCACGAGCGCTTCGGCCATGCCTTTGGAAGCTGGTTCGCCGGATGGCCGCTGCCGGTCGCGCCGAACGATATCGGCGAGGCGAGCCTGTTTCTCGCGATCGGCGCATTCTGGCTGGTCGCGCTGTTCGTCAGCCTGCGCCATGCGCGGCTGCGGGCGGCGGTCGAATCGCTGATCCTGGCCGGATGCGTCGCGGCGGCGGCATTCTTCGGTGTCGTGGTCGATCTGATCGTCGTCTGGGGGCCGCACACGCAGGCGATGATCGAGATCGAGACGTTCATCGAGGATGGCGGCGAGTTCCTGATGATCTGCGCGGCGTTCCTGATTGCGGTGGCGCTGTTCGATGCCGCGCGGCGGCGGCGCGGTGTGGACCCGCGTCTGCCCGAGATCGCCTCCGCGGCCTGAATTGGCCAATTCACCCTTGCTCTCGGCAGGCGCGACGCTAGCCTCGCGGCCATGATCAAGCTCTCTGCATTGCTCGCGCTTCTCGCTCTCGCCCCGATGGCCTCGCTCTCGGCGCAGGACGCGGACGATGCGCCGCGCTGGTCGCTCGCGATCCATGGCGGCGCGGGGACGCTCAAGCGGGAGAACATGAGCGCTGAGCAGGAGGTGGAATACCGCGCCGCCCTGCAGTCCGCGCTCGACGCGGGGGCGAAAGTGCTCAGCCAGGGCGGCAGCGCGATGGATGCGGTCGAGGCGGTGATCGTGCTGCTGGAGGACGATCCGAAGTTCAACGCCGGCCGCGGCGCGGTGTTCACCTGGGACGGGAAGAACGAACTCGATTCATCGATCATGGACGGCGAAACGCGCGCCGCCGGAGCGGTCGCGGGGGTGACGACCGTGCGCCATCCGATCCGCCTCGCGCGTGCGGTGATGGAGGATGGGCGCCACGTCTTCCTCTCGGGTCACGGCGCCGAGCAGTTCGCGGCGGAGAAGGGCCTCGAGATCGTGCCGCCCGAATGGTTCGCGACCGAACATCGCCGCAAGCAGCTCGAGAAGATGAAGGCAGAAAATCTCGCCGCGCTCGACGTCGAGTTCAAGTTCGGCACGGTGGGTGCGGTGGCGCGCGATTCCGCTGGGCACCTCGCCGCCGGCACCTCGACCGGCGGGATGACCGGCAAGCGCTGGGGCCGCATCGGCGATTCGCCGGTGATCGGCGCGGGCACCTGGGCCGACGACCGCGCTTGCGCCGTGTCGGCCACCGGCTCGGGCGAATACTTTATCCGCGCCGGCGTCGCGCATGCGATCTGCGCGCGCATGCTGCTGGCGGACGAAAGCGTGCAACAGGCCGCCGACGCGGTGATCGCCGACGTCGGGGAACTGGGCGGCGACGGCGGGGTGATCGTCGTATCGAAGGACGGCGAGGCGGTGTTCAGCTTCAACACCCCCGGCATGTACCGCGGCCGCGCGACCAGCGATGGCACGAACGAGGTGGCGATTTTCGCGGGGGAGTAAATGCGGCCCACCCCGTCATCCCCGCGAAAGCTGGGATCGCGTGCAGCGAAGTCCGACCTGGCGGGTAGCGATCAGCGTTCGCTGCGATGACGCAGAGGCCAAGATTCAGGTCGTCCGAACATATCTCGCGATGACGCGCCCCACTTCCGCCAGCACGGCTTCGGAGGTTGGATCGGCCACCGTGTGCTGGCGCGCGGCGCGGAAGTATGTGGCGAAGGTCAGCGGGGGGCGGTCAGTCGGCTCGACGTAGCCGACGTCGACATAGACGCTGCCCATGCCGGGCGCGAGCGAAGTGCCGGTCTTGTCGCCCGAGGGCCATTCGGGCGGGAGCCCGGCGCGCACCCGCTTCGTGCCGGTGCGGGTCTCGGCCATCCACAGCTTGAGCGTGGCGCGCGCCGCTTCGCCCAGCGCATCGCCGTAGAGCAGCTTGCCCAAAGTGCGTGCCATGGCGGCGGGGGTGGTAGTGTCCTTGATCTCGCCGGGCGGCACCAGGTTGAGCTCGGGCTCGTAGCGGTCGAGGCGGCTCGTCTCGTCGCCAAGCGCACGCCAGAATGCTGTCAGCCGCTCGGGTCCGCCGAGCCGCCGCAGGAGAACGTTTGCCGCCGTGTTGTCGCTCAGCTTCTGGGTGAACTCGGCCAGCTCGCGCAGAGTCGCGCCTTCCTCCAGCCGCTCCTTCGCGAACGGTGCGTAGGCGAGCAGGTCGTTCTCGGTCCAGGTGATGTGCTCGCCGGCGTCGATTGCACCCGTCTCGTCGAGATGCAGCACGAGCGCGGCGAGCGAGAGCTTGAACGAGGACAAGTGCGGAAAGCGTGCATAGTCGGCATGGCCCCAGACGCGGCCGGTGCCGGTATCGAGCACCGCGACGCCGAGCGTGCCGTTCCCCTGCGCCTCAATGATGCGCAGCAGGGCACCGAAGCGCCCGGCGAGGTCGCGCTCGATCGGCACGCAGGCGCCCGCCGCCAGCGCGAGTCCGCTCGCGAGCGCGGTTCGGCGGTCGATCGTCACAGCCATTTCTCCATGCACAGGCTGAACTCGTCGGAGACGTAGTCGCCGAACGCCGGGCATTCGGCAAAGCCGTGCTTTTCGTAAAGCCGCAAGGCAGGCAGGAACGCTTCGGGGCGCCCGGTCTCCAGCCCCAACCAGCGGTAGCCGCGTGTCTGCGCCTCCCCCAGCAGGTGGAGCAGGACCGCCTCGCCCGCGCCCTTGCCGCGGTATTCCGGGGCCGCGCGCATCGACTT